>DATHRY010000043.1:0-103882 GCA_035464715.1 Longimicrobiales bacterium
GTGGACGGTGGAACGGGCATGGGGCAACCTACCCCGGCCCGGGGTGGCACGGAATGGTCCGACCGGCATATTCCGGCATGCGCCGCCTCCTCGCCCTCCCGCTCCTCGCCGTCGCCCTCCTGGTCCTGTCCACCCGGGCGGCCGAGGCCCAGGACGCCGAGGGCTGGCGGTTCGGGATCTCGGTGGGCGGTGTGAGCACGGTCGGCTTCGTGATGGAGCGTGTCGGCAGCTGGGGCAGCGTGGAGGTCCTGGTGGGGACCTGGGCCTTCCGGGACGTGAGCCTCTCGACCGTCTACAAGAACACGCTGGGCGGCGGCGACTTCCGGGGCGTGGTGGGCCTGGGGCTGTGGACCGTCCTGGCCTTCCCCCCCGACGAGAGGACGGGCGTCGCCCTGGTGGCCCGGGCGCCGGTGGGCTTCCAGTGGGAGCTCCAGGACGACCAGTTCCTTGGGGCCGAGCTGGGGTTCAGCCGGGCTCTGGCGATCCGCCGCACCGACCCGGAGGACGAGACGCCCCCAGCCCAGCGGATCGTGCCGCTGCCGGGGGCTTCGTACCGCTGGCTGCGCTGACCCGGGGCGGACCGGATCCCGTCAGGCCCGATCCTCCTCGGCGGGATCCCACTCCTCGGTCTCCCAGAAGGCCCGCTCCGCCTCGGCGATCTCGTCCAGGTCCAGGGGCTCGTCCCCCTCCACCTCGAGCACGCCCCGGTGGATGATCTCCTCCACCGCCCGGTCGTCCAGCGAGGCCGACGCCTGCTGGATCCGCTCCCTCAGGACCCGACGGCGACGCACCCAGGCCAGCACCAGGACGGCGCCCACCGCGGCCCCGGCGAGGAACTCGACCCACCTCATCCGTCCAGGGGCTCCATCCCCACGTACTTGAGGCCGCTACCGGTGTTGAAGAGGACGACCTCGTCCTCCTCGCCCAGCCGGCCCTGGTCCCGGAGCACCGCGACCGCCGCCGCCACGGCCCCGCCCTCCGGGGCGGCGAAGACGCCGGTGTCCCGTCCCATGTGGGCGACCCAGGTGGCCATGTCCCGATCCGGGATCGCCACCGCCGACCCTCCCGACTCGCGCAGAGCGTCCAGGATCAGGAAGTCCCCCACCGCCCCCGGGACCCGGAGACCCGAGGCGAAGGTGGCGGCCCCCTCCCAGAACCCGGCGTCCCGCTTCCCCTGCTCGAAGGCCCGGACGATTGGAGCGCACCCCGCGGCCTGCACCGAGTACATGCGGGGACGCTCGGCTCCGATCCAGCCCAGGGCCTCCATCTCGTCGAAGGCCTTCCACATGCCGATCAGGCCCGTGCCGCCCCCGGTCGGGTAGACGATGGCGTCCGGAAGCCGCCCCCCGAGCTGCTCGAAGAGCTCGTACCCCATCGTCTTCTTGCCCTCGACCCGGTAGGGCTCCTTCAGGGTCGACAGGTCCCACCAGCCGTGCTCCGCGACGCCCTTCCGGACCTCCGCCCCGCAATCGCTGATGAGCCCGTCCAGGAGGCGCAGGTCCGCGCCCAGGGCCCGGATCTCCTCGACGATGGGGAGGGGCGTGTCGGAGGGCACGACCACGTGGACCGGCATCCCGGCAGCGGCCCCGTAGGCCGCGGCGGCGCTGCCGGCGTTCCCGGCGGAGGGCACCGCCAGCTCCGTGGCACCGAGCTCCTTCGCCCGGGACACGGCCAGCGCCATCCCACGGGCCTTGAAGCTGCCGGTGGGATTCTGGCCCTCGTCCTTGACCCAGGCGCGGCCGACCCGGAGCCGGTCCGCCAGACGCGGCGCATCCAGGAGCGGGGTCCAACCCTCGCCGAGGGACACTTGCATGGCGGGGTCCCGGACCGGCAGGACCTCCGCGTAGCGCCACAGGTCCGCGGCGCGACAGGCGACGGCCGGCGGTGTGAACCCGGCCCGGACGGCCTCCAGGTCGTACCGGGCGAACAGGGGCTTCCCGGCGGGCGACAGCCCGTGGAGCCGTTCGCTGTCGAACCGCTCTCCGGTGGCGGTGCACTCGAGGTGGGTGGCGCCGGGGCGTCTCGGGTCGGTCATGGAGCGGTGGTGGGGGTGCGGGAGGAGGGGCTGCCGAGCATCAGAAAGTGCGTACCTGCCGCCAGGAAGGCGACCCCGACCAGGATCACCAGGGTCGGCGGTTCCTGGGGTCTCGCGGGACCGGGCCCCAGGGAGGCGGCTGCCCCCACCAGGAGCGTGGTGTTGTACACCAGGTGGACCAGCACGCCGATCCACAGGCTGCGGGACCGCCACACGGCCCATCCCAGGATCAGGCCCAGGAGGAAGGTCGGGGCGACCCGGGCCGCCGCCGCCGGCGTCCAGTGGAGGACGCTGAACACCAGGGCGCTCACACCGATGGCCACCGGCGGGGAGTGCCGGCGGAGGAGCGTGTTCAACAAGAGCCCCCGGAAGAGGACCTCCTCGCACAGGGCGGGCGTCAGGGCGGCGAAGGCCAGGAGAAGGACCAGCTCGCCCCGGTCCGACGCCACCAGCTCGCGCCCCATGGCCCGGACCACCTCCACGTCCGGAGGCGCCAGGACCGAGGCCACCCAGAGGGCGAACCAGGCCATGGGCAGCGCACCCAGCCCCAGGAGGACCGCGGCCCGAAACCCCCGTTCCGGGAGGGGCCCCAGCCCCAGGGCGTGCCCCACCGAGCGCTCCCGGAAGACGAGGATCCCCACCGGCGCCAGGGCCAACGCCAACCATTCGGCCAACGCGATCCCGCCCACGCCCGCCCCCCCGAGAGCCAGCCGAGCCACGAGGAAGAGCGTGATGGAGACCAGCGCCACCACCAGCCCCTCGATGTACCGGACCCGGGACCCGGTGAACGGGCCCGGGGGGTCGGTGCGGGGGGGAGCGTCGAGGGGGTTCAGGGGGCCTCCGGAGATCCAGGTGGGTTCAATGCCAAGGTCGAGTGAACGCCGGGAGCGGGCAACCTCCGGGAACGGGCAACCGTAAGGAGGGTGGATGCCATCACAGGGGTGACTTCCCGACCAGGACGGAGTGCCTTGACCGAAGCACAATTGATCCAGAGGGCGTGCGGTGGAGACGGACCCGCGATCCGCTCCCTCTACGAACGGTACGCTCCCCGCGTGTACGCCGTGGTCCGGCGCATCGCCGGCGACGACGACCTCGCCCAGGACTACGCTCAGGAGGCGTGGATCCGCGCCATCCGGGCCCTTCCCACCTTCCGGGGAGACGCCCGGTTCTCGACCTGGCTGCACCGGATCGCGGTGAACGCGGCCCTGCAGTCGCTGAGGCGTTCCGACACGCGGCGGAAGCGGGAGGCCCCCATGCCGGAGACGCTGCCGGTGGCCCCCCGGATCGGAGACACCCTCCTGGAGCAGCGCCTCGAAGCGGCGATGGATTCGCTGCCGCCGGGGATGCGGGAGATCCTGATCCTCCACGACGTGGAGGGCTACACCCACGAAGAGATCGGCGACGCCCTGGGGGTGGCCTCCGGGACGTCGAAATCACAGCTGTTCAAGGCCCGGGCCCGGATGCGGACCCTCCTCGGAGGCCTCGACCGGACGGACACTGAACAGGGAGCGGAAGCATGGAACATCTGACCCTCGAGACCCTGGCCCGGCTGGTCGGCGAAGCCCCCGACCGTGGCGAGCGGCACCACCTGGCGGAATGCGCCGAATGCCGCGGGGAATTGGAAGCCCTCACCGAGCAGACGCTGGCGCTGGGACGACTGCCGGAGATCCGCCCCCCCCTCGGGGACTGGACGATCCTGGAGGCCCGCCTCACCAGCGAGGGGCTCGCCCGGCCGAACCGGGAGCTCTTCGGGCTGGCCCGGACCCCGGCCTGGATGAAGGTCGCCGCCACCATCCTCCTCTTCCTGGGCGGGACGGGACTCGGCATGTCCCTGGCCTCCCGGGGCCCCCTGGCCGGTCCCACGGCGCTGGGCGGCGGCGGCGATTCGCCCTACGCGTTCACCGCCTCGTCGGTCTCAACCCTGCCCGAGGCCGAGGCGGCGGTCCGGCTGGCGGAACGCCGGTACATGGACGCCCTGGTCCAGTACCGGCAGCTCCTGGACGCCGAGGGCGGGACCGCCCGGGCCACGACGCCGGAGTCCCGCCTGGCGGCCCTGGAGTATCTGGTGGCGGCGGGACAGGCGGCCCTGGAGCAGGCCCCGGCGGATCCCGTGATCAACGGATTCCTCGCCTCGGCCCTGGCGGAGCGTCAGGCGACCCGGCAGGCCACCCTTCGACAGGTCGGAACGGCGGATGACTGGTACTGAGTCCCTGACCCGGGTCGCGCGGCGGTGGACGCTGCCGGCGCTGGCGGCCCTGGCGACGACCTTCCCCGCTTCGGGGGGTGCGCAGGTGCCGCAGCCGGCGGCGGCGCCCGCCGCCGTCGGTGCGGGCTGGCTGGGGGTGAACATCCAGCTGACCCGGGGGCCCGGCCAGCCGGAGGGGGCGATCGTCCTGTCGGACGTTCTGCCGGGCAGCCCGGCCTGGGAGGCAGGGCTGCGCGCCGGTGACGAGGTGGTCCGGGTCAACGACCTGCCCGTGTCGGCGGAGCGCTTCCGCTCTCTGATCGGCCGGCTCCAGCCCGGCGACCCCATCGCGCTCGGCGTGCGGCGGGACGGGGGCGAGCTCGACGTGGCCGTGGTCGCGGGGGCCCGACCGGAGCCGTCCCGCATCGTGGCCGTCCGGCTCCAGGAGCAGCTGGACTCGGTCCACACCCGGCTGGTCCGGATCCTGGCGGACGAGGCCAACGAGCCGGCGGCGCCCCGGGTGGCCAACGCCAGCGCCTACTTCGCTCCGACGATCCGCGTGGAGCAGGTGGGTCGGGACTCCATCACCACGCACATCGTGCTGGTGGGGCCGTCGGGAGACGTGACCACCCGGGTCGTCCAGACCCCCGACGCCATCCGCCGTGAGGAGCTCACGCCTCTGCCCGGCCTGGTGCGCGCCGAGGTCCGTGTGGCGCCGGGTGGCGAGCCCGTGGTGACCAACCGCGTCGTCGTGGCCCCGGAGCGGGAGGCGCTGCGCCGCGCCCGGGTGTCCGGGGAGCGGACGGAGTGGCGCACCCTCGACGAAGCCCGGCCCCTGGCCCCGTTCGTGACGGGATTGAGCCGGGTGGCCGGCGCCGAGCTCCGGGCCCTGAATCCCTCCCTCGGGCTCTACTTCGGCGCGGAGCAGGGACTGCTGGTGACCGAGGTGGCGGAAGGGACGCCGGCGGCCGACGCGGGGCTCCGGGCCGGCGACGTGATCGTCCAGGCGGGTTCGCGGCGGGTCGCGACCCTCGACGAGCTCCGCATGCACCTGTCCAGCGCCGGCGGCCGGACCCTCACGGTGCTGCGGCGAGGCGAGGAGCGGACCCTCACCCTCCGCTGAGCGACGGAGTCCGGCGGCCGGGCCCCGTGGTCACGCCGGGTGGCGGCGGCACACCACCCTCCGACACGCGAAAAGGGGCGGACCGGATCGATCCCGGTCCGCCCCCTTTGCATGGGAGCGCCGGCCCGGCCGGCGCCCTCTCCCGCCTGACTCCCTACTCGTACCGGAGGGATTCGATGGGGTTGAGGCGGGCGGCCCGCTGGGCGGGCCAGATGCCGAAGAAGAGGCCGATGGCCACCGAGAACCCAAGGGCCGCGTAGACCGCCTCCATGGCGACCTTCGTATCCCACTGGGCAAAGACCGACAAGGCCTTGGCGCTTCCGACGCCCGCGGCGATCCCCAGGATGCCGCCGAGGAAGCAGAGGACCAGCGCCTCGATGAGGAACTGGAGCAGGATCGCCTTCCGGGTCGCCCCCAGCGCCTTCCGGGTCCCGATCTCACGGGTCCGCTCGGTGACGCTCACCAGCATGATGTTCATGATGCCGATGCCTCCCACCAGGAGACTGACCGCGGCGATCCCGGCCAGCAGGTAGGTGAAGGTCTGGTTGGTCTCGTTGAAGGTCGACAGCAGGTCCGCGGAGTTGCGGATGTTGAAGTCCGCTTCCTCGCCGGGTCGGATCCGGTGTTGACGACGCAGGACCCGGTCGATGATGGCGAAGGCCTCGTCCATCCCGGCCGGCGTCGGGGTGGCGGCATAGATCGCGTTCATGCGCTCGCGGCCGCCGAAGAGCCGGTACACGGCCGTGGTGACCGGCACGAAGACGTTCTCGTCGGGCCGGAACCAGGCCGCCTCACCCTTCTCCTTCATCACGCCGATGACCTCGAAGGGCTGTCCGCCGATCTGGATCGTCCGGCCCACCAGAACGGCCGCGGGCGTCTGCAGCTCCTCCGGCACACCGAATCCCAGGATGGCCACGCGCCGGCGGCCCTGGACCTCACCCTGGTTGAAGTAGCGGCCCGCCTCCAGCTCGAAGTTGTAGATGTCGAAGTACTCGGGCCACGTCCCCACGATGGAGTTGTTCGTGTTGTAGCGCAGGTAGCTGATCTGCTGGCGGGAACTCACCTCGGGGGCGATGCGGAGGAGTCCCTCGGCCTCGTCCCGGAGCGCGATGGCGTCCTCCTGGGTGAGCTGGGTCGTGCCGTCCCGGCTCACGCCGCCGAACATCTGCTGGCCGGGGCGGATGGTCAGGACGTTGGTCCCCATCTGCTGGATCTGTGCCTCGACCCGGGCCTGGGCACCCTCGCCCAGGGCCACCATGGCGATGACGGCGGCGACGCCGATGACGATGCCGAGGGTGGTGAGGACGGAGCGCAGGGCGTTCGCCCGGATGGCGCCCAGGGCCACCGCGATGATCTCGACGATGAGGCGCATCGTGCGACTCCGCCTACCGCCGTCCGCCGAAGGGCGACCCGCCGCTGCGGGAGCGGATCCTCTCGAGCCACTCGGCCTGCTGGGCCTGGAGCTGGGCCGCACCCACCACCGCCAGCGTCTCCTCCCCGTCGAGGCCCGAGACGACCTGGGTGTTGTCCCAGTCGCTGAGCCCCACCTGGATCACCCGGGGCTCCGGCTGACCCTGGGCGTTCATCACGAACACCACGCTGGGCCGGGCCTCCGCGTCGATTCCGCCTGCGGGCGACGCGTCCCGGGGGTCCCCTGCCGCCATCCGCGCCCGGATCACGGCCCGCATGGAGTCCTGGGTGATCTCGCCGCTCTCCACCTGCGCCCGCAGTCGTGCCATTCCCGCCCGGGCCGAGTCCCCCGGCACCTGGGTTCCGTTGTCCGCACCGTCGGTCGCCGCGGCGGGCCGGGCCTGCCGTTGTCCGGCGGCACCACCCGCTCCACCCGGCCGCCGCATCCCGCCTCCGGCGAGGGCGCCCAGGTCGAGAGTCTCGGGATCGAGCCCGAGGGCCATGGCGGCGGGACCCACGTCCCGCACGCCCACCATGGCGCCGTTCGGGACCAGCAGGACGTCGGTGGCCTGGTTGATGAGGATCTCCACCTCGGCGTTCATCCCGGGTCGGAGCAGCCCGCTCCGGTTGTCCAGGGTGACGATCACCGGAACATGGTGACGTTCTGCTGCACCATGGCCTGGGGCTCGATCTTCTCCACCACGCCCCGGAAGGAGCGCTCGGGATAGGCCTCCACCTGGACGATCGCAGACATCCCGGCCGCCAGCTGTCCCATGTCGGTCTCGTCCACGAGCGTCCGGACCTGCATCTGCTCGAGGGCGGCCATCACGAAGAGGACCGAGCCGCCGGAGACGTTGCCCGACGCAGACTGGATGACCGTCCCCTCCTCGACGTTCCGCTCGAGGATGGTCCCGAGCATGGGGGCCTGGATCGTCACGTCCCGAAGACGGAGCTCCGCCAGGTCGTAGTCCGTGCGGGCCCGCACCAGGCTCGCCCGGGAGTTGGCCTCGTCCAGGGAGGCGGACTCCAGCTCCTGCTGCGTCACGACCCCTGCGGCCAGGAGCTCCCGCTGCCGCGCCAGCTGCTGCGTGGAGATGTCCGCCCGGGCCTCGGCCAGGGCCAGGTCCGCCTCGGCCTGCTCGAAGGCGTTGCGGACGTCCCGGGGGTCGACCTCGGCCAGGAGCGTTCCGGGCTCGACCTCGTCGCCCACGTCCACGTGTAGACGGAGGATCTCTCCCGACGCCTTGGACTTGACCTCGACCTTCCGGATCGGTTCGACGGTGCCGGTGGCCTCGACGGTGATCCGCAGATCTCCCCGGGTCAGCCCGGTGGTTGCGACCGTGGGCTCCTCCGCCGCCTCACCAGTGGAGCACGCCGCCACCATCACGGTCGCGAGCGCGATCCTCCACATGCCCTTCGTCATGACGCAACTCCACTCGGTTGATTCAGGAAGTCCTGTTCGATGAGGCCGTCGCGGAGGTGGACCTGCCGCTTGGCGTACTCGGCGATGTCGTGCTCGTGCGTGACCAGCACGATGGTCTGACCCGCCTGATTGAGCTTCGTTAAAATGTCCATGATCTCCGTCGAGGTGGCGGAGTCGAGGTTTCCCGTCGGCTCGTCCGCCAGCAGCAGCGCGGGCTCGTTCACCAGGGCCCGGGCGATGGCCACGCGCTGGCGCTGTCCGCCCGAGATCTCCGGCGGCTTGTGGTCCATCCGGTCCCCCAGGCCCACGAGCTCCAGCTTCTCCCGGGCCTTCGCCACCCGCTCCTTGGCCGGCAGCCCCGCGTAGATGAGGGGAAGCTCCACGTTGTGGAGGCAGGTCGCCCGGGGGAGGAGGTTGAAGGTCTGGAAGACGAACCCGATCTCCCGGTTGCGCACCGCGGCGAGCTGATCCTCGCTCATGTCGCTGACGAACTTTCCGTTCAGCCAGTACTTCCCCTCGGTGGGCACGTCCAGGCACCCGAGGATATTCATGAACGTGGACTTCCCGCTCCCCGACGGACCCATGACCGTCACGAACTCACCGGGCATGATCGTGAGATCGATGCCCCGGACCGCCCGGACCGTCTCGGCCCCCAGCACGTAGTGCTTGACGATCCCCTCGGTGCGGATGACGGCCTCACTCACGGTTCCCCCCCCTCTCTTCCTGTTCCCGCGCCGCCCGGCGGGCGTCGCTCTCGGCGAGCAGCGAATCGTACTGCACCTGCTGCTCCGGATTCATTACGGAGAGGATCGCCGCGCGGGTTTCCTCGACGATGGCCCGGTAGGCGGAGTCGTACTCGGCACGCTCGGCCCGGACCTTGGTCCGGTTCGCCACCATGATGGAGTCGATCACGACGCGCTGCTCGTCGCTGATCCCCACCTGCTCGTACATGGGGGTCCGGCGCCGCTCCTGCTCCCCCTCCCCGTCCTCCCTCACCTGCTCCTCGGGGTCTTCCCCGCCACGGAGCCCGTCGACCGCGGCACCGACCAGGGCACCGGAGCCGAACACCACCACCAGCACGAGCGCGGTGGTGAAGGTGGCCTGGGAGTGACTCTTCATCAGAACCTCTCGGACGCGAAGCGGAGCACCTCGTCCTCGCCCCCCTCGGGGGAGAGTTCGATGGGCTCGGCCTCGGTGAGGCCGAGGGAGAGGACCTCCTCCACCAGGGCGTGGGCGTCGCCGACCTCCGCCGTTCCGTTCAGGAAGGTGCCCGGCTGGGCGAGGAAGATCCCCGCGGCCGCAGCTGCGGCCAGGGCCGCGGACACCACGGCACGGCTCCAGGAGGAGACCACGCCCGTCACCGTCCGGCCCGCCTCGCGGCGGCGGCGGGCGAGCTCGAACCCGGCGGCCTCCACCGTCTCCCGGTGGAACCGCATCCAGTAGGTCGCGCTCGTCCGACCCGGGTCGACCTCACCCAGCCAGGCGCCGACCTGCTCGTCGGGCCCATCGTCATCGGTTCCGGGAAACCAGTTCATGTCGCTCATGAGAGTGTAGATCCGTTTGCGTGGTCACCCACCACCCCATCGAGGCAACTTCGCAGCGCCTTCCGCGCGAAGTGGAGATGCGATCGGACCGTGCCCGACGGCAACCCCAGCTGCTCCGCGATCTCGCGGTGCTTCCAACCTTCAAGATCGTGCAGGAGCACGACTTCCCGCTGCACGTTCGTCAATGTCGCCAATGCTTCGTTCAACTGCTGGCCCAGTTCCCGGCGCTCCGTCACCCGGTCCGGGAGCGGGTGATCGCTCGACGCCGTCTCCGGGAGGGTGGAGGTTTCCCTCAGCGACTCCCGCCGGAGGAGGTTCCTCGACCGGTTCCGCACGATGGTCATGAGCCAGCCTCCGAACCGATCCGGGTTCCGGCATTCCTCCAGGCGTTGAAGCGCCACCATGAACGCCTCCTGCGCAGCGTCCTCGGCGTCTTCGTGGCGTCGCGTCACCGAGAACGCCACCAGGTACGCCGACCGCATGTACCGCCCGACCAGGGTCGAATAGGCTTCCTCTTCGCCGGCACAGGCCCGCTGGACGAGTTCGCCGTCTCCGATCTCATCGGCTTTCGTCATGGGGACACGGGAAGGGGGCGGGGTGTTGATGCCGGACACGCCGAGGTGACGGTCCTCAAACCCCACCCCACCGGGGATGTTCGGGGATCAGCGGGCCCGATCCGAGCCCTCGCGGGGATCGGGCTCGGCCACCCCCACCCCGTCCCACCGTCCACGGTCACCGGCGGGCCTCCGGAAGCCGGACCGAGGGGCCCATCCGCGACGGTCGGCGGCGGGACCTCGGCGAGCGTCGTCCCACAGCGCCGGTCCGCGCCGGACGTCGAGGGGTGCGACCCGGCCGTCCCGCGCACCCCGGGCGCCGCGTCCTGCGCGTGGCGGCCCCCGCCGCCCGCCGTTCCGCGCACCCGGCCGGCGGGTCCTCAGCTCCGAGCGCAGCGTCTCCCGCTGCTCCGCGGTCAAGATCTCCTCCAGTCGGGTCCGCAGGGGATCGGTGAGGGCGGCCCGTCGGTCCCGTAGCGTCTCCATGCGCTCACGCATCTCGGCCCGGAGCGCCTCCCGCTGCTCGGCGTCGTCCCGGGGTGCTGTCCGCATGCGAGCCCGCATCTCCTGCCGTGCCTCGAGGGTCTCCTGCTCCCAGGCCTCCAAAGCTTCGAGGCTCTCCCCCCGGAGCGCCTCCAACGCGCTCCGTTGCTCCTCGGTCAGCTCGAGCTCGTCGGCCAGGCGAAGGGCCGCGGCCGCCGTCTGGTCCGGGCCCCGGGGGCCGGGGCCCATGCGTCCCTGCGCCGTCAACGCGCCGGCCTCCGCCAGCCCCAGCCCCGCCACCATCGCCGCCGCCCACCATCCGTGCGTCCTCATGATCCGTATCTCCAGTCACTCGGGTTCATCCTGCTTCACGCTCTTGGGACGCCCGGGGTGGGGACGGCGTTAAGCGACGGACGGGTGGGACGGGCGCCAACGCTAACGGGCGCCCCCGGAGGACCGGAGGGCGCCCGCTGGAAGACGCTGCAGAGGAGGCCGCGGGTCAGGCGGCACCCTTCCGGCGTCCGTAGGGGAGCGTGGGTCGCGGACGCAGCTCCCCGCCCCAGATGAACGCCTGGATCCGCGGCTCGCCGACCTGCTTGTCTTCCCGTCCATGGATGATGATCCCGGGACACGGACGATGCTCGTGCCGCGACGCCCTCTTCTTCCCCACCCTGTTCTCTCGATCCATGATCCCGTATCTCCACATCGGACGATGTGATTCGAAGCGGTGGGGTGGCCGAACGTGCGTCCGGGCCCCGACCGACGATTCCGACCGGGAGAAGGGCAACCGGCGTGCCAGAACGCAGCCGGCCACGAAAAAGAGCCATAAACAAGCGTTTATGGCCGTTCGGGTCCGGGTCCGGACCTCCGATGTGTCCTCTCGGGGAGACAAACAGGTGTGTCGAACCGAAACAGCCGATCAGTCCGAGCGGGAGGGCCCCCGTCGGCCCCGGCGCTCCCTGGACCGCCGCCCGGCCTCGCCGAAGAACGGCCGGTCCGCCGGAACCCCCTTGAAGCGCCCCGCGCTCTCCAGCGCCGTCAGGAGCGCCTCCCGGCTCAGCTCGGCCAGCCTCCGAGCCGGCACCAGCGCCTCGCGGTCGAAGCCGTCTGCGTCCTCGGCCCGGAACCCGAGCAGCAGGAGGACGGATCCCGGGTCCTCGCGCCGGCCGCTCTGTCCCCACCCCAGCTCCTCCACCCACAGGCGCGTGCCGTCGTCCAGCTCAAGGGCGCGACCTTCGAACCGGACCTCGGGACGTCGCGCGTCCCCCGGGAGGGCCTGACGGACCGGTGTCGGCTTGTGTCGGGAGGGCGGTGGGTCGGGAGTCATGGGCTGCGGTGGGTTGCGGGACGCGGACAGGGTGACGCCCCCGGCCCGCCCGGGGCAAGTCAGTCGGCGGGGAATCGGGCCGCGAGGTCGTCGGACTCGGCCAGACGCACCCAACGGAGGGCGGCCGGGGGAGGAACCCGCTCCCCCAGCACCCGGAAGAACCACCGGGCCAGGTTCTCGCACGAAGGGAGCTCCTCCCCGCCGGGAAAGACCAGCGCGTTGAGGTCACCGTCCCGGAGAGGGCCCACCACCTGTTCGAGACACCGGTCGAGGGCGGGCAGGTCCGTCACGAACCCCGTCACCGGCTCCATCGGGCCCGCCACGCCCACCGTGAGCCGGTAGTCGTGTGGGTGTGGGTCCGCGAGCGCTCCGAAGACGGCCCGATCCTCGGCCGCGGAACGGCCGGGGCGACGGTACCGGTGGACGGCCCGGAACGTCACCGAGCGCTGGAGCTCGGCCCGGGCGGAGCCCATGGAGGGGGCCTCCCCCTTTGCGTAGCTTGGCGTCATGAACCCTTCTCTCGACGTGCTCTTCCGGCCGCGGTCCGTGGCCGTGGTGGGGACCTCCCGGCGACCGGGCACCATCGGGTACCAGATCCTGGACAACCTGATCCGCCACGGGTACGCCGGGGTGGTCTACCCCGTCAACCCCGCCGCCGAGGCGGTCCACTCGGTGCGGGCCTACCCGTCGGTGTCGGCCATTCCCGGTCCCGTCGAGCTCGCGGTGCTGGTGATCCCCAAGGAGCACGTGGTGGGCGTGGCCCGGGAGTGCGGCGAGAAGGGTGTACGGGGTCTGGTGGTCATCTCCGCCGGATTCAAGGAGGTGGGCCCGGAGGGGGCCGCGCGGGAGGCGGAGCTGATGGAGGTGGTCCGGGAGCACGGGATGCGCCTGGTGGGGCCCAATTGCATGGGGTTGCTCAACACCGACGCCGAGGTCTCCCTGAACGCGACCTTCGCCCCGACCATGCCTCCGCCGGGGCCTCTGAGCTTCATGAGCCAGTCCGGGGCGCTGGGGGTGACCATCCTGGACTACGCCGCCGAGCTCGGCATCGGGATCCGGCACTTCGTCTCGGTGGGCAACAAGCCGGACGTGTCGGGCAACGACCTGATCGAGTACTGGGAGGACGATCCCGGGACCCGGGTCATCCTCATGTACCTGGAGAACTTCGGGAACCCGCGGCGCTTCACCCGGATCGCCCGGAGGGTCACCCGGAAGAAGCCCATCGTGGTGGTGAAGTCGGGGCGGACGGGAGCGGGAGCCCGGGCCGCGTCGTCCCACACCGGCGCCCTGGCCGGCGCCGACCTGGCCACCGACGCCCTGCTGGCCCAGTGCGGGGTGCTGCGGGCCGACTCGGTGGAGGAGCTCTTCGACATCGCCATGGCGCTGGAAGACCAGCCCGTACCCCGGGGCGGACGGGTGGCCATCGTCACCAACGCCGGAGGACCGGGGATCATCATCGCCGACGCGCTGGAGGCGGCGGGACTGGAGGTGGTGGAGCTCACGGACGAGACGCAGGCCCGCCTCCGGGACCTCCTCCCCAGCGAGGCGGCGGTCCGGAACCCCGTCGACATGATCGCCTCGGCGACCTCGGAGACGTATCGCGAAGCCCTGGGCATCGTCCTGGCGGACGACCGGGTGGACGCGACGGTGGCGGCCTTCGTGCCGCCGCTGGGGATCCGCCAGGTGGACGTGGCCCAGAGCATCGTGGCGGCCCGGCGGGCCGGCCCCGACAAGCCCCTCCTGGCGGTGCTCATGGGGCGGGAGGGGCTTCCCGAGGGCAAGGCGGAGCTCCACGACGCCGGCGTGCCGGCCTACACCTTCCCGGAGTCGGCCGCCCGGGCCCTGGCGGCCCTCCACCGCTACCGCCGCTGGCTGGATCGCCCGGTCCGGGAGCCCGAGGACGTCGACATCGACGATGCCCGGGTGGCCTCGGTCCTGGACGACGCCGCGGCCCGGGGACGCGAGCATCTCCTGGAGCCCGAGGCGCTGGAGGTGTTGGCCGCCTGCGGGATCCCGGTGGTGGAACACGTGCTGTGCCGTACGGCGGACGAGGCCGTCGAGGCGGCCGCCACGCTGGGCGGTCGGGTGGTCCTCAAGGTGGTCAGCCCCGGGATCATCCATAAGAGCGACGTCGGGGGCGTGCGGGTGGGCGTCCAGGGGGAGGCCGACGTCCGGGCAGCCTGGGACGAGATCGTGGACCGGGTCGGAACCGCCGAACCCGAAGCCGTCGTAGAGGGTATCCTGGTGACCCGGTTTCTGGACGGCGGACGGGAGACGATCCTCGGCATGCACCTGGACCCGGGCTTCGGACCGGTACTCATGTTCGGGCTCGGGGGGATCTACGTGGAGGCGCTGCGGGACGTGACCTTCCGCATCCAGCCGGTCTCGGCGCAGGACGCCCGGGAGATGATCCGCGCCATCCGGGGCCATCGGCTGCTGGCGGGGGTACGAGGGGAGGGGCCCGTGGACGAGGACGCGCTGGTGGACGCCGTGCAGCGGCTCTCACGGCTCGTGGGGCGGCACCACCGGATCGCCGAGCTCGACATCAACCCTTTCCTGGCGTTCCCAGAGGGCGGGGTGGCCGTGGACGCACGCATCCGGATCACACGGAAGGACGCCTGACCCGATGGGACGCTACGACGACATCTCCGACAGCAAGCTGCGCTACGAGGTGCAGCGGTTCGCCCGCATCCTCCAGCGCATGGAGGAGAACGGGGAGGTCCTGGACCGCACCGCGGACATCCTCACGCTCCTGGGCGAGCTGCGCCGGATGGTGTTCGCCTGGGAGGTCCGCTCCACCTTCCACCGCGACGACGAGCCCGAGGGCGACGGTGGAGGGGCCGGAACGGACCCGGACTCGGACACCGCGCGGATCGTCCGGGAGGCCCGGCAGCAGGAGGCGGAGTTCCTCGCCGGCCTGGAAGACGGGCCGGAGGAGGGCGTCGACCGACAAGAGGACGACGTCGAGGACGAGGACGGATCCGGGTGACGGGTCGGCGCGATCCCGGTTGCCGCGACCTCGCCCAGTTCGTTACTTGGAGAGTCGACCGTCGGTGACCCACCCCTTCGACCCTACAGGCAGGGACCGCTTGGAAGAACCCGCGGAGGCCCGTCGGGAGTACGCCCAGTTGCTTCGGCTGCACGACCGGCTGAAGCAGCAGCTCCAGGGTATCCGGGACGACCTGGAGGCCCCTGGCACGGTGCGGCTCATGAGGGAGCTGAGGCGGCGCGTGGGGATGGGGCCCGAGAACGGGATCGCCGAGGTCGTTTCGGCCCTCGAAGAGGCACTGCGCTCGGTACAGCTCGCCGAGGCCGAGGCCCATTCCGCGCTCGAGGGGGAGATCCTCGAGATCGAGGTCGAGGGCATCGACAACCTGCCGGGACGTCTCGCCCGGTTCCTGGCGGAGCGGAAGAACGTCCCGGGGTTCAGCTACGAGGTCTCCCAGGACCCGGTCCGCGGATGGATCATCGCCTGGAAGGAGCACACCTTCGACGGGCGCATCCGGGGGTACGGACAGTTCTACGAGCGGCCCTACGCCTGGCTGGACGACTGACCACGCGCAACCGCCGTCGGTCCCGGGCGGACGCATTCAGCCCAGGCTCTCCAGCGCCTCCACCGTGTCGTCGCCGTAGAACATCCCGATCCACTTCGCCTGGATGGGCGTCACCCGGCGCACGGCCCAGACCAGGTGGACGTAGTTCGGTTCCCGGGGGGAGACCCGGAGGGTCATGCCCGCCTCCCGGGGGAGCCGGTCCCCCTTGCGGTTGTTACAGGGGGAGCAGGCGGTCACCACGTTGTCCCAGGTGTTCCCGCCGCCCCTGGAGGTGGGCAGGATGTGGTCGCGGGTCAGGAACTGCCGACCCCGCAGCTCCCGCCGGTGCTTCCCGCAGTAGCCGCAGGCGTAGTCGTCCCGGGCGAAGAGGAAGGTGTTCGTCACCTGCCGCCGGAAGCGCCGGGGCACGTGGATGAACCGGACGAGCCGGATGACGATCGGCGCCGGGACCGAGTGGGCCTCGGAGCGGAACTCCCGGTCCCCGTCCGTCTCCAGGATCTCGGCCTTGCGATCCAGGACGAGCCGAACCGCCCGCCGGGTGGGAACCAGCGTCAGCGGCTCGTAGGAAGCATTCAGTGCCAGACACGCCATGGACTCCTCCTGAGGCCGGACGTGGCGTCCACGCCCCACTGTACGATCCAAACGCCGGCCGAGCAATCCCCGTTACACCCCTTTTGCACGACATTCGGGGGCCCACCTTCCACCCACCCCTGGATGCGGTGCCGAGGGGATCCGAGGCCGGGCACATGCGGGGCCCGAGGGGCCTCAGAGGAGGGCCACGGGATCGCGGTCCAGCGCCACGCGGACGTCCTGACCTCGGGGCTGGAACCCGGTCATGAAGTCCCGGCAGAGGGCCCCCAGGGCCCGGGGTGACTCCGACCGCAGCAGGAAGTGCCACCTCCAGCGCGCATGGAGGCGCTCGATGGGTGCGGGGGCGGGCCCGACCCGTTCCACCGGCGCCCGCTGACGTCGAAGCCACCCGTCCACCCAGTGGACCGCCGACTCGGCCTGGTCGGCGGCCACGTCCCCGTCGGGGCTGCTCACCACGACGTTGGCGAGCCGCACGTGGGGCGGGTACGCCGGGGTGGTGCGCTCCTCCAGCTCCCGCGCCGCGAACCCCACGTAGTCGTGTCGCTTCACGGCCTCCAGGACGTAGTGGTCCGGCAGCGACGTCTGGATGAGGACCTCTCCACCCAACCGCCCACGGCCGGCCCGGCCCGCCACCTGGCTCAGGAGCTGGAAGGTCCGCTCCGTGGCCCGGAAGTCCGGGAGGTGGATCCCCACGTCGGCATTCACGACGCCCACCAGCGTGACCTGGGGAAAGTCCAGGCCCTTGGAGATCATCTGTGTGCCCAGGAGGATGTCCACCTCCCGGCGCTCCACCCGCCCCAGGATGTCCTGGTGGGCCCACTTGCCCGACGTGGTGTCCACGTCCATGCGGGCGATGCGGGCCCCTGGGAAGGTCTCGGTGACGACCCGCTCCACCTGCTCGGTGCCGAGGCCCCGGAAATCGAGGTCGTCGGAGCCGCATCGTTCACACCGGGTGGGCGCCGCCTCCTCGTAGCGGCAGTGGTGGCACACCACGCGACCCGTGGTCCGGTGGTAGGTCAGGGAGACGGCGCAGTGCATGCAGCGCCGGACGTCGCCGCACTCCCGACACTGGACGAACGACGCATAGCCCCGGCGGTTGAGGAGCAGGATCACCTGCTCCTCCCGTTCCAGGCGGGCGTTCACCGCCTCCACCAGCTCCGGGGAGAGGATCGTGCCCCCGGCCGGACGGCCACGCCCGGCTCCCGCGCCCTCCCTCTCGCCCTTCCGGATCTCCCGGAGGTCTATGGTCCGGACCGGGGGCAGCACGGCGCCACCGATCCGATCCGGGAGCTCCAGGAGCCGGAACTTGCCCGCCGAGGCGTTCGACCAGCTCTCCAGGGACGGCGTGGCGGAGCCCAGGAGGCACACCGCATCCCGGGCCGCCCCCCGGACCACGGCCAGGTCCCGGGCCTGGTAGCGGGGCGTCTCGGACTGCTTGTAGGACCCGTCGTGCTCCTCGTCCACCACGATGGCGCCCAGGTTCCGCACCGGGGCGAAGAGGGCCGAGCGGGCGCCGACGGCCACGGTCTTCTCGCCGGCCCGGAGCTGTCGCCAGGCGTCGTAGCGCTCCCCCTGGGAGAGGCCCGAATGGAGGACGGCCACATCGTCCCCGAAGTGGGCCCGGAAGCGCTTGACGGTCTGCGGGGTCAGCGAGATCTCCGGAACCAGCACGATGGCCCCTTGGCCCCGGGCCCGCACCGCCTTGAGCAGCTCGATGTAGACCCGGGTCTTGCCGGACCCGGTGATCCCGTGGAGGAGGAAGGGCCGGGGGAGCGGCTCTCCGATGGCCGCGGTCAGCTCGGCCACTACGGCGGCCTGGGCGTCGGTGAGGGGCGGGACCTCGCCCGGGTCGTCGGGAAGGTGCCGGAAGGGATCCCGGATCTCCTCCCGGTCCTCCACCACCACGAGTCCCTTCTCCTCGAGCCCCGAGACCACCGAGCGGGAGAAGCCGCCCTGCTCCGTGAGCGACGAGAGCTCCGCACCGCCGCCGGCGGCCTCCAGGTGCTCGTAGGCCTCCCGCTGACGATGGGCCCGCCCGAAGGCCTCGTCCCGCTGCACGAGGTTCGGCAGTTCCCGGGCGATCTCCACCCACCTCCGGGTCCGGACAGTGGGCTCCCGTGGGGACAGGGTCTCGTGGCTCAGGACCCCGGCGGTCCGGAGGAGCCGGATCTCTGGCCAGATCGAGCCCATCCCCAGCGTCTTCCGGAGGGTGGAGACCCGGACGGGGCTCTCCTCCCCTTCCAGGGCCCGGGCCAGCCGGACCGCCCGGGCCGTGACCCCGTCCGGGATCGGCCCGGTGAGCGCCACGAGGTCCCGGGAGACGTCGGTGAGGACCGACGGGAGGATCGAGGCCAGCACCACGCCCAGGGGGGCCACGTAGTAGTCCGCCATCCAACGGGCCAGACGGAGCAGGTCCGGCGACGCCGAGGGCTCGTCCTCCAGGATCGAGAGGACCGATCGCACCCGTCGGGGACGCGGCCCCTCGGCCGGTCCCACGAACCAGCCGATCCGCTCACCCCGGTGGAACGGCACCAGGACCCGGGTCCCGGGCTCGGGGTGTGGCCCCTTCAGGGCGTAGGTGAACTCCGTGTGGATCGGCAGCGGAAGCGCCACCGAGACCAGCGGCGGCCCCGACGAGCGCTCGCCCGCGGGGACCGCCGCGCGCCCGCCTCGGGGCACTAGACGTCCACCTTGATGAGCTCGTCCTGGGGCTGGCGGGGCGTCACCTCGGGACCGTCGGCTCCGAAGTGGACGTTGATCTCGCTCCGGACGCCGATCTCGTCGGGGATGTAGATGCCCGGCTCCACGCTGAAGCCGACGCCCGGAATGAGGCGCCGGTCGTCCCGGGTCTCCAGGTCGTCCAGGTTCGGACCGCTCCCGTGCAGCTTGAGATCCATGGAATGCCCGGTCCGATGGATGAACCGGTCCCCGAATCCCGCATCGACGATGACCTGCCGGCAGACGGCGTCCACCTCGAAGCCCCGGATCTCCTCGCCGGCGGCATGGCGCTCCCGGAGGAAGCGGACCCCCGCGTCGCGGCTGTTCCGGACGATGTCCCAGATCTCCCCGGCCCGCCCGGGCGGGGTGTCACCCATGACGCCCATCCAGGTCTGGTCGGCGAACACCCGGTCCGCGGCGGTCCTCCCCCACAGGTCGATGAGGAGGAGCTCCCCGGCACCGATCACCTCGCCGTCGCCCTCCGGGGCGTAGTGGGGGTCGGCGGCGGTGCGGCCCACGGCCACGTGGGTGTCGGCCTCCACGGTCACCCCACCCTTCTCCATGGCCGCGAGGATCCAGCGGGTCAGCGTCCCTTCGGTGTGGGGGGTCCCCTCCCGGATCGCCCGCCCCGCCTCGTGGAACGCGGTCCTGGCCACTTCGGCGATCACCTCCGCGGTACGTCGATGGTCCTCGAGCTGCTCACCGGTACAGGCCGAGAAGAAGCGGCTCACCAGGTCCCCGCTGCTCACGGGCTCCACACCGGCGGAGCGGATCAGCTCCACCGTTCCGGCGGGCACGAGATCCACCGTGGGCACGGCGGCGCCTGGAGATGTCTCCAGGGCCACCCGGCGACAGCCCCGGAGCAGATGGGCGACCTTCTCCTCCATCTCCCGCCAGCCGGCGTAGCTGTCCCTCGGCCAGGGCCAGTGCCGCCAAGAGGAGCTTTCGATGGCGTGGATCAGGGTCCGGGGCTCCCCCTCCCGCGGGACGAGGACGAAGCTGCGCCGGGTCGTCCAGTCGGTCCCGAGGAGGGCGGCGGAGATCCAGTTCTGGCCCCTGAACTCATACAGGAGCCAGCCGTCCAGCCCCATGGCGTCGAGGGCGCTCTGGACCCGCGCCACGCCGTCGGCGGAGACGAGAAGGGGTGCGTCGCTCACGGAAGACCTCGCTGTGGAATCGATCGGGGACCCGGCGGTCGAGCCCCGCCGACTCTAGTGTGTTGCCGCGGAAGTCTGGTTGCCACCGAGGGGCCGAAGGCGCCGTCCCGACGAGGCGGAGCGACGCGGCGTAGCGAAAGCTACGGCAAGGAGTTCCAACGACCTCGGGGCGGATGCATCCGGCGCCGAATGGCCCCAGGACTTCTGCGGCACCACACTAGCCCCTCCCCGGGTCTCCACGGAAGAGGGGGAGCCCTTCCTCGGTCTCGGCGGAGGGCGCGGACCCCCGGCCACCATCCGCGGCCGCGGGCACCGCGGCCCGGGTGCCCATCAAGAGGTCCAGTCCGAGGATCCGCTCCCGGGTCAGGAGGCGATGGACCACGCGCTCCCGGGCCAGGACCGACCGGACTCCCCCCCATCCCCAACGGCCCAGGGCCCGTCCCAGGATCCCCACCTTCTCCGGCAGGGAGAAGAGCTCGGAGAAGTCCGGGAACGGTTTGGCCACGCGGGGCCGGAAGGCGGTGTGGTCGTCGGACCAGTCCTCGGTGTGGAGATCCCGGACGCCGACCTCCCGGAGGAGGCGCTTCCACTCCACGAGCATGAGGGGACGGACGCCGAGGTGCTCGGAGAGGATGCGTCGCCGCTCCGCGTCCACCGGCGCCTTCCAGACCAGCTGCACCAGGACCACGATCCCGCCCGGGCGGGTGACGCGGACCAGCTCCCGGATCGCCGCGTCGGGCTCCGCCCCCGCGGTCATCCCCAGCTCGCCCACGGCGATGTCGAAGATCTCGTCCCGATACGGGAGTGCGTCGGCGGGCGCCGCCTGGACCTGCATGGCCTCCGACAGTCCCTCGGCCCGGGCCCTCTCCTCGGCCAGCTGCACGAGTTGGGGGTCGTCCTCGATTCCGGACCCGTGGACGCCGTACTCCCGGACGAAATACTCGAGGCTCACGGCTCGGCCGCAGCCCACGTCCAGGACCTCGTGGTCCGGCTCCATGCCGGTCAGGAGGGCGATCTGCCGGTAGAGGGGCTCACCGCCGGGCGGGAAGAGGCGCCGGGGGCTCAGGCGCACCAGGTCGAGCGTCGAGGGGGACGTCACGGCTCCCCCCGGCTCGCGGGACGGATCGGTCATGGAATCGGCAACCTAGAAGAAGGTCGCCTCTTCCTCCGCGTCCAGCTCCCGCATCGCCTCCCTGAGGCGCGCTTCCACCTCCTCGGGGAGATCCTCCTCCAACGGCTCGACCGTGGCCCGGCCCTCTCGCATGCGGCGGAGGGCAACGACCACCAGCAGCACGCCCAGGAGCAGGCCCAGAGGCGGCACGAGCCAGGCGATCAGGGACCGACCCTCGGCCCGGGGGAGAGCGAGCCATTCGTCGCCGTGGTTGGCCAGCACCCAGTCGACCAGCTGATCCGAGGACCAGCCTTCTTCCGCGAGCATGTTGAGGGAGTCCCGGAGAGCGGCGCCGCCCGGCGACGGACAGACCTCGAGCATGAGCCCCGGACAGTAGGGCGACTTGAGCTGGTCCATGGCTTCCTGGGCCGCCTCGGGGCGTTGGTACTGGCCCGGCTCGGAACGGGGCACCTCCCGCTGGGCCTGAGCCGCGAGAGGGGACATCGGAAGATGGACCGCGATTCCGGTCAGGACCGCGAGCACGAGGCCGCGAATCCCGGCCCGGACATTCGGGTTCGTATCGTTGGGACGCTGCATCAGCGACTCCTCGGGAGGAGGACCATTCCGCACCACGACCGCCTCCATTGAACAGCCATCTACGCCGGCGGGGGCGGGGCGGTAGGATCCGCCTCATCGATGCCGGCGAGGGCCCGGATGACGGACACCGCCGCCAGCCCGGTCCTCCTGGGATCGTAGCCTCCCTCGAGCATCGCCACCAGTCTTCCGTGGCAGTGCGCCGCGGCGCGCTCCATGAGAGACGCGGTCAGCCGGTGGAAGTCCTCGGGCTCCAGGGCGAGCCCCCCGAGGGGGTCCCCCGCGAGCGCATCGAAGCCGCTGGAAACCAGGACGAAGTCCGGAGCGAAACGGGCCAGGGCGCCATCCAGCGCCCGGATGAAGGCCGCATGGTACTCCGCTCCCGCGGTCCCGGCGGGCAGCGGGACGTTCAGCGTGGCTCCCGCACCGTCCCCCTCCCCCGCTTCGTTCGCGGCGCCCGAGCCCGGCCAGTGAGGGAAGAGCTGCAGGGAGAGGAAGAAGACGGACGGGTCGGTCCAGAACACGTCCTGGGTGCCGTTGCCGTGATGGACGTCCCAGTCCACGATCAGCACCCGGTCCGCGTGGCCCCGGGCCTGGAGCCACCGGGCGGTGGCGGCGACGTGGTTGAAGAGGCAGAAGCCCATGGCCCGGTCCGGCGTGGCGTGGTGGCCCGGAGGCCGGGTGGCGACGAAGGCGTTCCGGAAGCGACCCTCCGCAACCGCCCCGGCGGCGGTGATCGCCGCCCCCAGGCTCCCCATCGCCGCGTCCCAGGAGGCGTCGGAGACGAAGGTGTCGGCGTCCAGGGGCACGGGCCGGCCCGCCGTCCGGGCCTGGCCCACGGCCTCACGGACCCGTTGTACGAGCTCGGGGGTGTGCACCCGCAGAACGTCCTCCACGGTGGCCTCGACGGGAGGGATCTGCTCCACCCTGCCGTGGAGCGCCATCATGTCCTTCCCCACGGTGCTGCTCAGGGCACGAAGCCGGCCCTGGTGCTCGGGATGGCCCCATCCCGTGTCGTGCAGCGAGGCGGCCTCGTGGAGGAGGAAGGCGGTGGTGGGGGCCATGGAGGGGAGGCTGGAGCGCGTGGCGCCCGGTCAGTCCCGCGCCGCGACCGGAGCCGGTGCCGTCATCTCCACCCGCTCCTGGAGGGACTTCACCCGGTGGGTGCGGCTCCGGAGGGCGATGAGGGCGTCACACGCCGCGCTGGTGGCCGACATGGTCGTCAGGTACGGGATGTTGTACGTGATGGCCGCGCGGCGCATGGCGTAGTCGTCGTACTGGGACGCCTTCCCCAGCGGCGTGTTGATCAGCAGCCCTACGTCGCCGCTCACGATGTGGTCGACGATGTTGGGCCGCCCCTCGTTCACCTTGAACACCCGTTGGCTGGGGATGCCCAGCCGGGTCAGGTGGAGGTGGGTCCCCTTGGTGGCCAGCACCTCCCAGCCCAGGTCCACGAACCGGCGGATGATGGGCGTGACGGTGGGTTTGTCCTTCTCGTTCACGGTGACGATCAGCTTCCCCGGCTCCTCGGGCAGGAGGTTGCCCGCCGACACCTGGGCCTTGGCGAAGGCCATGCCGAAGGAGTCGTCGAACCCCATGACCTCGCCCGTGGAGCGCATCTCGGGCCCGAGGATGACGTCGACCTCGAAACGGGAGAAGGGGAAGGCCGCCTCCTTGACCGCCACCCCGCCCACCCTGGGCTCCGAAGGCACGTCCAGGGAGGCCAGCGTCTCCCCGGCCATGATCCGGGACGCCAGCCGGGCGAGGGGCACCCCCGTCGCCTTGGAGACGAAGGGGACCGTCCGGGAGGCCCTGGGATTGACCTCCAGGGTGTAGACGACCCCGTCGCGGATCGCATACTGGACGTTCATCAGGCCCTTCACCCCCAGCTCCAGGGCGAACTTCCGGGTCGTATCCCGGATCTCGTCCAGGACGTCCCCACCCAGCAGGTAGGGGGGCAGGACGCAGGCCGAGTCCCCCGAATGGACCCCTGCGTCCTCGATGTGCTGCATGATCCCGCCGATGACCACGTCGGTGCCGTCGCACAGGGGGTCCACGTCGGCCTCGAACGCGTCTTCGAGGAAGTTGTCGATCAGGACCGGGTGGTCGGGGCTCGCCTTCACCGCCCGGCCGAAGTACCCCCGGAGGCTGTCCGCGTCGTAGACGATCTCCATGGCTCGGCCGCCCAGGACGTACGAGGGGCGGACCAGCACGGGGTACCCGATGCGGTCGGCGATCCCCAGGGCCTCCTCCACGCTCGTGGCCGTCCCGTTGGCGGGGACGGTGGCGTCGATGGCACGACACACCTCCTCGAAGCGCTTCCGGTCCTCGGCCCGGTCGATGGCGTCGACGCTGGTGCCCAGGATCGGCGTACCGAGCTCCTCCAGCCGCTTGGCCAGCTTCAGCGGGGTCTGGCCGCCGAGCTGAACGATGACGCCCAGGGGCTTCTCGAGGCGGACGATCTCCAGGACGTCCTCCAGGGTCAGCGGCTCGAAGTAGAGCTTGTCGCTGACGTCGAAGTCCGTGGACACCGTCTCGGGGTTCGAGTTGACCATGATGGTCTCGTAGCCCGCCTCCCGGAGGGCCAGGACCGCCTGCACGCAGCAGTAGTCGAACTCCACGCCCTGACCGATCCGGTTCGGGCCGCTCCCCAGGACCATGATCTTGTCCCGGTCCGAGGGCACGGACTCGGTCTCGTCCTCGTAGGACGAGTAGAAGTAGGGGGTCTCGGCGGGGAATTCGCCGGCGCAGGTGTCCACCACGTTGAAGGTGGGGTGGATCCCCGCGGCCCAGCGGGCCTCCCGGATGGCGTCCTCGGTGGTGCCGCGTAGCGCCGCCAGCTGGACGTCGCTGAAGCCGTCCCGCTTCGTGCGCCGCAGCAGCTCGGGGGTCACCTCGTCGGCCTCGGCGAAGGCCCGCTCACGCTCGATGATCTGCTCGAACTGGTCCAGGAACCACGGATCGATCTTCGTCGCCTCGAAGATCTCCTCCCGTGTGATCCCGGCCTCCATGGCCCGCTTGAGCTGGAAGGGCCGATCCGCCGTGGGCCGCCGCAGGGCCCGGAGGATCTCCTCGGGGTCGTCGGAGGTGAGCCCGTCGTCCTCGAGGGTCTCGCCCACGACCCAGCCCGGACGGTCGATCTCCAGCCCCCGGATCCCCTTCTGCCAGGCGGAGCGGAAGGTGCGGCCGATGGCCATGGTCTCACCCACCGCCTTCATCTGCACACCCAGGACCGGGTTCACCTCCGGGAACTTCTCGAAGGCGAAGCGCGGAAACTTGCACACGACGTAGTCCAGGACCGGCTCGAAGGAGGCGGGCGTGGTCTTCGTGATGTCGTTCGGGAGCTCGTCCAGGCGGTAGCCCACGGCGAGCTTCGCCCCCACCCGGGCGATGGGGAACCCGGTGGCCTTCGACGCCAGCGCCGACGAGCGGGACACCCGGGGGTTCATCTCGACGATGAGCATCTCCCCGTCGTCGGGATTCACGCAGAACTGGATGTTGCACCCGCCCGCCTCGACCCCGATCTCCCGGATGATGGCGATGGCGGCGTCCCGCATCTTCTGGTATTCGACGTCGGAGAGGGTCTGGGCCGGGGCGACGGTGATGGAGTCCCCGGTGTGGACCCCCATGGGATCGACGTTCTCGATGGAGCAGATGATGATGACGTTGTCGGCGCCGTCCCGGACCACCTCGAGCTCGTACTCCTTCCAGCCCAGCACCGAGCGGTCCACCAGCACCTCGGTGATGGGCGAGGCGTCGAGGCCCTTCCGGACCTGGATCTCGAACTCCTCCCGGTTGTAGGCGATCCCGCCGCCGGTGCCGCCCATGGTGAAGGAGGGACGGATGATGCTGGGGTAGCCCGTCTCCTCCACGATCTCCAACGCCTCGTCGAGCGTCCGGGCGAAGCCGCCGGTGGTCACGGCCAGCCCGATCCGGGCCATGGCCTCGGCGAACTCCTCCCGGTCCTCGGCCATGCGGATGGAGCGGGCGTTCGCGCCGATGAGCTCCACACCGTGGCGGTTCAGGACCCCGTTCTCGTACAGCGCCATGGCGATGTTCAACGCCGTCTGGCCGCCCATGGTGGGCAGGATCGCGTCGGGCTTCTCCCGCTCGATGACCTTCTCCACCCACTCGGCCGTGAGGGGCTCGATGTAGGTGCGATCCGCCAGATCGGGGTCGGTCATGATCGTGGCGGGATTCGAGTTCACCAGGATGACCCGGTAGCCCTCCTCCTTGAGGGCACGGACCGCCTGGGTACCGGAATAGTCGAACTCGCAGGCCTGGCCGATGATGATCGGGCCGGAGCCGAGGATCAGAATGCTTTCGAGATCGTCGCGTCGTGGCACGGAGTCTTCCGGGAGCCGGTCCGGGGTCCAGGAGACCCCGTCGGGAGCACCCGCCTATTCGGCCTTGCCGGCTTCCTTCCTGAAGGCGGTGGCGACGGCCACGGCGAAGCCGCCCCAGACGAACCCGCAGATGACGATCATGGTGACCCAGGTCGCGGTGGTCATGGACAGCCTCCCTCGCAGCCGATCCCGCCGGGCGGACGCCGGTGCGGACCGTTCGTGAGAACGTCCCGGACCCCATGAAGTCGGGAGGGGCCGGGACGAGGACGGTTGGAAGGTGGCCCCGGAAGCGGACCGGGGCAAGGCGCCCGGAGAGTCCCCGGCGTCATGTCCGCCTCCTTTCTCCAACAGCCTCCTAGGGGACCCTGCGGACCTCGATCGACGGGAGCGCGAATCCCGGCAGGAGAGCGTCGTCTCCGTCGGCGGCCTCGATGACCGCGGCGGTGGGGAGCGTCCCCCCCGCCCGGGCCACGTCCACCCGCAGCAAGAGGGGTCCCGCAGTGGCCTGCACCGCCACGATGCGCGCCCGGGGCACCCCTCCGGATCCGGGCAGGGCCCTGAAGGCGGCGGTGAGCCCCGGCCGCTCCTGGACGCCCATGAGCCCCTCGCCGGTGAGCTCGACCACCACGCCGCCCAGCGGGACGTCTCCGCTGACGACCAGCTCGACCACCCCGGGACCGGGATCGTCCCCGGAACAAGCCGCCAGCACGCCCGGCAGGAGGCACAGGGCCGCCATCCACCCGCGCAGCCCGGCAGAACGCCGCGACGTCATGATCCCCCTCCACGCCTCAGCGTCACCTGTATCCGGTGCACGGATGCGCCCGCCGGCGACACGACCCCCTGTGGTCGCAGGGCGACCTCGTAATTCCGGAGATCCCCGACGTCGAGCTGGCCGTTCCGGTTCCCGGCCCGATCCAGGAATGCCTTCTGTCCCGGGCCGACCCCACCGCCGTCGTCGCCCAGAAGCCCCGCGGCCATGGCACTGAAGGTGAGGGCGGGGATCGACACCTCCAGGGTGATCACGACCCGCCCCTCCAGCCCGAGGGCATCCCGGGCGAGGAGGGTGGCGGTGAAGCTCCCGTTCTCCGCCGGGCTTCCCACGATCTCGCCGCCCTCGGCCAGGGTGAGCCCGTGGGGCAGCCCACCCTCCACCACGTACCAGGTCACGGGCTCCGAGGCCTCGCTGGTGCGGAGCTCGATCGAGACGGCGTCGCCGGCCACGACCTGCACGGGCGCCACCGACTCCGGGGCGAACTCGAAGGCGAACGCGGCCCCCGCCGAGACCGGGGCGTCCACCACGAGCCCCACGGGGTTCGGGCCCCCGGCCAGCGCACCGCTCCACTCCACGAAGGCGAAGCCGGGCGTGGGGACCGCCTGGAGCGTCACGGCCGTGCCCTCCTCGAACCAGAGGCCGGGGGAGGCCGGGTCGGAGTCCACCCGGCCCGGCTGTACGCCGAACTCGCCGCCCTGGAACTCCATCGCCACCTGGACCTGGCGGCCGTCGTACGCCGCCACGAAGGCCGTGTCCCGAAACCCCATGACGAAGGCCCGGGCCGTGTCCGTCACCCCGTCGGCCCAGGTGAGGAACGGCGTCCGCACCCCGGGCTCCAGGACGAGGCCGGACGACGCCACCACGGCCACGTCCTCGAAGGGGGCCAGCGCCGCGCTCCCCCCTCCCGCGGGAAGAGCCTCCCCGTTGATCCGGACCAGGTCGGGCGTTCCTCCGTCGCCGGTGATGTCGGCCGTGACGGTCTGGAACCGGTTCAGCAGGCGGAAGGTGAGGATCGAGCCACCGGCATCGAGGTCGAGGAGGGTGAGTCCCGTGGCCGCGCCGTCCCGGGTCCTGGACGCCGGCGTCGATCCGGCGTGGAAGTCCCGGCGATTCGCGCTGCCGGGGAAGACATCCCCGTCGTCGCCCCGGTTGCGGCCGTTCTCGAGGTCCAGGGCACCATCGGCCTGCACCAGGGCGACGCCGAGACGATTCGTGTCCCGGTTCACGGTGTTCGTGGGCCAGCCGGCCTCCAGCTGATCCGGGTCCACGTGCCAGATCACGAGCCCGGGCCGGATGTCGGCGTCGAAGCCCAGGGCCTGTCGGTTCTCCAGAAGCCAGTACTCGCGTGTGTCGGGTGCCCCCACCCGGAGGATGCGCCCGCCCGAGACCACCGGATCCAGGGACACCTCGCCGAGGTCGACCCCGGAGGCGACATCCTCCACGTCGGCCCAGCCGAGCATCTCTTTGCTCCAGGCGCCCATGTGACAGGGCTCTGCCGGGTTCTGACCCCGGCATCCCCAGGAGCCCGTGCCCATGAGCCCCCAGTTCCCGACGCCGGGCGACGAGCAGGCGCCGGTGCAGTACAGGTCCGGGAGGCCGAAGCCGTGCCCCAGCTCGTGGACGAAGACCCCGATGTCCCCGATCCCGTCGTCGGCGCAGTTCCGGGACGGCTGGATCACGTAGTCCATCACCCGGATGAACCCGCCTCCGGACCGGGCCGTCTCGGTCGGGTATCCGCCGGAGAGCCCCGCCGCCCCGGCCAGATTCCACCGGTGGGACCAGATGCGATCCACGTTCCCGCCGCATTCGGCGCCGGGGTCGGGATGCATCACCGCCAGAATGTCCACGAAACCGTCGTCGTCGCCGGAGTTCGGGACTCCGTCGGGCCCGTCGTTGTCGAACCGGCCCCAGTCCACCGAGCCGTCGTCCAGCGCCTCGAGGATGTCCACGATGAACGGGCCCGTGGTCCCCGGGGCGAGACCCTGGACGTTGGGGCCACCCGTGGCCTCCCGTCGGGTCTTGGTGGTGGTCACCCACGGGAAGGTGTTGCCGAGCAGGGTCACCCGCCCACCCGAGGCCTCGCCGTAGTACTCCGAGACGGTCCCGCGGCGGCTGTTGGGACCGGAGAAGAACTCCCGCTGGATATCGTCCTCGGGCTCCAGCGACCGCCCGACGTCGGTGTAGCTGCCCAGGACCAGGGGGATCACGAAGGTCCCCTCCACCGGGCGATCCCGGCCCTGGAGACCACCCGGGCCGGTGATGGACCGGCCCACAGGGGGCAGCGCGCCGTCCCGCAGGCTGGGACCCGCGTCACCCCCGCCCCCCTCCAGCCGTGGGTTCCGGCCGAACCACGCTCCCCTGAAGCGGAAGGCGTCGGCGTCCACGAGGAGGCGCTCGAAGTACGCCGCAGGGGGCGTGGTCCCGTAGTGGCGTCCCAGGAGCTCCACGTCGCCCTGGGCCGCGGCGCCCGACGGCACGGCCCCCAGGCTCCCCGCGGCCAGGAGGGCAGCGATGCCGTGCCTCCACATGGCGCGAGGCCGCCACCCGGTCGCCGGAAGGGCGACGCTGGCCGGAGTTCGGAAAGGAGTGATCATGCGCTTGATATCCGCTCAGCCCCTCCGGAGATCCTCACCGCGGATTCCGAGGTCGGCGGCAACGGCCCGCAGTCCATCGATGACGTTCTGGATGTGGACGCTTCGATCCAGTCCGATGAGCTCCAGCCCCCGGGCCACGTCGTCCCGGTCGACGCCGGCGGCGAAGGCCTTGTCCTTGAGCTTCTTCACCACCGACTTCGGGGTGAGGTCGTCGATGCCGTTGGGCCGGACCAGGCAGCAGGCGTACACGAGGCCGGACAGCTCGTCACACGCGTAGAGGACCCGGTCCAGCTCCGTCTCGGGCTCCACCCCGGTGTAGTCGGGCCGATGGGCCAGGATGGCGTGGAGGACCTCCTCGGGATAACCGGCCTCCCGCAGGGCCTCCACCCCCTCCAGGGGATGGCGCTCCGGATGCTTCTCCCAGTCGAGGTCGTGGAGGAGCCCCGCCAGCCCCCACAGCTCCTCGTCGGCGCCCCGCTCCCTGGCGTAGTGCCGAACCGCCGCCTCGACGGCCCTCATGTGGGTGCGAAGGCCTTCGTTCTCGACCCACTCCTCCAGGAGACTCAGGGCGTGAGCACGATCGGGCATGGCGCGATGGGTTCGAGGACAGGGGACCCGTTCATACGCGGGAAGAGGGGCACAGATGACTCACGACGCAACGCTCGCACGCAGGCTTGCGCGCGTCGCACACCCGCCGTCCATGCCAGATGAGGAGGTGGGAGAGGAGGGTCCAGTCCTCCCGGGGGAAGAGTGGCATGAGGTCCCGCTCCACCTTCTCCGGGGTCTTCTCCCGGGTGAAGCCCAAACGGTCGGACAGGCGTTTGACGTGGGTGTCCACCACCACGCCCTCGTTGATGTCGAAGGCGTTCCCCAGGATGACGTTCGCCGTCTTGCGCCCCACGCCGGGCATGGCGTGCAGCTCCTCGAGGTTCCGGGGGATGTCCCCGTCGTGCTCGCTGACCAGGGCGTCGGCGAAGCCGATGATGTTGCGGGCCTTGTTCCGGAAGAAGCCTGTGGACCGGATGATCTCCTCGACCTCCGACTGGTCCGCCTCGGCCAGCGCCCGGGCGTCGGGATATCGCTCGAAGAGACCCGGTGTCACCATGTTCACCCGCTCGTCGGTGGTCTGGGCCGATAGGATCGTGGCTACCGAGAGCTCGAAGGCGTCCCGGTGGTCCAGCTCGCAGTGGGCGTCCGGGTACTCCTCGTCCAGCAGTCGGAAGATCTCCTGCGCGCGCTCCGTACGGGCCTTCTTGGATTCCCTGGGCATGTGATCAGGTCAGGACGAGGCGGGTGTAGGGAGCGCCGGCGGGGGCGGGGCCGTCTCCGGCACCCCCGGGGGCTCCGGCCGGATCCGGGGGCTCCGCGGACGACGCGTCCGAAGGGCCGTCGTGGGGCGAGGTACCCGAACCTTCGGGGGAGGCCACCCGACCCTCCGGGAAGCGGGTCGTGAACCGATCCAGGCGGGCCACGAGCTTGAGCAGCTCTCCCGCGGTCCGGACCTCGTAGAGCCCCTCCAGCTCCGCCCCCGGGATCTCACTGCGGAAGTCGTCTCCGTCCTCCCGCATGGCGGTGGTGATCCAGGCGGGAGCGTCGGCCAGCGGAACGCCGGGGAGCGGGAGCACGCGGAATCCGGTCCCTCCGGGCCCGTGCAGCGCACCGACGGCCAGCACGTGAAGGGTGTCGGCCCGGACCGTGCGGAAGAAGCCGTCCAGGGACACGGGTCGATCTTCGGCGTCCTCCCGGATCCAGAACAGGTGCTGGGGGAGTTGGACGTAGACCGCATCCGGAAGGCCGGCGTCCTCGCCGGCTCCACCGTCCGGGCGGTCCTCGGAGCCCGAGGTCGGGGCCCCGGGACCCGCGTCCGTCGGATCGCCCGCCGCCGCACCCTCCACCGCCCATCGGCTCACGGGCACCGTCACGAGAACGTGGTGCAGGCCGGCCCGGTGCAGATGCCAGGCGTGGAAGAGGAGGAGCGCGTGGGTCGTCCCCGCATCCTGGGCGCCGCCCCCGGGGTCCCGGAGCTCCGCCAGGGCTCTCCGGGTGGACTCCAGGAGCGCGAAGGCGCCCGGATCGTCCTCGGCCTCCGGATGGGCCCGGACCTCGTCCTCGATGGGCGGGAAGTGGCGCTCCGGAAAGGAGGGGTCCGGGAGCAGGCGCTCCCAGGGGGTCCGGCGGAGATAGGCGTCGTGGGCCGGCATTCGGAGGCAGAGAGGCGGGACTGGACGGAGGGCCGTCGGCACGACGACCCGGTTCTGCGGCGAACCGTCGGCGGTGGTCGGCGTCGTCTAGACCCCGGTGCCGGAGTCAGGATCCGGCTCCGCCACCTCGACCCGGGCCTCGTAGTGCACGACCCGGGGCCGGGACGAGGTGAAGAGCCGCCTGGCGTCGTCCCACCAACTCCGGCGGCGCACCAGGACCAGCTCGAACCAGGGGGGAGGCTCCATGATCCCTTCGAGGAGGACGAAGTTCAGGTCCGCCAGCTCCTCCGGGGCCGGCAGCCGGTAGTCGACCCCCTGCCAACGGACCCGGAGCTCGCCGCCGGCGGGGTACCGGTCCGGCCGCCACTCCTGCTCGAGGAAGACCATGTCCTCCACCACGTAGACCCCGCGCCCCATGGGATCGCCCTGCTGGTAGAACCACGGGTCGAAGTCCTGCCCTTCCCGGCGCTTGAAGGCCTCGTCCAGGGCATAGTCCACCCCCCCGAGCTGATCCTCGCCGGCGAGCCACTCCAGGTGGTGCCGGATCTCGTGCTGGACCGTCTCGTAGATCTCGGCCTCCCAGTCGAACTCGGGATCGAGCTTGGCCAGCGCCCGGAAGGACCCGTAGTAGAGGCGGATGGTGGAGCGGGTGGTCTCGGGGCTGACCCACTCCGAGAGGTAGGACTCGGTGTCGCAGTAGCCCAGGGTGTAGATGTCCGGGAGGGACGGATGGGGCTCGGCCTTCCGGGAGATCACCAGCCCGTCGATCCCCTCCTTGTACTCCTCGGGCACCTCCTCCCAGGCGGCCTCGGCGATGGCGGTGAAGGTCTTCAGGTCCATGGCGGTCGTTCCTCGCCCCTAGGGCGTGGCTCCCATGGCCTCTTCGAGCCCGGCGAGGATGGAGTCGGCCTCGGCCAGAAAACGGTCGAAATTGCAGATGTCGTAGGTCCGCTGAGCCAGCTGTCGCCGGATCTCCGGCAGCTCTGAGACCCGCTCCACCCATCGCTCGGCGCCATCCTCCACGGGAACCCAACAGCTCTCCCAGTCCTCCCGCATCCCCGTGACGGTTGCACAGCTCCGGACCATCTCCGAGGTCCAATCCGGGGGCAGCGTGGCGAGGACGTTCCGTCGATAGTCGTCGTCCCGGACCGGCCGGGAGGCCCCGAGGTCGTAGGTGTAGTAGTCGATGATCCGGTCCCTCACCTCCGCCTCCCGGATGATGCCGATGCGGCCGGAAGCGACGAGGTCCTCGTAGGTCGTGTGCCGGTACCGCGGGGTGCGGTTCAAGGCCGTGATCCAGATCGACCGGAGGAGGTCCTCCGAGGACGACCCGGTGCCCCCGTTCAAGCCGTCGAACGCTTCACCTGCCGCCTGGCAGTGCACCGCGTTGAACCCCACGTCCAGGGAGAATTCCTCCCGGTTCAGCCGGGTCTCCTCCCGGAGCCGTTCCACGTACTCCCGGGCGAGCAGCCGCTCCTGCCGGTCCTCCCAGGCGCTCTCCATGAAGAGGGCCACGAGGACACCCAGGACGACGACCGTGAATTCGCCGACGAACCGGCGAAGGCGGGCGGGGCTCCCATTCGACACGTGAGACCTCCTTCGGGACCGGCGTCGCCTACGGCGCGTGGAAGTCCTCGTCGGGCCCCACGTGGTCCCGGGCCCGGGCGTCGGGACGGGACACGTCGTGGGCCTGGATCGCCCGCACCATCCGCCCGTTGAGGGCGATGAGAACCACCAGCACGACCCCCCACTGGATCAGGACCGAGCCCACGTTGTACGGGCTGAAGAGGGTCCATGTGGCCCGGAGATCCTCGCCCTGTGCACCCCAGAGCCACCATGCCATGAGGACCACCGCCTCCACCAGCACGAGGCGGATCGCCCAGTCCCACCAGGGCCCGATGCGGACGTCCGAGTGGGCGTGGTTGATGAAGGTCTCCCGCCACTCCGTGACGCCGTACCGCAGCACCGCGAAGGCGAAGAAGGCCCCGGAGAGCATCAGGCCGACGCCCCAGACCCAGTCCTGGTTGGCGAAGACGTCCATGCTGAGGGCCGAGGGCGTCCCGAAGGCCAGGCAGGCGATCCCGACGATGGCGATGGCGCGTCCCCGCTTCATCCCCAGGTCCATGAGGATCCGGGAGGCCAGCTCCACCATGGCCACCAGCGAGGTCCAGGCGGCGAAAGCGAGGGCCAGGAAGAAGATCCCCATGAAGAACTGCCCCGCCGGGATCTGGGCGAAGAGCTGAGGGATCCAGATGAAGGTGAGCCCCTCGTTGCCCGCGCCCACGATCTCCGAGGCCGCGCCCGGCATGACCGAGAAGACGGTGCACAGGACCATGATCCCGGCCAGGAGGGACATCGAGTTGTTGCCGAAGCCGATGACGAAGGCGTTCAGCGCCGTGTCCTCCTTCGAGCGCATGTAGATGGAGTAGGTCAGGACGAGCCCCCACCCGGCACCGGTGTCCCAGGCGTTCTGCGTCAGGGCCTGGAGCCAGACCTCGTAGTTCGCCAGCTCGCCCCAGTCGGGGGTGAAGAGGAACGCCAGCCCCTGGGAGGCGCCCGGAAGAGTCAGCGCCTTGATGGCCAGGACGATGACGAGGACGATCAGGCTCGGGATCAGGATCCGGGCCGCCGTCTCGATCCCCTTGACGCCCCAGGCCACCACGAAGACCGCCATCCCCACCGCCAGCGCATGGGTCACCACCGACGCGGAGGTGCCGGCGAAGGAGTCCCAGAAGGCCCCGGGGACCTCGGTGGGGATCTCCCGCGTCACCGTCGCCCAGAAGAAGCGCAGCGTCCACCCCATGACCACGGCGTAGTAGAATCCGATCGCCGCGGCACAGAAGGCGATCCAGGCCCCCATCCACGCGAACTTCGGGCCCAGCGTCTTGATGAAGGCCCCGACGGCGCCCCGCCGGGTCCCCTTCCCCATGGCGAACTCCAGGATGAGGAGGGGGACGGACCAGAGGAGCAGGAAGGTCACCCACGCGACGAGGAACGATCCGCCTCCGTTGGTGGCCGCGATCCTGGGGAAGCGCCAGATGTTGCCGGTCCCCACCGCCATGCCGAGCATGGCGAGGAGCATCCCCCATCGAGAGCTGAAGACCTGGGATCCGGTGGACACGTGGGGGGAGACTCCCGCTCGGGACATGGGTGGCTTCGCGGGCGGCAACATAGAGAGAGCCGGACCGGGCCCACAACGGGGTCCGATCCGGCTCCGTCCCGCCCCCCCGTGGGGCCTCGGGGCGTCAGGCCGCCGTCGCGGCGGCCAACTCGGGCTGGCGGTCCCGCTGCTCCCGGGCCGCGGGAGGCTGGTGGATCCGCTCCTCCACCCCGTCGAAGAGGGCCGTGGACATGTACCGCTCCGCGAAGCTCGGGATGATCACCACGATCGAGCGGCCCTCCATCTCCGGGCGACGAGCCACCCGCAGCGCCGCCACCAGCGCCGCGCCTCCGGAGATCCCCACCGGGATGCCTTCGGTGCGGGCGACCTCCCGGGCCATGGCCATGGCCTCGTCGTTCTCCACGGCGATGGCCTCGTCCATGACGTCCAGGTTCATGACCTCCGGGACGAAGCCGGCACCGATCCCCTGGATGGCGTTCCCCGGTCCGGGCTCGCCCCCGCCCAGCACCGGGCTCGTGGCGGGCTCGACGGCCACGAGGCGCACGCCGGGCTTCATCGCCTTCAGCTGCTCCCCCACGCCCGTGAGGGTGCCGCCGGTGCCGACCCCGGCCACCACCACGTCCACCCATCCGGCCGTGTCACGCCAGATCTCCTGGGCCGTGCTCCGACGATGGACGTCGGGATTGGCCGGATTCTCGAACTGCATGGGGCGCACGGCTCCGGGGATCTCCTCCAGCAGCTCCTCGGCCCGACGCAGGGTTCCCTGGATCCCCTCCTCCTTGGGCGTCAGGACCACCTCGGCGCCCAGATGGGCGAGCATCTTCTGCCGCTCCACGGACATGGTCTCGGGCATGGTGAGGATGCACCGGTACCCTCGGGCGGCGCAGACCATGGCCAGGGACAGGCCCGTGTTGCCCGACGTGGGCTCTACGATGGTGGAGCCCGGGCCGAGCCGACCTTCCGCTTCCAGCGCGTCGATCATGGCGACACCGATGCGGTCCTTCACGCTGCCGAGCGGATTGAAGAACTCGAGCTTCGCCAGCACCTCGGCCCGGGCGCCGTGGGCCCGGGCGAGTCGCGCCACCCGGACGAGCGGCGTGCCGCCCACCGTCTCGGCGATGCTGTCGTAGATCCATCCCCTCGAGGATATCCGGGTGCTCCCGTTCATGATGCCTCCCTGGCTTCGTATGTCGACGGGAGGAGGCCTTGCCGCGGGACGGGCCCGGTTCCCCCCGTTCTTCACCCCGGAGTGGCGCGAGGATTTCGGGAATCCGCTCACATCCCCGAACGGAAGAGGGCGGCGACCCGATCCGGGCCGCCGCCCCCATCGGGACACCGGGACGCCACGAGCGCGGTGGACGAACCGGAGTCGGCCCGTCCACCGCGTCGACGTCAGCCCCCGCCGGACCCCTGCTCGGTGGTCACGGCCTCCGCGCCGGCCCTCTCCATGGCACCGAGGTCGTTCCAGTGCAGGAGCCCGTTCCAGACCAGGGCGTGGTTGCCCAGGTTCTGATGCCGGTGGAGGGCGTCGAAGCCGTAGACGACCACCCAGCCCTCCCCCACCCGCTCGGCGTAGACCGCCGCCTGGTCCGACAGGGAGCCCGCGTTCCGCGCGACCCCCGAGAGAAGGAGCCCGTCGTCGCCACCGTAGCGCACCGCCACGCCCCCGTCGGCGTCGTCGGGCACCGAGAAGTACGGGCCCCACTGGTGGTAGAGCGGCAGGTTGTCCCCGTAGCCGTAGGTCAGGGGGTTCGCCGGGTTGGTGATCCGGCCCTGGAGGATGGAGCCGGGGATGAACCGGGACCCGACGTCCTGGAGCTCCACGTCCCTGAGGAAGCCGTAGTCCACAGGTACGGTGGCCGCGGAGCCCACGGCCATCAGGGTCCCGCCCTCGCTCACGAACCGTTGAAGGGCCGCCAGCCCCTCGAACCCCATCCCGCCGGTCATGTCGTCGGTGGCGTCCGGGGTCCCGTGGCTGGGGAACTCCGCGGTGCGCGTATACGGGAGCGGAGCGTACTCCGGGGACACCCCCTGGAAGATGCGCTTGGCCGTGTTCCTGGAGCCCTGGTGCGGGAAGAGGATCACGTCGTAGCGGGCCCGGAGGTCCCCCATCTCGCCGATCCGGTCCTCTCCGACGTAGTCGTAGGCCATCCCCTGCTGGTCGAGGGAATACCGGGCCCACCCTTCGTCCTGGGTCCGGGACCACGTGTGCAGGAGGGCCACACGGGGCACGTCCAGGGCGTGCCGGGCCGCACCCGCCAGGGCATCTCCGCCGACCCGCACCACGTCCAGCCCGTGGTCCCGGGCGAACGCATCGGCATCCCCCGGGAGCGAGGCCTCGGGGATCAGCCACGTGCCCGGGGGCAGCGTGCGGTCCCCGACGGCGACCTCCTCCTCCAGGGCCTCCACCGGGGCGTCCCCCAGCGCGAGCCGGACCCGGAGGCTGTGGGCCGAGGCGTGGGGCACGACGGCCACCACGTCGCTCCCACCGCCCCCCGCGTCCGCCAAGACGCCTGGAATCTCCACTTCATCCTGGACCGGTTCCATGTCGAGATCGGACAGGATGAGAGGATCGTCCACCGCGAAGGCGTCGACGTTGAACATCAGCGGATACGTCCAGGCCACGTCGTCGTAGGGGGCCGGCGCGTCCTCGGGGAAGTCCTGCCGCTCCATGAGGGTCTGGACGAAGTTCCGGAAGGGCTGATCCATGCGGACCACGAAATCGCCCTCGGCGATGGCCGACTCCCCGAAGGTGCCGTCGTCCTGCGCCTGATGGACCTCGATGCCCTGCCGCCGCAGCAGGTTGACCATGTAGGCGGCGTCCGCCCGCCGTTCCTGGTCCGCCGGTACCACCCAGGCGTGGGGCGACATCGCCGTCCCGCGCTCCAGGCTGTTCGAGGACTTCTGCCAGAAGTTGCGGAGGATCTTCGTGCGGTTCTCCGCCACGAGCTGGAGCGAGGTGAGGGCTCCGGACTGCATGTAGTTGGTGTTGTTCCGCAGGGACCACAGGGTGGTGTCCCGGGGCGGGTTGGGCCGGTACCACTCCACGCTGGTCTGCCCACCCACCGTCCGCTGCATGGTGTTCGGCACGCTGTTGCCGAAGGTCTCGTAGAAGCGGCCCACGGCGTTGCGGGTGTTCGTCACCCAGAGCAGGTATCCGGGATACCAGCCCGTGTAGAAGTTGTGGGTCCACACGCCGGGGAGCCCGAAAGAGGTGAGCTGGGTCACCTCGTAGTTCGACATCCACTGCCACTCGCTGACGGCGATGGGGTCGACGGTGGGGTTGTAGGGGCCCGTGCCGGTGGAGACGTACAGGTAGGGTACGGACTCGTGGAGGTCGTGTCCCACGGGATAGCGCCAGTCCAGGAAGAGCTGCGTGAGCTCCTGTGTGAGCCGGGCCGACTGCTGGAGGCCGTCCCGATTGTTGTCGTGGAAGATGTACTTCCCCCAGTAGGGCGGCCCCGGCACCCGGTCCTCGCCGTCGTAGACGTCGGCGTTGTAGCGGCGGTGCCAGTCCACGACCTTGTCCCGCCCGTCCGGCTCCGACACCGGCACGATGAACACGACCATCTCGTCCCGGATCTTCCGGATCACCGGGTCGTCGGAGACCGCCAGCCGGTAGGCCATCTCCATGACCATCTCCGGCGGTCCGGTCTCGGTGGCGTGCAGCCCCGCGTAGAAGGTGTAGATGGCCGGCAGTTCGGCGATCAGCCGGTCCGCCTCCATGCGGGAGGTGGTCCGGGGGTCGGCCAGGCGGTGGAGGCCATCCCGGATCTCCTCCAGCCGGGCGAGGTTCTCCTCGCTCCCGACCTGCACCAGGGCCAGCGTCCGGCCCTCCTCCGTCTCCCCGAGCCGCTGGAAGTTCACCCGGGCCGACGACCCCGCCAGCGCCTCCATGTAGCCGTAGATCTCCTCCACCTTGTGCAGCACGCCGGGCCGCCCGATCGGATGCCCGAAGTGGTCCGTGGGGGAGACGACGGCGGCGTCCTCGGGCAGGTGGTCCACCAGCTCGGTGGTGTACTCCGGCATGGTCGTCCAGCTCAGGATCTGCTCCGTCGCGGCCACGTCCACGGCCTGGCCCCAGGGCGTCGTGGCCCGGACCCCGTCGGCCTGCCACCAATCGAAGGTCTGGGGGACGGACGGCTCCTGGGCGAGGGCCGGTGACACGGCGAGGGCGAGGGCCGCGAGGACGGCGAACGGACGGAGGGGGGTGCGCGGGAGCATGAGGTCTCCGGAGGCGTCGGATCGGGTCGGGTCGAATCGCTAGACTGGCCGGGAGGACCGAGGGGGGCAAGGCCCGATGAGCGGGTTCGGGGCGGATCCGCGCCATTGCATGGTGAAGCCCCGGTTCCCGCATCCCTCGACCCGACCTCTCCATGACCACGACGATCAGCCTCACCCCTCACGGGACGGACGCCTCGATGCCCTCCCCGACGCGGCAGGCCCCCCTGGACATGTCGTCCGACGACTTCCGTCGGGCGGGTCACGCCCTCGTGGATCAGGTCGCCGAGCTGCTGGCGACGATGCCCGACGGGCCGGTCACCGCGGGCCACGGCCCCGCCGAGGTCCGGGCCCTCCTGGGCGGGCCGCGGGGTGTGCCGTCGGAAGGGACGGATGCCGGAGCGCTCCTGACCCGGACCGCCGACACCCTCTTCCGGCACTCCCTCCACAACGGGCACCCGCGGTTCCTGGGCTACATCACGTCGCCTGCGGCCCCCGTGGGGATGCTGGGTGAGTTCCTGGCGGCGGCGGTGAACGCCAACGTCGGGGCGTGGGTGCTGTCGCCGGTGGCCTCGGAGATCGAGGCGGAGACCGTGCGCTGGATCGCCGAGCTCCTCGGCTACCCGGTGGAGTCGGGCGGTCTGCTGGTCAGCGGGGGCAACATGGCCAACCTGACGGCCTTCTGGGCCGCCCGGGCCGCGGTGGCCGGGCCGGACATCCGGACCCGGGGCACCGCGGGCGCCCCGGACCTCACGGTCTACTGCTCGGAGAGCACCCACACCTGGGTGGAGAAGGCGGCGGACCTCTCGGGCATCGGCACCGACGCGGTCCGGTGGATCCGCACCGACGCCGATGGTCGCATGGACATGTCGGCGCTGGAGCAGGCGGTCGACTGGGACATCGAGCAGGGCCGACGGCCCCTGATGGTGGTGGGGACGGGTGGGTCGGTGGGCGTCGGCGCGGTCGACGACCTCGAGGCCATCGCGGAGCTGTGCCGGGCCCGGGACATCTGGTTCCACGTGGACGGCGCCTACGGGGGCCTGGCCGCCATGCTTCCGGACGCCCCGGACGGCCTCCGGCACCTGGCCCTGGCCGACTCGGTCGCCGTGGATCCCCACAAGTGGCTCTACGCGCCGCTGGAGGCGGGATGCGTCCTGGTCCGGAACCCCGACCATCTCCGGGGCGCGTTCGCGTACCACCCGCCGTACTTCCACTTCGGCGAAGCCGCGGTGAACTACGTGGACATGGGTCCCCAGAACAGCCGGGGCTTCCGGGCCCTGAAGATCTGGCTGGCCCTTCAGCACGTGGGACGGACCGGATACGAAACGATGCTGGCGGAGGACATCCGGCTCGCAGAGGTCCTCTTCGAGACGGCCCGCGAGATGTCCGAGATGGAGGCGTTCACCTGCAACCTGAGCATCGCCACCTTCCGGTACGTCCCCGCCGACCTCGCACAGCGACGGGGCGACCCCCAGGTGGCGCGCTACCTGAACCACCTCAACGAGCGGCTCCTGGGGCGGCTGGAGGCCGGAGGGGAGGTGTTCCTGTCGAACGCGGTCCTGGATGGGACCTACGTCCTGCGGGGCTGCATCGTGAACTTCCGGACCGGCGAGGCCGACGTGCGGGCGATTCCCGGGATCGTGGCCCGGGAGGGGGCCGCGCTGCATGCGGAAATGGGCGGGCCCGCGGGCGAGGCCCGCACCGCCTGAGGGCGGTCGCCGTCGACAGGTGGAGCCCCCGGGCCACGGGGGGCTCCACGACCGCCTCCGGGCCTATCCCGAGGTCCGGAGGGCCGCCAGCTCCCGACGCATCCGATGGGACGGCGGCAATCCGGCGAGGTGCCGCTCGGCGTCCCGGAGACGGGCGCCCACCTCACCCTCCCGCCCGGTGGCCCTGAGCCCCCTCGCCTGGAGGAGGGCGGTCTCCCCCCTGAGCGGATGGGGCCAGGGCCAGAGACGGGCCTCGACCTCGGGCATGCCCTGAAGCGTCTCCAGGGCCCCCCTGGCGTCCCCCCGGGCCAGGAGCACGCGGGCCAGGGCCCGACGGGCCTCGAGGACGTATCGGTGATCCGGTCGGAGCAGTCCCTCGATCTGCTTCAACGCCCCGCGGACCGACGCCTCCGCCTCCTCCGGGTCCCCCTCGACCAGAAGCAGAGCGCCCATCGCCCTCCGGGCCCGGGCGTGGTTGAGGCCGTCGCCGTCTCCCAGGCGCTCCGCCATGGCCACCGCCCGGACCAGGCGGGCCCGGGCCAGCTCCGGTCGGCCCGCCTCCAGGTGGCTCTCGCCCGCGGCGATGAGGGTGTAGACCACACCGGGGTGATCCCCCCCACGCACCCTCCACTTCTCCTCGGCCACCGTGTCGAATCGTGCCGCGGCGCGGTCGGCATCCCCAAGGGCCGCCTCCATCGAGGCCAATCCCTCCCGGGCGTTCCGGGTCTGGTCGTGGCCCTCCCCCAGCACCTGGATGCTCCGCTCCAGCGTGCTCTCGAGGAGCGATCGGGCCTCGGCGTACCGCCCCAGCGTCCCCAGCATCTGTCCCCACTCCTCGTCCGCCTCCAGAACGTCGGGGTGCTCCGGCCCGAAGAGCCGGTGTCGCATCTCTCGTCCGGAGCGCAGGAGACCCTCGGCGTCGGCGTACTCCTGACGGAGGCGCCTGACCATCCCCAGGCTCACGAGGGCCGACGCGGCATCGGGGTCCGCCCGGTCGATGCCGGCCTCCGCGACCCGTCGGAAGAGCGCTTCGGCCTGGTCGAAGCTCCCCTGGTCGTGGAAGCTGGACGCCAGGCCCAGCATGGTGTGTGCGTAGAGCGGATGGTCGGTGCCCAGCAGCGACGCCTGGATCTCCCCGGCCCGCTCGAAGAGCTCGGCGGCCCGAGCGTAATCGCCGGTCGAGCGGACCTCCCAGGCCAGCGCCACCATCACCTCGGCCAGCACGGAATCGGGCTCCGCCAGCACCCGTTCCCGGACCTCCATGGCCTCGGTGAGGGCGGGAATCCCTGCCGAGCCCTCCCCGGCCGCCCGGGCCATGACGGCCCGGAACGCCAACGCATCGGCGTGGGCCAGCGAGCCGGGCTGGTGGAGGGCCTGGAGCGCCACCGCCTCCCGACCCAGCTCCGAGGCCTCCTCCAGCAGGCCGAGGTTGCGATACACCCGGCCCAGCTCCAGGAAGAGTTCGGCCTGGACGAGGGGGGCGTTGGCCAGATCCCGCTCCACCTTCGATCGACCCTCGGCCAGGACCTGCCTGACGCCGATGGTGTCTCCCATGTTCCGGGTCGGGTCCCCCAGCCGGAACAGGTCGGTCATCAGGGCCATCACCTGCCCGGCCCGGTTCGCCTGGGCCTCGGCCTCGAGGCGGGCGGCGTCGGCGCGGCCCGCCTGCCACACGGTGGCGGCCACCCCGGCGCACAGGGCCAGGACCAGGGACGCCACGGCCAGCGACGCCGCACGATGCCGGCCCAGGAACTTCCGCGCGCGGTAGGCGACCGACGGGGGGCGGGCCTCGATGGGGCGCCCGTCGAGGAACCGCCGGAGGTCGTCGCCCAGGCGTCGCGCCGATCCGTACCGCCGCTCCGGATCCTTCTCCAGCGCGGTCAGGACGATGAGATCCAGATCACCCTTCAACGCCCGGACCCACTGGGCCGGAGCCACGCCCCGGAGCCGGGCCGCTCGCTCCCGCTCGCCGGGGTCCATGGGTTCGGTGCTGATCCCGCGCTCCGCCAGCTCGCTGGGTCGGGTGGGCCGCCGTTCCCGGATCAGCCGGCTGAACTCGGAGAGCGGGAGGCCCTTCGTTGCGTAGGGCCGGGAGCCGGTGAGGAGTTCGGTCAGGATCACGCCCAGGGCGTACACGTCCGACGCCACCGTGAGCGGGCGACCCTCGACCTGCTCCGGGCTGGCGTAGGCCGGCGTGACCCAGAGTCGGGTGGTCGCCCCTCCCTCGGCCCAATCCAGGCTCTTGGCCACGCCGAAGTCGAGCAGCTTCGGGTCGCCCTCCGGAGTCACGAAGATATTCGACGGCTTCAGGTCCCGGTGCACGATCAGGCGCATGTGGGCGGCGTGCACCGCCTCGCACACGGCCACGAAGAGCCGGATGCGCTCCCGCAGATCCAGGCGCCGGGCATCGGCCCACTCCAGGAGGTTCTCCCCCTGGACGTACTCCATGGCGATGTAGGGCTCCCCGTCGTCGGTCACGCCGCCGTCGATCAGGCGCGCGATCCCGGGGTGCTCGAGCGAGGCCAGGATGCGTCGCTCCTCTTCGAACCGGCGGATCAGCAGCGGATCCACGAAGCGGGTCCGGATCACCTTCAGGGCCACGGTCTGCTCGAACCCGTCCGCCTCCCGGATGGCCAGGAACACCAGCCCCATGCCCCCCTCCCCGAGGGGCCGCACGATGCGGAAGTTGCGGATGCGCTCCGGGTGGCGTCCCTGGAAGCGGCCCTCCTCCCAGCTGGCCGGGAGGCCGCCGGTGTCCTCGTGCGCGGCCAGAAGGCTGAAGACCTCGGCGACGAGGGTGGGGTCGTCGGCCAGTTGCTCCCGGATCAGACGATCCCGCTCACCGGTCGGGTAGTCCAGCGCCTCCCCGAAGACCTCCTCCACACGGGCCCACCGTTCCGGGGAGAGGGCCTGGGTGCTCACACACGAAGCTCCCGGTTCAGCCAGGCCCGGGCCATCGTCCAGTCCCTCCGAACCGTCGCGTTCGACACCCCGAGGGCCTCGGCGGTCTCATCGATCGACATGCCGGCGAAGAAGCGGCACTCCACCACCCGGGACTGCCGGGGGCTGAGCTCCTGGAGCCGGGTCAGCGCCTCGTCCAGCGCCAGGATCTGCTCCGGCTGCTCCCGGGCGGCGACGACCACGTCGTCCAGGCTCACGGGCACCACCCCGGACCCTCGCTTCTTGGCGTTCCGGGCCCGGGCGTAGCTGATGAGGACCCGGCGCATGGCGACCGCCGCGGCGCCGAAGAAGTGGGCCCGACCCTCCCAGGAGATTTCGTCGAGCTCGGCGAGCCGGAGGTACGCCTCGTGGACCACCGCGGTGGCGGCCAGCGTGTGACCCTCCCGTTCCTTCCTCAACTCTCGCCGGGCCAACTCCCTCAACTGCTCGTAGACCAGGGGGAGCAGCCGGTCCATGGCCTCCGGATCACCGCCGGCCATCTGCGACAGCAGCTGCGTGACCTCGCTCTTGTCCGACATGCACACTCCTCAGAAGGGCGGGTCGTGATGTGAAAGAGTGCGTTGGCGGGCCCGGATCCGCCAGATTCCCGAAGCTCGCGCCGCCGTACGCGGGTCTCCATGGAAGAGATGCGATGAGCGGTGGCGAAATGTGACGGCGCCTCTCAGGTTGGAGCCCTTTCGAACCCCGAACGCAGTCGGCCCGATGCCGGTTCTCGGCAGGCGCCGCCGGAGGCCCGCGGATGGACGAGCGACAGGTCGATCTGATCCGAAGCAGCTGGACGCGCATGGAGCCGAACATGAGCACCCTGGCGGAGCGGTTCTACCGGCGGCTCTTCGAGCTCGATCCGTCCTTGCAGGACCTCTTCACGGTCACGGACATGAGCGCCCAGAACGACAAGTTCACCGCGATGATGCACGAGATCGTCCAGGCGGTGGACGAGCCGGATCGGCTGCTTCCCCTGTTGCAGGGCTCGGGACGACGGCACCGTGACTACGGGGTCCGTCCCGCCGACTATCACACCGTGGGCGAGGCCTTCCTCTGGGCCATCGAGAAGGGACTGCCCGAGCCCTTCGACCGGGAGACCCAGGCCGCCTGGGCCGCGGGATACAGTCTCATCGCCTCGGTGATGCGGGACGCCCCCCGGGCCTAGGCCCTCCGAAACCCGGTGAGCGGACCCGGGTCGGATCCACGCCTCTCAGGACGGGCCACGATGGCCCTTCACCCTCAACGGAGGCACCCGGATGTCCGTCCTGAGCCACCCCCTGGGCCGGGAAGCGAGTCGGCAGGTCCTCGAAGCCCTCGAACGGGCACCGTTACCGGTGGCCGAGCTGCCCCGCCGCTGGCCCGTGACCCGGACGCTGGTCCGGGCGTGCGTCGCCGAGCTCGAGGCCCGGGGCGAGCTGCGGATCGAACGCGCCGGAGCTCGTCAGTACGCCGCCAGGAAGGAGACGTAGAGGCGCCCGTCGTTGTTCGCCTGGGCCCCCCGGTCCACGGCCAGATTGTCGTACCGGTCCACCAGCGAGACCTTGAACGAGAAGGCGGAGTTCAGCGCGAAGGAGATGCTGCTGTCCAGCTCGATGGTGTAGTCGTCCGTCGCCTGGAAGGCCGGCTTGTAGAAGGCCACCAGGGTCAGCTCGCCCCGGTCCGCCAGGAATCGCCGGTTCGCCCGGATCCGGTTCGACCAGCGAATGAGCGTCTTCGAGTCGGGCGCCGGCTCGCCGTCCTGCCGCCGCGGCTGGGTGTACTCCCCCAGGAGGCCCACCGACACGTCCAGCCGGGTGCGGTCGTTCCGGACGAGGGTCAACCGGGTCCCGGCGCCCCCCGACAGCCGAAGATCGATCTGACGCTCGATGCTCCCCTCGGCACCGCCGAAGAGGAAGGGCACGAAGGGGTCCGACGTGTAATCCAGGCTGAGCTCCGTGGACCACGAGCGCTTGTTGACGAACGACAGCCCGTCCTGGTCCTCCGACTCCCCGTAGGTGAACGCTCCCTTGATGGTGACGTCCCAGGCCTCGTCGTCCTGCTCGTACTGAGAGCGGAAGATCACGGCGGTCTGGTCCGAGGCCCCGAAGAAGAGGCTCGCTCCGAGCTCACCCTCGAGGCCCCAGGTGCGGTCCTCCTGGGCGGCCGCGTCGGTGGGCCGGAGGACCGAGGCGAGGGCGAGGACGAGCGCGACCCCGAGCCGCGGCGCCCGTCGCAAGGCGCGACCACGATGAGGGCCCCGGTCGCCCGTGGCGGGCGGGGGAGAACCACGCATGTCTGCCGGTGTGACGAAACCGGTCAAAGGTCAGCCCCCGAGTCGTTCCCGGATCCAGTGAATCACCTGGCCCAGTCCCACCCGGACCTGCTCCATGCTGTCCCGCTCCCGGATCGTCACCGTGTCGGCCTCGGTGGTCTCGCCGTCCACGGTCACGCAGTACGGCGTCCCGGTCTCGTCCTGCCGGCGGTAGCGGCGTCCGATGGCCCCGGCTTCGTCGTAGAACGAGGGGATCGCAGCGGCCCGGAGGTCGTCGGCCAGCTTGCGTGCGATCTCCGGCAGCCCGTCCTTCTTGACCAGCGGGAAGATCGCCGCCTTGGTCGGGGCGAGGTCGGGGTGGAGCCCCAGCACGACCCGCTCCTCACCGTCGACCTCCTCCTCGCGGTAGGCGTCGGCCAGGACCACGAGGAGGGTTCGATCGACGCCCATCGAGGTCTCGATCACGTAGGGGATGAAGCGCTTCCCGCCCCCGGGCTCGATGTACTCCATGCGCTTGCCCGAGTACTCCTGGTGCCGCGACAGGTCGAAGTCGGTCCGGTTGTGGATCCCCTCGAACTCCTTCCATCCGAAGGGGAACTCGTACTCGATGTCGAAGGCCGACTTGGCGTAGTGGGCCAGCTCGTCCTCGCCGTGGGCGTGGAACCGGAGCTTGTCGGGGTTCAGCCCCAGGCCTTCGTGGAACGCCATCCGGTCCGCCTTCCACCGCTCGAACCACTCGTCGTCGGTGCCGGGCTCGACGAAGAACTGCATCTCCGCCTGCTCGAACTCCCGGGTGCGGAAGATGAAGTTCCCCGGCGTGATCTCGTTCCGGAACGCCTTCCCGATCTGGGCAATGCCGAAGGGGACCCGCTGCCGCGAGGTGGTCTGGACGTTCTGGAAGTTGACGAAGATCCCCTGGGCGGTCTCGGGGCGCAGATAGACCACCGAGGCCTCCTCTTCCACGGGCCCCATGAAGGTCTTGAACATGAGGTTGAACTGCCGGGCCTCGCCGAAGGTGTCCCGGGTCCCGCACGAGGGGCACTGCCCGGTCTCGACCTCGGGAAGGTCGGCCCGGAAGCGCCGGTGGCAGTTGCCGCACTCCACCAGGGGATCGGTGAATCCCTCGACGTGACCCGAGGCCTCCCAGGTGCGCGGATGCATCAGGATGGCGGCGTCCAGGCCCTCCACGTCGTCCCGCATGTGGACCATGGCCCGCCACCACAGATCCTTTACGTTCCGCTTCAGCTCGACGCCCAACGGGCCGTAGTCCCAGACGGAACCGGTGCCGCCGTAGATTTCGGAGGACTGGAAGATGTATCCGCGTCGCTTGCAGAGCGACACGAGCTTGTCCATGAGGTCGTTCGTGGCCATGGATGCGCCCTCGGGCGGGGCCTGGGGGATTCGGGTCTGTTCTTCAACAGCCCTCTAGGGCAAGCGTGAAAGGTACCCTGCCCGCGCGGGGGGCATCAACCGGTCGGGCACCCGTTCCGGACTGGATCTGCCCCCGGGTGCGGGTGTAGAATGATTCCTGATATCAACCCACTCGAACCAGCCAGCCATGTTGACGTTCACCGACAAGGCCCGGGACATGGTCCAGGCCTTCATCGACCAGAGCGAGGGAGAGCTCTCGTTCCTCCGGATCTCGGCCCACGGCAGCCCCATGGCGCCCCAGTTCGAGCTCACTCTGGTGAGCGAGGACGAGCGGGAGTCCGGGGAATCCGCGGTGGATCTCGAGGGCTTCACCGTGTTGATCCCCGAGGCCTCCGGGGCCGCCCTGGAAGGGGCGACCGTCGACTTCGTCGAGCGCGTGAACGAGAGCGGCTTCGAGGTGAGGCCGGTGGCGCAGACCGAGCCGGAACGGACGCTGGAGGCGCCCACGGGTCCCCTGGCGGATCGGGTCCGGGAGGTCCTGGACGCCCAGGTGAATCCGGCCATCGCCTCCCACGGCGGTGCCATCACCCTCGCCGGGGTGGAGGACACCGAGATCTACCTGGAGATGAGCGGCGGCTGCCAGGGGTGCGCCATGTCTCGCCTGACCCTGCGCCAGGGCGTCGAGCGGATGTTGCGACAGGCCATCCCGGAGCTCACTGCGGTCCACGACATCACGGACCACGCGTCGGGCGTGAACCCCTACTTCCAGGCCTGACCTACCCCTCGGGGTCCGGACCGGGGCGCGCGGGCCCGGTCCGGGGAGTTCGGCGTCAGCGGACCGCCGACGCTTCGAGCTTCTCCAGGAACGCGCCCAGGAGCCGATCCGTGTCGATCTGGTCCAGGTAGCCCAGGGCGTCCAGGGCGTTGGTGATGGACCCGACCCGATCCCACATGGCATCCCCGAGGACCTCGTTGGCCGGCACCGCCTCGAGCACCGGGTCACGGGAGACGCCGCTACCGGCAGGCTCGTAGGCCACCTGGTCCTCGTTCATGACCAGGAACTCGTGGAGGGCGAGGGAGCGATCCGCCACGGCCCGGAGCTGGTCGTAGACCGCGCGTCGGTCGGTGCCGGCCGCCTGGAAGCCGGCCAGCCCCCGGTTGCGGACGGCCTCGGCGTCGGGCGCATCGAGGCCGGCCCCGTCCACCTCCGACCGGTAGGCCTCTCGGAACAGGTTCAGCTCCGCGGCCTGGGCCGCGTCCGTCCACTCCCGCACCGCCTCCCAGTAGGCCGGAACGTTGGGATAGTCGCTGGCGTTGGCCAGGTAGATCCCCGCCAGCCAGTCCCGGGTGGGCTCTCCCGGGATGCCCCTGCGTTCGGGTAGGGCGAGCAGGCCCCGGGACAGGCCGGACACGGCACGACCCGCCAGCTCCTCCATCTGCGGCCTCAGGGCCTCGTCGAGGGCCGGAAGCGCGACCTCGGGCTCGTCGCCCCCGCCTGCGCCGCCCAGGAGCGGCGCGGCGTACCGCCACCCGAAGAACGCCGCCGCACCCAGCACGACCACCATGAGCACCAGCCCCGCCACACCCTGTGCGCCCGGGCTGCGCGCCTTCGTCAGCGTCCGCGGAGGGGGTGCGGACCGGGGCCGGGGAGCGGGCTCCGGCTGCGGCGCGGCCGTCCAGTCGTCGGCGGGGGCGTCCACGGGGACCGCGCCCCCCCATCCGTCCGACGGGCCCCCGGCGGACTCCCTCGGTTCCTCCGCAGGCGTCTCCATCCAGCTGGGCACATCGTCGAGGCCGTCGGACACCGCTCCGTCGACGGGCTGAATCGGCTTGGCGTCGAAGCTCTCGGCGAGGCTCGGCTCCAGCGAGAGCCCCGGGTCCGCATCGACCCCGGCACCCGACGACTCGGGCACCGACCCCATGAGCTCTTCCTCGGCAGAGGCGACGAAGCTCTCCCGGGGAGCCGAGCCGGGCTCCGGGTCGGCCCCGACGCCCTCGGTCGACTCCACGGCGGGGGAGGCGGGCGCCGCGGGCTCCTCCGTCCCCAGGTCGGGGTCGTCGTCCCACAGCGGGCCGGTCCCGAATCCGTCGTCCTCCTCGTCGTCCTCCTCGGTGGCGGCGGTCTCCGGAGCCGGCGGGTCGGGGTCGGGCTGGCGCAACACCTCGGGAGGGGTCAACCCCAGGTCCATGGCCAGGGGATCCGCCGGATCGGCCTCGGCCCCGGGAAGGGTCCCCGACCCGGAGTCCCCGTCGCCCGGGTCCGATCCGGATACATCGAGGCCGGACGGCGTGGGCTCCGAGGTGACCGCCTCGTCCACCGAATCGGCGGGGGGCGGCGTCGCGGGCCTTTCCGGTGCGGGGGGCGACGCCCCCGGCGACTCGGAGGGCGCCGGCGGTGGGGGCGCCACGAATCCCGATTCCAGGGCGTCGAGCTCCCGCTTGAGCGTCCGGTAGATGTCGTGGTCCACCGCCTCCGCCCAGCGGCCCGTGTTCTCGTCGTGGAACTGGGTCTGGTCCCTGATGGCACCCAGCTCGATGCGAAGCCTCAGCGCGTCGACGCTGGGGATCTTCACCTCACGGCCCTGGGAGTCGATGTAGATGAAGGGCATACGAACGGGGGATTCGGGAGAAACAGTGGCCTATGGCCAAGTTAGGACCGAACCCGACCCGAAATCTACCGTGCCGATTCCACCTCCCACGAGGCGGCATGGACCAGGTCGCCGAAGGGGGAGTCGTCGCCGTTGCCCGAATTGGCGGCCAGGTGGAACCACACCGGTTCCCGGCTGTCCGGGGCCATCCAGGTAAGGGTCCACGCAGCCACGTCCGGACTGTGGGGCTCCGTTCCGTCGAGGGTGCTCCGTGCGTAGGAGACACCGGAGGAGTCCACGACCGCCGCCCGGGCGTCCACGGGAACCCATCTCCCGGCCTGGCGACCGTCCGGGTGGCGGGCCGTGAGCTGGAAGCCGGCTCTGACCGTCTCCGGCACCGCCAGCACCACGGTCAGGGCGTAGGTCCCTCCCGGCTCGAACCCGTCCGGCCTGCCCTCGAGGGCGAGGGAGCCTCCCGGCTCGTTCAGGGGATACCCGGTGTGGCACGCCAGGCACGTGGGCTCCCCGAAGCCGCCGGAATGCCCCAGGGGCGGGGCCTCGGCATGGACCCGCAGGGGTGCCGCGCCCCGATGCGCGGGCGTGTCCCCGGCCCACCCGGAGGTGGCCGGGGCGAGAGCCGAGGCCCCCGCCCCGAGAACGGTGATCCAGATCCAGGGACCTCGGGTCACGGATGGTGCGAGACGATCCGGCGGTTCAGCGGCGGAAGGGTCGCGCGGCCCACCGTGTCCCAGTCGGTGCCGAACCAGACGACGTTGTCGTCCTCGTCGTAGTACATGTGCCGGATAGCGCCCTCCGGGCCCCCGACCGGCGTCACCGAGAAGAAGGACTCGGTCTCCGGGTCGAAGCCGACGAACTGGTTCGGGGCCGAACCCGTCTCCACGAACCAGATGCGGTCCGCGGCGTCGATGGCCATTCCGTACGGGCGCGAGCCGTCTCCGCCGGGATTGGCCCACTCGGTGAGCTCACCCGACGACGGCACGTAGCGGCCCAGCTTCCCCCGGGCGTAGTCCACGTACCAGACGTTGTCCTCGGAGTCCACCACCAAGCGCCTGGGACGGGCACCCTCCGGCAGCTCGAAAGACTCCATCGCCATGGTGCCGGGGTCCACGGTGCCCAGCCGATTGGTGTTGAAGAGGGCGATCCAGGGATGGCCGCGGGAGTCGAGCTTGATCCCGTACGGGCGGCTGCTGCCCATGCTGCCGCCCCGACCGGGGGCCTCGGGGGCCTCCACCAGGCGCGTCTCCCCGGTGGCCTTGTCGAAATGGCCCACGAAGTTGCCGCCCTGCACGCTGAACCAGATCCCGCCTTCCCCGTCGAAGATGAGGGTGTGTGGATCGCGGGCGGCCTCGTCGGGCATGGCATGCTCGACGATCTCCCCGGTCTCCGGGTCCAGCTCTCCGATGTTCGCCACCCGGTTGCCGGCGTACCACACGGTGCCGTCGTCGTCGACGATCAGGTTGTGCGGCCCGGCACCTTCGGGGAGATCGAAACGGTCGAACTCGCCATCGGCGGGATCGAGCACCGCGACATAGTCGCTGCGCTGCCCCACGAACCAGACCCGCCCGTCGGGCCCCACGTGGGGGTCCCGGGGCCGGGAGTCCGCCCACGGAACCTCCCACTCCGTGATCGACACCAGGTCGTCCTGGGCGGCGATCGGGGAGGCGAGTCCGGGCGCGAGAAGCAGCGCGGCGACGAACAGGGTGAACCGTTTCATGGCTGACCTCCGGGAGGGAAGGGCGCGCGTGCGGGGCGCGTGCGGCTACCCGGAGGAGGCTGTCACGTTCACCCGGGGCCCAACGGCGTGGGTCGCGCCGGACCGGGCATGCGAACTCAGCGCTCCGGAACGGCGTCCGGGATCGAGAGGTCGCCCAGGACCCGACGGCTCACGTCCCGGCGCTCAAGCGGATCCTCGCCCGCCACCCGGTCCAGCGCATCCGCCAGGCGCTCGAGCCGGTCCCAGAGCTCCTCCCGCGTGTCCTCGTCCTCGGCCACCGCCTCGAGGATCGGATCGTCCGTCACCCCCTGATCGACGGGGGCGTAGGTGATCCGATCCGTGTTCTCCACGAGGAAGTCGTGGAGGTCGATGGCGGCGTCGGCGAGCTCCTCCATCCCCCCGTAGATCTCGTTCCGCCGGGGCCGGTCGGCCCGGAAGTCCCTCAGGGCCCGGGCGAGCCGGATGGAGAGCACCGGGCCGGCGATGCCCTGGGACTGGAGACGGGCCATGAAGCCGGAACGGAAGAGCTCCTCCTCCTCGCCTTCCAGCGCTTCCACGTACTCCAGGTACCGGGTCCAGAACGCCCGGACCTCGGGGAAGCCCAGCGCATTGGCGAGGTACGGTCCACCCATCCAGCTCTCGGGCGGCTCGTCGACCCGCATCCGGCTACGCAGCGCCTCCATGCCCCGGACCATGTCCTCGAAAGCCCCGGACTTGGCGGCCTCCATGGACGGCGCCAGGGGACCGGAGGCACGGGCGGCCGCCTCCGCGAGCTGGCCGCCCAGGTCGGTCGCCTCGAGGGGGGAGACCCCCCAGGAGTCCGCGATACCCCATCCCCCTACCAGGATCAGGACGGCGAGCAGCACGGCCTGCCGGGTGCCGGCATCCCTGGAACGCTGCTGGCTCCGGGCCCGGGTCCGGCGGACCCAGCGGACGATCCCGTTGGACCCCGCGGGGCGGCGACGACGTCGGGAGATCCCGATGGTCCGGGCATTCGCGGCGGCACCCGCCAGGAGCTCACGGGCCGCGTCGGCCTGGGCGGCACCGACGTCCTGGCGGTCGGCGCCGTCCGACCCGTCCGTCCCACGGAAGGCGGCGTATCCCTCCTCGCCGGGCTGCGGCGGGGCGTCTCCCCAGCCGCCGGTACCGGCCCGGGTCCTGGTCCCGTCCGGAGCCAGGAACGGCGCGGTATTGATGTCCCCCCTGTCCCGTTCCCGGGACTCCTCCCGGCGCTCCCGCTCCCGGTCCTCGAAGAAGGCCTGGACGTGATCCACCCCCGACTCGTCTTCGGAGAGGGGCTCCAGCTCGGGAAGCGGCTGGCTCGGGGGTCCCGATCCCACCGGCTCCGCCCCGTCCGCGGCCTGCGCCGATCCGGGGGGGCGGTCCCCGGTAGCGGCGGTGGGAGACGCGGCCGACCCGGAGGGCCCCTGCGTGTCCTCCGTCGGAACCCGGAAGGCCGGGTGGGCGCGGGCAGGGGCCCATTCGCGGGTCAGGGCGTCGTACAGCAACGCCTCCTCACGCAAGGCACCGGATCGGACATGGTCCGCCAGCGCCTCCAGCGAGGGGACATAGACCTCCTTGCCCCGGTCGTCCACGAAGAGGAAGCGAAACTCCATCTGCACCGCCGTTCGGTCCCCACGCCTGGTTTCCGGACCTGCGGGCGCGCCCTGCCGCGATGGCGCAACAGCGCCGCGGTGGGCGGGCTCCGACCAGGGTCGGACTCCATCCTGTCGTGGGGCTGGTTGGCGACCGGTCAGGAAGCGGCTCTTCCCTACGCGGCCATCGGCCCCGGGGGGGCCGAGCGGACCGGTCCACGGGCCGGACGGCGCCGACCCCGGGCCCTCTCAGGGCCCTGTATCCACGCTCATGGCCCGGACCGCCCGGCGCAAGGAGTTTTTCTTCAGGTGATCAGTCGCCCGCCCTCCACGCGGACCGCCGGCAGGCCGAGCTCCTCCATGAGCCGGTTGAAGCGCTCCACGTCGTTCTGGAGGATCACCAGCAGGCGTCCACGAAGATCCGCCCACTCCCGGTTCAGGACCTGGAGTCGTTCCACGGCCCCCGCGGTCGGGCGTCCTTCGGGCCCTCCCGAGATGTAGCCGTCGGATCCGGTCAGCGAGCCGTAGAGCTCGGCAAGCTGGTTGTCGAGCATTCCGGCGAACCGGATCGGATCCTGCCCGCTTTCGGCCCGGGTCTGGTTGAGGCGCGTCTCGACCCCTTCGAGGCCCGTGGAGATGCTGTCCGCCAGGGGCCGGACCTGGTCGCCCACGCCGGCAGCGTCCGCGCGGGCCGCGGCAGCCTCCACCTGGTCGGACACCTCCCGGATCGTCCGGATCGCGTCGTGGACGGCCTGCAGCGAGTCGCGCACGGCCACGGCCACCCGGAACTGCTCCTCGTAGTCCGCCTGGGCCACGTCCAGCCGGGGGTCCGCGAGGACCCGGAAGGACTGCTCGTAGGCGGCCCCGTTCACGGTGAGGCGCGCCGTGTACGTGCCCGGGGGCGCCTTCACGCCACCGGTGTAGCCCCACAGGACCGCATCCTCGGCCAGGTCCGGACCGTCGTAGGTGAGATTCCACACCTGCCGGTGTCCACCCTCGGAGACATCCAGGCGGGGGGTGCCCCGTTCCGCGGCGGCGGCCGAGTCGCTGCTGAACCCGGTGGCCACCCTTCCCTGGGCATCGACGATCTCCAGCAGCGCCTCACCTTCCACGGTCGTGCCGACCGCGTAGTTGAGGATCGCGCCGCCGGGGTGGGGCTCCGGGGTGTACTCCCCCCCGACGCCACCGCCGCCCCGGGTGGCCCGGACGACGTCCTTGGGCCGGAAGAGGTGGGCGGGCGCGTCGGCGATGGCCGGCGTGTACTGCCGTAGCGGGGTCATGTCGTCCAGGATCCAGAAGGAGCGGCCCTGGGTGGAGATCTGGATGTCCCCGTGGCGGATCTGCATGCCGCTCACCGGAGTGGCCGGGAGATCCCGCTGCAGGGACTGCCAGCGGTCGCCGTCGTCGAAGGACACGAAGATGCCGAACTCGGTCCCGGCCACCAGGAGCCCCTGCCGCTCCGGGTCCTCACGGACGGTCCGGACGGGGTGGTCGGCGGGGATTCCGTTGCTGCCGTCCGTGAGAAGCGCCCAGCTGTCGCCGAAGTCGTCGGTCTGGAAGACGTAGGGGGCGAAGTCGTCCAGCCGGTAGCGCTGCACCGCCACGGTGACCCGGCCCTCCCGGTGCATGGAGACGTCTATCTCGTCGACGGTGCCCAGAGGGGGCATTCCCGCGGGCGTCACGTCCGCCCAGCTTCCGCCGCCGTCCCGGGTCACGTGGATGCGGCCGTCGTCGCTGCCGGCCCAGATGACGTCCGGGGAGTGGGGCGACACCGCCAGGGCGAAGATCGTGTTGTAGATCTCCACTCCGGTGATGTCGTTGTTGATGGGCCCGCCGGAACGGACCTGATGCTCCGGATTGTTCGTGGTCAGGTCCGGGGAGATGGTCTCCCAGCTCATCCCTCCGTCGGTGGTCCGGTGGACCCGCTGCGAAGCGTGATAGACGACCTCAGGGTCGTGGGGCGACACCACGATGGGCGCCACCCACTGGAAGCGCTCCCGGAGGTCCGCGCCGGCCTGCCCCAGCTGCAGCTGGGGGTAGACGATCACGTTGCGCCGCTGGTCCGTGGTCCGGTCGAAGCGGTTGATGGCGCCGCCGTAGCATCCGCCCCAGATGACGCTGTTGTCGTCGGGATGGAAGGCGACGGGGCCCGTCTCGCACGACGACGCGTACTCCCAGGACGACTTGGGGTGGAGGTCGTGGGGAGAGGCGAAGACCGGCACCGAGATCCCGTCGTTGTCCTGCTGGGAGCCCCAGAGACGGTAGGGGAAGGCGTTGTCCACGATGACGTCGTACAGCTCGGCGGTGGGCTGGTTGTAGTAGGTGGTCCAGGTCTCGGCGCCGTTCAGGCTCACCTGCCCGCCTCCGTCGTTGGCGACCACCATCAGCTCGGGCTCATCGGGGTTGATCCAGAGGTCGTGGACGTCTCCGTGGGGGACCGCGAACTGTTCGTAGGTCGCCCCGCCGTCCACGGATCGGTAGAGCCCCGTGTTCAGGACCCAGACCGTGTGCTCGTCGGTCGGGTCGGCCTCGATGTGGGTGTAGTACCAGGCCCGCTGCCGCAGCCGGTTCTCGCTGTTCACCCGGGTCCAGGTGGCCCCGGCGTCCTCGGACCGGTAGACCCCGCCCTCGGGCTCCGCCTCGATGATCGCCCAGACCCGGTCCGGGTTCGCCGGGCTCACGGTCACGCCCACCTTCCCGACGATGCCCTCGGGGAGCCCGCCCCCGAGCTTCTCCCAGCTGTCGCCTCCGTCCGTGGACTTGTAGACACCGCCCTCCGGCCCCCCCGAGATCACGGCCCAGGGCTTTCGCTCGGCCCTCCACATCCCGGCGTAGAGGATGCGCGGATTCCGGGGGTTCATCGCCAGATCCACCGCCCCGGTGGAGTCGTTCAGGAAGAGGACGTTCTCCCAGGTGTCGCCGCCGTCCCGAGAGCGGAACACGCCGCGCTCGTCGTTCTTACCGAAGGCGTGCCCCAGGGCCGCCACGTACACCAGGTCCGGATCCCGGGGATGTACCTGGATGTCGCCGACCTGGCCGGCATCGGGAAGGCCGATGAAGCTCCAGGTGTCCCCGGCATCGCGGGAGCGATAGAGGCCGCGCCCCGTGGAGACGTTCCCCCGGATGCAGGCCGAGCCCGTACCCACGTAGATGACGTTGGGATCGGCTTCGGCCACGGCGATGGCGCCGATGGCCGACACCGGAAGCTGCCCGTCCGTCAGGGGCTCCCAGGTCGTGCCGGCGTCCTCGGTCCGCCAGACGCCGCCGCCGGTCCCCCCCATGTAGTAGGTGTGGGGCTCCCCGGGGACACCCGTGACCGCGGTGGAACGACCTCCGCGGTAGGGCCCCACCATGCGCCAGTCCAGAGGTTCCAGCACCCACTCCGGCGCTCCACCCTCCTGCGCCTGGAGCGGACCGGCGGTGCCCAGGGCCCCGAAGGTTCCTGCGAGGAGCAGCACGAATGGGGAAATGAGGCCGATTCGGCGAGCGGACATGCAACCTCCTGAGGTCGGAACGGTACTCCCGGAAACCCTTGTGCGGCCTTGCCGCACATCGGGCCGGGGACTATTTATCACGGCCTGCCTACCACGACAAACCGTCTTCGGAGTTCGAATGAGCGCCAACGCAGGAAAGACCGTCCGGGTGATCCTCCGCTGGATCCAGGTTCTGGACAAGCTCGAGCCCGTCTTCAAGGACTACGGTGAGTTCTTCTTCCGTACCCGGGTCTCGTCCGGGAACCATGCCGAGGAGTATCGGCTTCCGGAAGAGGGCCACTGGGAAGTGTCCGACCATCCGCGTTTCAACAAGATCGACAAGATCGATCTGATCGTCTTCGAAGGGCCGGCGGGAGACACGCTGACCATCGAGTTCGAGGGGGAGGAGATCGACCAGCTCTCCTCCAACGACTCCCTCGAGAAGTACTCCCGGACCCTCGCCGGCGACGCCGCCACCTGGGCCGGGCGCTTCCAGCCCGGTGACGAGGGGGTGAACGACCCCGAGAACCTCCCCAACTGGCGCGTCTGCTACGACGTGGAGGTCGTCTGACGCACCACGCGTCCTCCTGACCCATCCCGGGACCCCGGTCGGCCACTGCGCCGGCCGGGGTCTCTTTCGTTCCGGAGCCCATCATGGCCGTGCCCGCCGACGAACTACCCGAAGGCCCCCCTGCCCGGCGGTGGCTGCCCCACCCCCTGATCCTCCTGGCCGGATGTGTCTTCGCGGCGGCGGTGGCCACGTGGATCCTGCCGGGAGGCGAGTTCCAACGCGTCCTGGACCCGGAGACCGGCCGCATGGTGGCCGTCGCGGGTTCCTACACCCCGGTGGAGAACGCGCCGGTGGGGCCCTTCGAGGCGCTGGTGGCGATCCCCCGCGGGATCGTGGACGCCGCCGATGTGATCGCCCTCATCTTCCTCATCGGCGGGGCGCTGACGGTGGTGGACGCCACGGGGGCGCTGGGCCGGGGGGTCGAATGGCTGGTGCGCAGCCTGGGCGGGCGGGACGTGATCCTGATCCCCCTGGTCTGCCTGGCGTTCGCCACCGGTGGGGTCCTCTACAACATGGCCGAGGAGATCGTGGCCCTCGTCCCCGTCCTCCTCCTGTTGTGTGCCCGTCTCGGGTACCCGCCGATCCTGGCCGTACTCATGAGCGCAGGGCCCGCGGCCCTGGGATCGTCCTTCAGCCCCATCAACCCCTTCCAGGTCCAGATCGCCCAGCGGGTGGCCGAGGTGGACCTGGGCTCAGGCACCCTCTTCCGGACCGTCTTCCTGGCAGTGGCCCTGCTGGTGTGGATCGGCTTCGTCCTGCACTGGGCCGGGCGGCACCGCGGGGCCCACCCCACCGAGGAGGGGGCCGGGGCGGCCAGACTCGGAACTCGTGACGCGGCGATCCTGGGGACCGTGGTCGCCGCCTTCGGCGTTCTGCTGTGGGGCATCCTGGACCAGGACTGGGACTTCAACCAGATGTCCGGGCTCTTCTTCGGCGTGGCCCTGGCCGTGGGCCTGATGGGCGGCCTCGGCCTCTCTGCCACCGCCGAGGCCTTCGTACGGGGATGCCGGGACATGACCTTCGCCGGCGTCCTCATCGGCCTGGCCCGGGCCATCGTCCTGGTGCTTCAGGACGGGCAGGTCGTGGACACGCTGGTGCAGGGTCTCTTCCTGCCCCTCGAAGGGCTGCCGGTGGCGCTGTCGGCGGTGGGGATGATGGGGGCCCAGGCCCTCGTCCACATCCCGGTCTCCAGCGTGAGCGGACAGGCGGTGCTGACGATGCCCATCCTGGCGCCCCTCTCCGACCTCCTGGGGATGAGCCGACAGATCACCGTCCTCGCCTTCCAGTACGGCGCAGGGCTGATGGACATGATCACGCCCACCAACGGCGCGCTCATGGCCGTCCTGGCGGCGGCGCAGGTCCGCTACGAAGAGTGGTTCGCGGTGGCCTTCCGCCTCTGGCTCGCGCTCATGGCGGTGGGTGCCGTCGGTCTGCTCACCGCCCTGGCCACCGGGCTGACCTGACGGCCCGGGCGGCCCCGGGGCACGCGGGGCGCCCCGTCCCTCCCCCGGCGGAGCCGTGCGCGTCCGTGCCGGCCTCTGGACAGGTGGCCGCAAAACCCGAAGATTATCCGAAAGTCTTCTTCGGCACCGATCCATGTCGCCCTCGTCCCTCCCCGTCGTCCCGACCCCGGACCTCCCCGGGCGGGGCACGCCCCGGAACCCCCGCAACCGGTTCGAGCGACTGGAGGTGGATCGGGAGCCCTGGACGCTCCTCCACGATCCCTCGCCCCGCACCCGGTTCTACCGGGACGGGTCGAAGACGGTGCTGGTCACCAACAACAGCCCCGACGTGGGGCTCTCCGTCGGGCTGAACCCGTACCGGGGGTGCGAGCACGGGTGCGTGTACTGCTACGCACGGGCGGATCACGAGTATCTGGGCTTCTCGGCTGGCCTCGATTTCGAGACACGCATCGTGGTGAAGGCCGACGCGCCATCCCTGCTTCGAGACGCCCTGCGGCGCCCGTCATGGGCCCCCTGCCCCATCATGCTCTCCGGCGGGACCGATCCCTATCAGCCGGTGGAGCGGAGACTGCGACTCACCCGTCGCTGCCTCGAGGTCCTGGCCGAGGCGCGAAACCCGGTCGGTCTGATCACGAAGAACCACGGGGTGACGAGGGACATCGACGTACTCCGGGAGCTCGATCGCCACGACGCGGTGGCGGTGACGCTGTCGGTCACGACGCTGCGTCGGTCGCTGCAGAAGATCATGGAGCCACGGACGTCGACCCCTCTTCGGCGCCTGGATGCGGTCCGTCGCCTCGCCGACGCGGGGATTCCGGTAGGCGTCAACCTGGCCCCCATCGTACCAGGGCTGAACGACGAGGAGATCCCGGCCATCCTCGAGGCGGCGGCCGAGGCGGGTGCACGGTGGGCGGGCTACATCCTGCTCCGCCTCCCCCACGGGCTGAAGGCCCTCTTCGACGACTGGCTCGCCAGGCACATGCCGGACCGGCGGGAGCGGGTCCTCAACCGGCTCCGGGACGCCTACGGCGGCCGGCTCTACGACGCCCGCTACGGGATCCGGGGCAAGGGAACGGGCAGCTACGCCGAGCAGATCAAGCAGCTCTACCGGGCGGCCGCCCGGAAGCACGGCCTCGACGGGCCTCCCCCCGAGCTGTCCACCGCGGGCTTCCGCCGCCCCTCGCCGGAGGGGCAGCTGGACCTTTTCCCCCAGGGGCCGGTTTGATCGGGCGCGGTGCCCGCGGTGTGGCGTGGGGGCAGGAGCCCGCGCCCCGACGAGGCGGGCCGACGAGGCGTAGCCCTGGCTACGGGCGAGAAGGCCCAACGAAGCTCGGGGCGGACGCATCCGGCACCGAATAGCCCCAGAACGCCCGACACCCCACTCTAGACCGAAGCGAGCTCCCGGGGCTGCCGTGCGGCCTCGGCGAACTTGAAGGTGTGGAGGAAGTTCGTGAAGCCCCGGTCGTAGTCCGACAGGCCGTTCTGGCCGGTCAGCTTCATGCGGGCGTCGTAGAGCTTCTTCATGGCATCGCCGACGACGGACTGGTACAGGTTCGGCGGCGGCCGGAGGGCGAGGAAGACCTCCCGGAGCTCGTCACGGAGATCCACCTCGTCCAGGGCCGCCTCGAAGGCCTCGGCGTCCTCGGGATGGAGCACGCGCAGCTGACGGTGCAGGCGCTCGGCCCGGGCGGACTGTACCAGGATCGGATCCTCCGACCGCCGGAGCGCCATGTAGGCCAGCGCCTGCGCGTGCAGCTCCTTCAGGTACCCTTTCCGGTGGACGAACTCGTGGGTGATGATGTGGGGCTCGAAGATCCCCGTGTCCCGGAAGATGGCGATGTCCCCGCTCAGGATGTCACACGTGCCCTGGGCGAAGGGGAAGACGAGACCGGCCAGCGAGAGGTTCCGGACCTCGGCGCTGGTCTCCACGCGCTGCCCGGTGATGGACCGGATGAAGTCCGTCAGGACCCCGTTCACCCGAACGGCCATCTCTCGCCGGGGAACGCGCTCGGGGGTGTAGTCCCGGTTCAGGAGTGTGGCCAGACGTGCCACTTCCATCTCGCGAGAGGTCCGGGGCTGTTCCTGCAGCAGGTCGACGTCGGCGCCGAACTCGGCCTTGAAGTCGATCCGGCGCATGCCCTGCCGGGCCGACCAGTCCCTGGCCACGCTCCGGGCGTACAGGCCCACCGCCGCCAGCTGCACGACGCGGCCGGGGAGGGTCGCCCCCAGGACGAGCCGCGAGGCCAGCGGCGCCGCGGCCATCAGGTCCGTGAGGGAGACCGGGGAATAGGTGGCGTCGTTGGGGATTCGGAGTTCGTCCGGGCTGGACATGGCATCCTCGGGCGGGTTCGGGGCTCCTCCCTTGTTCCCGCGGCCCCCGTGCCGGGTTCCCCATCCTCCGGCCCCACCACCGCCCCACGCCACCGTGGGCGCCGACGCCGCGCCAGCGCGCCTCCCGGGAACGAGCTTCGGGTCTCCACCTCGACCCGGGTCCTTCCGGGACAGGCGGGCCGGCCCGCGGTCGACCCGCTGCCCCGGGGAACCCCCCGGTTCGCCCCCCGGTTCGGCGTGGGGACGGAACAACCGCGAGGCGGGCCCCTATCCGGGGAGGCCGCCCCCGCACCCCAGTCACCGGAGCCACGATGACGGAATGGAAGAAGGTCGCCACCTGGTCCTCCCTCCCCGACCGGGAACCCCGTCACGCCGTGGCGGAGGATGTGGATCTCGTCGTGGTGCGCTACGACGACCAGGTGTCGATCCTTTACGGCCGGTGCCTGCACCGAGGTGCGCTCCTGGGCGACGGCCACATCGACGGCGAGAACCTCATCTGCGGCCTGCACCAGTGGGACTACCGCTACGACACCGGTGTCAGCGCGTACGACAACAGCGAGGCGCTGTTCAAGTTCGCCTCCCGGGTGGACCGCGGCGCCGACGAGGTCCTGGTGGACGCGGGGCAGGTCCGGAGCTGGGCCGAGGAACACCCCCAGCCCTTCGACCGGAAGGCGTACCTGGGGGTGTACCAGGACCCTCACGGCACCCCGGAGGAGGGGGAGAACGCCTACATCCAGCGCCTGGCCCGGGAGGGCCTCTCCGCGCTGGGGCATCACGGGCGGGTCATGGCCATGGGCGTGCCCCGCACCGAGCTCCCGAGCTGGGACGACATCCAGATCGTGACGGCGCAGCTGGCCACCCGGCCCCTGGCCGACGACGCCACCGTGGCCACGGCCACCGTCCTGGGCCCCCGGGCGGCCAGGCCCTTGCACCTCGACATCCCCCTCTTCGTCTCGGACATGAGCTACGGGGCCCTCTCCCCCGAGGCCAAGGTGGCCCTGGCGAAGGGTGCCGAGTCGGCAGGAACCGGGATCTGCTCGGGAGAGGGCGGCATGCTCCCGGAGGAGCGGGAGGCCAACAGCCGGTACCTCTACGAGCTGGCCAGCGGGCGCTTCGGCTGGACGCTGGATCACGTGCGGCACGTCCAGGCCTTCCACTTCAAGGGCGGGCAGGGCGCGAAGACCGGGACGGGCGGCCACCTGCCGGGACACAAGGTGACCGAGCGCATCGCCGAGGTCCGGGGCCTCGAGCCGGGAGAGGACGCGGTGAGCCCCTCCCGGTTCGAGGAGCTCGCGTCGCCCTCGGACTTCCGGGAGATGGCCGAGCGGGTCCGTGAGGCGTCGGGGGGGATCCCCGTGGGGTTCAAGATGTCGGCACAGCACATCGAGGAGGACCTGGACTTCGCCCTCGAGGTGGGGGCGGACTACGTGATCCTGGACGGGCGGGGCGGAGGGACCGGCGCCGCACCGCTGATCTTCCGGGACCACATCTCGGTCCCGACGCTGGCGGCCCTGGCCCGCGCCCGACGACACCTGGACGCCCGGGAGGCCCGGGACGTGTCCCTGGTCATCACCGGCGGGCTCCGGACCGAGACCGACTTCGTGAAGGCCCTGGCCCTGGGCGCCGACGCCGTGGCGGTGGCCAACAGCGCGATCCAGGCCATCGGCTGCCTGGGGATGCGTGCCTGTCACACGAACAACTGCCCCGTGGGGATCGCGACCCAGCAGGATCACCTCCGGGCTCGCCTCGTCGTGGAGGCCTCCGCCCAGCGGCTCACGAACTGGTTCCAGGCCACCGTCGCCCTCATGCAGGCGCTGGCCCGGGCGTGCGGCCACGACACTCTGGCGGGCTTCGAGCCCCGTGACCTCACCGCCTGGAAGCGGGAGATCGCCGACCTGACCGGCATCCGCTACGCCGGGAGCTGACCGCTCGGTTCCGGCACATCGTCCCTTCCCCACCAGGAGCCGACGCGATGGACGACCCCCGCGACGCCCCCACCCGCACCCTCCTCGACCGGTGGGCGCCCCTGGGGCGACGCCCCCCCGCCGGCCTCGAGGACGCCCGGCTCCAGCTCCATCAACTCGCCCAGATCCCCGCCGCCTTCGCCGGGAGGTTCGTGGCGCCGGAGACCGACGACAGCCACCGGTCCCTGGTGTGGAGCCCCGCCCTCGGCGGATTCCATTCCCGGGGCGCGGAGGTGGCCGGCAACGTGTTCGTGGTGGTCCGCCCCCTCCCCCTCGAGGTGGAGATCCGGGCGGTGGGCGACGCGCGTCGGTACGGCGTCCGGGGCCGCACCCTGCAGGCGGTGTGGGAATGGGCCGAGGAGGAGCTGTCGCGCCTCCTGGGGCCGGAAGCCGCCGAGCTGACGCGGCCGGAGTTCGACCTCCCGGAGCACCGGGTGGCCGCCCACGCCCCCTTCGACGCATCCCTCCCGGAGCTGGAGGAGCTGGCTCGCTGGTTCGGCGACGCCGCCGTGCTCCTCGCAGCGGTGCGGGCGGCACACCGCCAGCGGGCGTCCCCCGTGCGTACGTGGCCGCACCACTTCGACATGGCCACGCTGCTGGACTTCGGGGCCGGCCCCGACGGGACCCGCCGGACCGTGGGCGTGGGCCTGTCTCCCGGGGACGACGCCCGACCGGCCCCCTACCTGTACGTGGCCCCCTGGCCGCGTCCGGAGACGGCCCCGGAGGACGCCCTCCCGGCCGGGTGCTGGCAGGAGATGGGCTGGGTGGGCGCCGTGCTCCCCGCGGAGGAGCTGATCCGGGGGACCGGTAGCGAGCAGGAGGCCCGGGCCATGAGCTTCGTCGCCGCCGCCCTCGGGACCGCCCGGAAGCTGATCGACGATGCGGAGCGCGCCGAGTCCGATCGGCCCTCCGGGAGCTGAGCGCCGCGACCGAGCCGGGGCCCTCCGGCCCGGGGGCCCCTTCTCCTACCCTTCGGCCAGGACCTCGTCCACCACCTCTTCGAGGTAGGCCCAGTAGTGGTCGATGTAGCTCCGGTCGTCTTCGGTGGGCGACGCCAGGAGCCAGGGGTTCATCAGGGTGTGCCGGAGGATGAAGATGTGGTCGGCGTCGCGCTCGGGGTCCTCGGGCACCAGCTGGAAGGTGTCCCCGTCGAGGCCGAGGCCGCCGAGGATCCGGTCCGCCTGCCGCCCGGACAGCGCCTCCTTGGTGAGGGAGGTGTACGAACCGATGAAGGTCCGGAGCTGGACCGGCTCCTCCGGGTGGACCTTCATGCGGTCGAAGACGGCCCGGCTGAAGCGGTTCATGGCCGCCACCGAGGTGTTCCCCGCGGGATTGAGGGCCAGGCAGATCAGGTTCGAGTCCGGCTCGAAGGGGACGCACAGGCGAACCCGGTCGGCCATGCGCTCCGCCGCTCCCCGCACGGAGTCGTAGAACGCCTCGCAGGCACGGACGGTGAGCCGGAGGAGCCGGCCGAGTCCCTCGGAGTCCAGCGGCAGCACCCGGTGCGTCACGTGGACCGCCGCCGCGGCCGCGCCGGGCTTCGAGCCTTCGAGGATGTACTGACCCAGGTTCCGGAGCTTCTGGTCCCGGGGGACCTCCTCTTCGTGATCACCCAGGTCGAAGACGTACGCCGCCTCCTGGGTGATGAAGTCCACGACCTCGCGGTTCCGCGCCACGAAGGCCCCTGCGGCATAGGGGATGTAGCCGAGCTTGTGGGGATCGACCGTCACGGAGTCGGCTCCGGGCATCGCCTGGAAGGCCTGGTAGACGGTGGGGCTGGGGAAGTGCCGGAACCCCTCGGCGGCGACCTCGTCCAGGGTGTGGAAGCTGCCGTCCGGGCGCCGGAAGACGCTGGTGAGGTAGCCACCCCACGCGGCATCCACGTGGACGCCGAACTCCACCCCCCGCTCCCTCCAGCGGTCCCGGGCGGCCACGATGTCGTGGATGGGGTCCACCGTTCCGAACTCGGTGGTGCCGAGCATCCCCACCACGCACAGGACCGGGGTCTCGTCGGCCACCGCCTCCTCGATGAGCTCCTCCAGGTGCTCCGGATCCATGCGCATGTGGTCGTCCACCCGGACGTGCCGGAGGTGCGCCGTACCGAGCCCGAGCACCTTCATCCCCTTCGCCCAGGAGTAGTGGGCCGAGGCCGAGACCAGCACCCGGGGCGGCTGGATGCGGTGCTTCAGGAAGAAGCCCGCGGTCCCCAGGCTCTCGATCCGCTCGGTCCGGACCGCCCGGCTGAAGGCGTGGAAGTCTGCCCGGGACGCCTGGGCCTGCAGCGCGTGGACCATCTCCCGGCGCAGGGCGATGGTCTCGTCGATGGAGAGGTTGAGGAGCTCCCACTTGTCGTAGGAGAGGAGCGGCTTGCCCCGAGGGCCCACCACGGGATCGAAGCCCCGGATCCGGGCTCCCTCCTGCAGGGCCAGGGCGTAGAACTTCACCGAGCGGAAGTTCCAGAGGGCCTCGTAGTTCGCCACGGTGCCCCCGCTGGTGAGGTGGCCCCATGCGCAGGGCTCCGCCCCGGGATCGGTGGCGTACCCGAACATACGGGCGAGCTCCTCACCCACCTGGAGCTCCTGCTCCAGCGTGACCGGCGCCCCCTCCTCGGAGACGTTGTTCGGGTTGTAGAGGGTGGTGATCAGCTTGGCCACCAGCCCCGGGAGAAGCAGGTCGCCGGTCATGTGGCCGACGTATCGGGGATGGGAGAAGGGGACGTTCCGCTTCAGGTCGGCGCTGAGCCGGTAGAGCTCCGAGCGGATGCGGGCCTGGACCTCGAGGAACTCCGGTCGGATCCGGGCCAGGGCCGACACCCGCAGCCCGTCCTCGGGATGGAAGTTGCGCCGCCAGTAGGCGTGGTCCCGGAGGAACTCCACCACGAGGGCTTCCAGGAGCTGATCGTTCTCGGCGGCCGGCCCCAGGAACCAGGGCTGGATGAAGTCCAGGTCGTCGGACATGACAGGGAGGTCCAAGGTGTGAGGGTCGGGCACGCGGGCCGGGGTGCGCGACGGTGACGGGTCGCCCGGGCCGTCCTAGTATCCGTCCATGTCAGCCTCGGATCCACAGGCGGCCCCACAACGCAGGGGAGACGGCCGCCGACCTGCCCGGGCCCAGGCCGTCCTCGACCACTTCGCCGACGCCCTGGCCGCGGCCCCGGACGACGCGGCCCTCTGGGCCCGCTTCTCCTGGACCCTGGGAGGGGCGGGCGGGATCGAGGAGACCCTGGTGTCCGTGGCCGAGGCCGCCCTCGCCCGGACCCTGACCCATCCCGGGGTGGATCCGGTGGCCCTGGAGCCGGTGCTCCGGGACCACCTCCGGCGCCTGCCGGCGCTGGGGCCGTGGCTCCGGAGGACGGACCGGGAGCCGATCCCACCCCCCTTCGGCCCGGCCCAGGCGGCGGCGGTGGCCCGCAGCCCGGTCCTCCTCGCGGTCCTGTCCGGGACCACCCTGCCCGACCTCGCCGTGGACCGCCTGGTGGCCGCCCTGCGGCGACACCTGGTCCTGACCTCCCCCCCGGCCGGTTCCGAGGGGACGGCGCTGGCCGTCGCCGCCGCCCGGGCCTGCTTCCGCACGGACTACGTGCACCCGCCTGGCCCCGGGGAGGTCGAGGCCGTGCGGCGGATCGAGGCCGACCTGTCGTCCCGCCCCCTCGGCGCGGATCCGGGGGATGCGGGGAGGGTCGCGCTCCTGGCGGCGTACCGGCCCCTGGGCCCCTGGGCCGGGGCCGATCCGCTGGAGGCGTGGGTCGCCGAGGGCGGCGCACCGGCCCTCGTCCCCCTGGTGGACGAGCAGGTCCGGGCCCCCCGCCGGGAGGCCCGGCTGGCCCGGGAGATGCCCCGCATCGGGCGGGTTCCCGACACCGGCTCCCATCCGGTCCGGGCCTTCTACGAGTCGCATCCCTACCCCCGGTGGGGTCGCCTCGGCCACCGCGACGCCCTGGACCTTCCGACCCGGCTCGAAGTGGACTTCCTGGGCCGGCGTCCGCAGGGCCTCCCCTGCCCCGAGCGGCCCGAGGTGCTGGTGGCGGGGTGTGGCACCGGCCACCACCCGTTGGCGGTCCGGGCGGGGCTGCGGGGGGCCCGGGTGACCGCCCTCGACCTCAGCCTGGCCAGCCTCGCCCACGCGGCCCGGAAGGCAGAGGACCTGGGGCTGGACGACGTCGCGTTCCTCCAGGCGGACCTCCTGGAGCTTTCGGCCTGGGACCGGACCTTCGACGTGGTGGAGTCCCTGGGGGTCCTGCACCACCTGTCCGATCCGGCGGCGGGTCTGGAGGCGCTCCGGGAACGCCTTCGGCCGGGAGGGCTGATGCACGTCGGGGTCTACTCGCGACGGGGCCGGCGTCCCGTGTACCGGGCCCGGGCGCTCCTGGCGGACCTCGGGTTCGGCCCCGGCGAGGGGCGGTGGGACGTCGAGGACGACGGCGACGCCGTCCGGTCCGCCCGGGAGGCCCTGCTCCCCCTCCTTCGCCGGGATCCGGAGCTCCGGCCCCTCCTCGACGTCCCGGATCTCTACACCCTGCCGACGTTCCGGGACCTGTTCCTCCATCCGCTGGAGACGGCCTTCGACCTGCCGGAGATCGCCGCCCTCCTCCAGCGGTACCGACTCGAGTTCCTCGGCTTCGGCGGCCTGTCCCGTGCCACGCTCGCCGCGTTCCGGGCGGAGCTCCCGGAGCCCGATGCCGAGACGGACCTGTCGGCGTGGGACGCCTTCGAAGCCCGGCACCCCGGGACCTTCCCGGGGCTGTACCGCTTCTGGTGCCGGGCGGTCAGCCCCTGAGGGCGGTGGCCGGGTGGATCCGGGTGGCCCGCCAAGCCGGCACGAGGGCCGCCACCAGTGACGTGATCGCCAGGACGCCGGCCGCCAGACCGAAGGCCCAGGGGTCCAGGGCGGTGACGCCGAAGAGCAGGCTCGTGACCATTCGCACGGCGAAGACCGCCCCCGCCAGGCCCAGGACCAGGCCCAGGGCCACCATGCCCAGCCCCTGCCCCACCACCAGCCGCAACACCTGCCCGCCGTCGGCCCCCACGGCCATGCGGAGCCCGATCTCCCGCACCCGCCGGGCCACCGTGTACGAGAGCACGCCGTAGAGCCCCACCGCGGCGAGGACCGCCGCCACCACCGCGAAGACCCCCATCAGGAAGGTGGTCATGCGAGGCCGGGCGACGGCGTCGCCCACGACGTCCGCCATCGGGATGGGCTGGGCCAACGGTACGGTGGGGTCCAGCTCGGTCATCACGGCCCGGAGGCGCGGCGCGAAGGCCGCCGGATCGCCCCCGGTCCGGATCGCCAGATGCATGTAGGGGCGATACGCCGCCTGGGCGAAGGGGTGGTAGATGGCCGGTCGGGCCGGGGTCGCCGGGTCCACGATGCGCACGTCCTCCACCACGCCCACCACCTCCCAGGTCCGGTCCAGCGGACCCCAGTTGATGGCCAGCTCCCGGCCGACGGCGGCCTCGCCGTCCCAGAGCTCCCGGGCCAGCGCCTGGTTCACCACCACGACCTGGCGCTCGCCGGCCCGGTCGCCGGGCTCCAGGGACCGTCCCTCGAGGACCTCGATGCCCATGGTCCCGAAGTAGTCGCCCTCGACGTTGCGGATGTCCGCCACCGGCCACTCCTCCCGGGGAGGTACCGGCGCGCCGGCATCGTAGAACGAGGTCGCGGCTCCGGGCCCGAGCATGGGAAGGATCGTATTGGCCCCGACGGAGACGACCCCCGGTTCCCGGGCCACCCTCTCCACGAGCTCCCGGAAGAAGAGCTGCCGGGACGGGATGTCGGGATAATCCGCCCCCTGGAGGTTCACCCGAGCGGTGAGCACCCCCGCCGCCTCGATCCCCGTGTCCACCCGAAGCAACTCGGTGAAGCTCCGCATGAGGAGACCCGCCCCCACCAGGAGCACCAGGCTCAGGGCCACCTCGGCCACCACCAGGGCGTTGCGGACGCGACCGGTGTTCCTGGACGGCCCCCGCCCCTCGGCGTTCAGGGTCCGGGCCGGTGCGGCGCGGCGGAGCTGCAGGGCCGGCACCAGCCCGAAGAGGAGGCCGGTGGCGAGGGTCACGGCCAGGGCGAAGAGGAGCACGGTCCCATCCACGCCGGCCTGCTCGACCCGGGGAAGGGCGAACGCCGCGGGCATGCGCTCCGCCAGCATCGCCGTACCCAGGTACGCCAGGCCGACCCCGGCGAGGCCCCCGAGCCCGGCCAGGACCACGCTCTCGGCCACGAGCTGGCGGGCCAGGTCGCCGCCCGTCGCCCCCAGGGAGGACCGCACCGCCATCTCCCGGCGACGCTCGGTGGCGCGGGTCAGGAAGAGGTTGGCCACGTTGCCGCAGGCCACCGCCAGGAGAAGCCCCACCGATCCCAGGAGGAGCCAGAGCCCGGTGGCCGCGCTGCCCACGACGTCCTCCTGGAGCGGCACGGCCCGGACGGTCCAGCCCGCGTTGAACTCCGGGAAGGCCTCCTGCAGCCCCTGGGCGACCCCGTCGAGCTCCTGCTGCAGCCGGGTGACCGTGGCCTCGGGTGCCATCCTGGCCACCACCCAGAGGTAGCGACCGGAGTTGGTCTGATCCCCCATCTCGACGAAGGGTGTGGAACGGAAGAACGCGCTTCCGTCTCCGAAGGCCACGTACCCCGGGGGAAGGACCCCCACCACCTCGTGGGGCGCGCCGTTGACGTTCAGGACGCGGCCCACGATCCCGGGATCGCTCCCGAACGCCCTACGCCAGAACGAGTGGCTCAGGAGCAGCTCGTCGCCTTCGGTGTCCCCTGCCCCGGGGCTCATGAGGCGCCCCAGGGCAGGTTCCATGCCCAGGACCTGGACGTACCCGGGAGACACGTGGGTCGCCACCACCTCCCGGGGCTCCCCGATCCCCTCAAGAACCATGGGCATCCCCATGACCGCGCCCGCCAGGCCGGCGATGGAGGGGGCCCCTTCGGCCCAGGCCCGGGCATTTCCGGCGTTGGCCACGTTCCGGAAGACGTCCCGGGCCTCGTCGGCCTCGAAGATCGCCACCAGCTCCTCGGGGCGGTCGTAGGGGAGGGGCTCGAGCAGTACGGCGTTCACCACCGTGAAGATCGCCACGGTGGCCCCGATGCCGAGGCCCATGGTGACCACGACCACCACCGCCAGGCCCGGGTCCCGACGCAGGCGTCGGAGGCCGTGTCCCAGATTCCGCAGCACGCTCCGCATCATCCCCTCCCTCGTCCGATTGAACCGGGTCCCGGCGGCCTCCCCGACTCGCCGGCCGGGCGCCAGGAACCGGTAGTGCAGCACCAGGCGCACCGCCTCCCGCCCGTACCAGAGGCCTCGGGCCGGGCCCGGTGGCCGTCGTCGGTGCTCTTCGTCCAGGTCCGCGACGATGGATGCTCCCCGGGCTCCGGGGGGCAGCTGCCGGAGGAGCCAGGCCCGAACCCGCGTCGGGGGCGGCGGGTCGGTCATCCTTCCCCCGTAAGGACGTCGAGGCCGCGCCAGAGCGTCTCCAGGGCCCGGCGCGACTCCCTCAGCGCCGTGATCCCCTCGGGGGTGACCTCGAACCGTCGCAGGGGTCCGGTCCGCCGGAACCCCGCCTCCTCCTCGGTCCACAACACCAGGCCCTTCTGCTCCAGTCGATCCAGCGTCGTGTAGAACGCACCGCGGGACACCGAGCGCCCGGCCCGCTCCTCGAGCTCCTGCCGCACCTCCAGCGCGAAGGCGTCGTCGCCCCGCTGCAGCACCGCCAGCAGCACCATCTGCTCGAACTCGCCCAGGAAGGATGTCGGGCTCACGGATCGCCTCTCCGTCCAGGTCGTGGGTGTGCGTGACTACATTGTATACGGACCAGACTACAATGTAGACGCCTCGGGTCCAACGAGGGTTGCCCCTGGTCGTGCGGATCGATCCCCCGTCCGGTCAGTCGTCGGGGTGCCAGCCGTCCCGGGCGTCCCGGGCTCCCTTGCTGATCCCCGTGCCCACGCCCAGCCCCAGCCCCAGCCCCACGGCGATGCCGGCGCCCGCACCCACGAAGGGCAGGGCCGCGACGGCGGCGCCGGCTACGATGGCCGTGGCCGCACCGGTGAACAGGCCGACGCCCGGCCGCTCCACCACGTTCGTGTACCGGAGGCGCCGACGGACGAAATCCTTCGACTTCAGGTGGCTGACCGCGCCCAGGGCGCCGGCGGCGATGATCTCGAGCATGATGGACTCCGGTTCTTCGTGGGTCGTGTGCCCCCCCTACGAAACCGGGAGCGGCAACGTTTCCAACACCGCTCACGGGACCCCGGTCCACACCGCCCCCCACCCGGGGCCCGAAACACCGGAGGAGGGCGCCGCGTCCGCGGGTCCGAGCCCCGGCACCGACCGGGCCGGCTACCAGCCCTCGTCGTCGACCTCCGCCAGGACCGAGGCGTAGTCGTTGAAGCGGATGTCGTCCGGCTCCCGGGGCAGGAGGGGCAGGTCCACCTCCGTCACCGGGCCGGTGACCATGACCCGGACCGTCGCCGACCCCTCCGCGCCGAAGTCCAGCGTCACGGGAACCACCATCCGGAAGTCGTCGGGGACGTCTTCCTGCCGGACCCGGAGGGTCAGCTTGTAGCCCCCCTCCACCTCCTCTCCCCGGGTGGCCCATCGATAGGTGGGCACGTCGGACCCGTGGACCCACTGATCGAAGAACCACTGCATGTCCACGCCCCCGAGGTGCTCCTCCACGACGGCCTGGAACTCCACGGTGGTGATCCGGCGACCCTTGTATCGCGTGGCCACGTCCCGTAGGAGGGCCCTGAACCGGCTCTCGTCCATGGTCTCGAGGTCGATGAAGAGGTTCCGGAGCATGTGGATGACCCAGGCCCCCTTCTGGTAGACCACCGTGCCGTAGTCCTCGTCCCGCCCCGCGATCGCCACCCTGGACCCCAGGGAGATCGGACCGGCGCGGCCCCGCCGGTCCAGGATGTCCTCCCGGGCATCGTCCAGCGCCTCGAAGTACCGGGTGGGGTCGAACCGGGCGACCTGCATGTACCAGAGGCCGGAGAACTCGGCGAGCCCCTCCGAGAGCCACCGATCCCGGTAGCTCCGGGGCTGAACCGAGTGTCCCCACCACTGGTGGGCCGCCTCGTGGGCGCGGAACATCTCGTCGTACCCCGCCTCACTGGTCCGGATGAAGGTCAGGACGGACAGGTGGATGAGCCCCGGGAAGGCCTGACCGTGGAGGTACGGGATCTCCGACACGTTGAACTCGGTGAGGTCCAACGGGCCGTACACGTCCTGGAAGAAGCGGAGGCTGTTCGCCAGGTCCGCCGCCACCGCCTCTTCCGGATCCTTGTCCTGCAGGATGACCATGGACGCCCGCAGGTCACGGTGGAGGTCCTCGTCCAGCTGGATGCGGATGGGCGGCAGGTCCTCGTTCTCGTAGAGGTGCTCCTTGAACTTCCCCAGGTTGAACGACGCCTGCGAGACGGGGGCCTCCAGGACCCAGCGAGACCGGATCACGTCGTCACCCTCCTCGAGCTCGGTGCGGGACCCCGAGGCGACGAAGGCGTAGTCGTCCGAGACGTGGAAGGTCATGTCGAAGGTGGCGTCCGTGCGGCCGAAGCGGGGATACCACCCGGTCGGATCGGCGAACCAGAAGAAGCGGTCCCGGTACTCCACCACGTCGCCCTCGTACTCGGCATGGAGCTCGTGGAGGCCCGGCCCGAAGGGCATGCGGATCCAGACCTGGCCCCCGTCCTTCCCCCGCTCCCACACCACCGCCGAGCCGTCCCCCCAGGCCAGCGAGCGGATCTCCAGCTCGGACGACAGGCCGAAGGGCACCCAGTCCCCTTCGTCGACCCCCGTGTTCAGGTAGAGCTTCGCCCGGCCGTGGAAGTCGAGCCCGGACTCGATCGTGCTCTCGAGCTCGTAGTGCAGGACCTCGGCACCGGGAACCACGTTCTCGGTGGGATCGGGATACGGGTAGTCCGACGCCTGATGGAAGCTGGCCAGGGGCTCGTAGAAGTCGCCTCGCCCGTCGGCCTCCCGGCCGAAGGAGATCTCCTCGGTCTCGAGGGCCGACACCCGGAAGAAGTGGGGGTCCTTGCCGTCCACCTCGAGGTGGGCGTGGAAGAACCCGTCGTCCTCTCCGTTGAGGAGGCTCCGGATCACGTCGCTGTCCACGGATCCTTCGTGGAGGAGGAACTTGATCCCGTCCTCCAGGAGGTCCGGCACGTCCCTGGGCAACGCACCCGAGGCGAAGGCGAGGCCCGACTCCATCTCCGCCAGCGTTCCGTCGGTGAAGAGGAGGACGGCGCCTTCCAGTTCCAGGGTGGGCTCGGGGGTCTCGAACACCCGCTCCATCTGCCAGCGCTCCACCGGCTCCGGGGGGCGGATCGTGAAGCTCCCGCGGCCGTCGATCACGGCCCCCAGGACCCGCCCGTCCATTTCCAGGAGGGTCACCGTGCCGTCCTCGAAGGACATGGACGCCGCATCCCTCTGGACGGCGAAGCCCGCGGCCGGAGCGGTCCGGGCGGTGGCCGGACGATGCTCCTTCAGGCGGGTCAGGAACTCCCGGGGCGTGATGTCGGAGGGACCGTCCTGCGAGGCCGCCGGAAGGGGTCCGGCGGCGAGGAGGACGAGGGCGGCGGCGGCGAGACGGGGAGCGGTCGGTGCGGGCATCGTGTCCGGGGGTCGAGGCGGCCGAAGCGAGGTCCTTCTTCCAAGGAGCCCATGACGATTTAGCCGCGGCAAGCCGCTCGTTCGGCCCGGGTCCGCTTCTTGCTCCTGATGGCCCCCGTCCGCCCCGGCCCGGACCGGGGAAGATGCAGGCACCACCACACCTGTCCGGGGCCACGATCCGGTGCGACCCGCCCCTCCCCGGGCGGTCCGGCCCGGAAGGCCGTGCCGAGCGCCGGGAATGATTTCCGGATTTCAACCGTCCACAGGAGAGACAACATGAGTCGGAACAAGGTCGGAGCCTTCGCCCTCCTCGCCACTGTCGGCCTCGGGGCCTGCGGAGACGACGGAGCCGGACCGGGAGACACGCTGAGCGAGCAGGAGTCCGCCGCCATGGTGGCCTTCATCCTCGGGGAGTCCTTCGGTGCCAGCGGCGTCCAGGTCAGCGCGCAGCAGGTCCAGGACGCCCCGCCCCTGGCCAGAGCCCAGGTGGACTTCGACGAGAGCCAGACGATCGTCGCGTCCTGCCCGCTGGGCGGCTCGGTGGTGGTGGAGATGGACGCGTCGGGGTTCTACGACGACGCGTCGGCGGCCTTCGAGATCGATGCCACCCAGGTCCAGACCCACGACGGCTGCAGCGGTCAGGGTGAGCAGGGCTTCCAGTTCACCGTCGACGGTGCGCCGAACCTCACGACCCAGCTCTACATGACCCAGGACGAGACCGGACAGAACGCGACTGCCGAGGGCTCCATCGTGGGCGGTGTCGCGTGGAGCGCCGGGGACCGCGCGGGGACGTGCACCATGAACGTCCAGTTCTCCATGAGCACCTCGCCCGAGACCGGGAACTTCACCATCTCCGGGAGCGCCTGCGGGCACAGCATGACCCGGAACGTGAGCGTGTCCACCTCGGACTGACCGGTCCGGCCGCCCACGAGGGCGGCCGCGCTAGGAGGTTCCGACCTCCAGCGGCCCGGGATCCCGGGCCGGCCGTCGAGACGCCCCCGCCCGGTGCCCCACCGGCGGGGGCGTCGTCGTGCGCACCCGGGTGTGCCAGAGGATCAGGAAGGCCAGGGCGAGCCCCACCGTGGCGCCCGCCACCATGCCGGGTCCCGGCGCGAAGTCCTCCGGAAGCCACCCCAGCGTCGAGGGGACGATGGCGGCGGCGTTGTTCAGGGCGTGCCAGAGGATCGCGGGCAGGATCGAGCCCGACAGGAGCACGACCCCGGACAGGATCACGCCGAGCCAGGCGGTCGGGACGATCCGGAAGAGGGAGACGTGGAAGAAGCCGAAGACGGCCCCCACCAGCAGCGCCGTGCCCCAGGGGCCGAAGCGCTTGCGGACGCCGGACAGGAGGACGCCCCGGAAGGCCACCTCTTCGAGCACGCCCGGGAGGATGCTCAGGAAGAGCAGCAGCTCCCAGAAGGCGAGGTCGGGCTCCGCCAGCGATTCCCCGAAGGCCTCCAGCATCCCCTCGGGGATCGGGAAGACGTGGGTGTTGATCAGCTCTGCGAGCCCGATCCCCAGGATCAGGGACGACGGCGCGCCAATCAGGACGGCCACCCACACCGCCGGGTGCGGCATGCGCAGCGCCAGGGTCTCCTTCACCGGGAGACGGTACCGCACCATCAGGAAGACGCTCCCGCCCAGGAAGATCCCGACCAGGTTCACCAGGATCTGGCCCCGGACCCCCAGCGACTCTCCGAACCACAGGCTGACGATGAAGAAGACCACCCAGAAGCCCAGGAACCAGCGGAGCACGTGACGCGGGAAGAGGGCGGGTCCGCCCTCGAGGTCCGCCCGGTCGAGCTCGCTTCGGGAGATCAGGCGCTCGTTGGACAGGGACCGCTCGGTCAGGATCGCCAGCCAGAGGGCCGCGGCCCCGGTGGAGAAGAAGGCCAGGATCGCGTAGAGGAGATCCACCTCGCCGATCATGACCTCCCGGACCGCCACGGCGACCCCCGAGATGGGGACCAGGGCGATGGCCGACCGCAGGTCCATCCCCGGAAGCACCGGGGCCAGGGACGGGATCAGGAAGACCAGGAAGATCGGGAAGAAGTAGATCTGGTACTCCCGGTAGCTCCTCGAGATGCCCGAGAGCAACAGGAGGGCCCCGGAGACCAGGACGGCCAGTGGCACGAACAGAAGGAAGAGGAGGGCGATGCGATCGAAGCTGAGCCCGATCTGCAGGCTCGCCGGGAGATCGACCACCCCCAGGCCGAGATAGACCCCGAGGTTGGCGACGTTCACCACCGCCACGGCGAGCCCCACGAGGACGACGGCCAGCAGCTTCGCCCAAACGATCTCTCCCCGGGTGGCGGCCGTGGTCAGGAGGGTCTCCAGCGTCCCCCGCTCCTTCTCCCCGCTGATCGCGTCCACCGCCACGATGGAGCCGCCTGTGAGCATGAGGAGGAGAAGCGCCGGGGTCAGGGCGAGCCCCAGGATGGCCCCGCCCTCCTTCTGGGACGACGCCATGTTCTGCGAGCGGACGGGAATCACCCGGTCCACGGGCACCGGGAAGCCCCGGGCCATGAAGACGGAATCGCGTTCCGCCTCGCGAGAGCTCCTGAGGCGCCCTTCGAGCCGGGACCGGGCGCGGCGGGAGAAGTCGCTGTCCGAGCGGAACCGCAGCCGCAGCGCCCGGGCCGGAAGCGGCTCCGCGTCCGCCCCGGGCGGGGCGTCGGCCGTGAGGGCGGACGCCGCCGACCCGGTGACGTCCTCGCCGGCGGCCCCTCCCCCCTCCACGGCCGCACGGTCCGACGTCCCGTCCTCGGTCGCTCCTTCGTCGCCGGTCTCCTCCGCACCCTCCGCCGCCAGGAGCTGCTGGTATTCCTCCCCGGTGAACGACTCCACCACCAGGTGGATGAACCCGGACTGGAGCGCCTCCTCTGCGTCGTCCACGTCCAGCATCTCGGAGAATCGGACGTCCGACCCGCCTCCGCCGCCCAGGGCCAGGGCCCGTTCCACCCGCTGCCGGGCCCAGTCCGCCTCGGACCCCACGACGACGTAGCGGTACTCGGCCCGCTCCAGGCGTCGCTCCTCGCTCCGCTCCACGCGGTTGGTGGCGAAGATGAAGAGAGGAAACAGGACCAGGGGGGCCACCACCGTGATCAGCAGCGTCCGCGTGTCCCGTACGAGCATGGTGATCTCGTAGCGGAACATCGTCCACAAGGGACCGTGAGGGCGCACGTCAGTCGCCCTGTTCCAGCGTTCCCGCCGGGCCCAGCACGCTCCCGATGCCGTCCTCGGCCTCGGTCACGAAGTCGACGAAGATGTCCTCCAGGTAGTGCTGCCCCGTCCGGTCCCGGAGCTCATCCAGGGTGCCCAGGGCGAGGAGCCGGCCCCGGTGGATGACCCCGATCCGGTCACAGAGCTTCTCCACCTCGCTCATGATGTGGCTGGAGAAGAGGATGGTCTTGCCCTCGTCCCGGAGCTCGCGGATGACCCGCACCATCTCCAGGGCGTTCATCACGTCCAACCCCACCGTGGGCTCGTCGAAGATCAGGACGGGCGGATCGTGGGCCACGGTCCGGGCCATGGAGACCTTCTGCTTCATCCCGCTGGACAGCTTCTCCACCCGGGTGTCCTGGTACTCCTGGATGCCGAACCGTTGCACGAGCTCCTCGACCCGTTCCGGGACCGCATCCTTGGGATACCGGTTGACCCGGGCGAAGAACTCGATGGTCTCCCGTCCCGTGAGGCGGGGGTAGAGGGCCGTGGAGGCCGAGTAGAACCCGAGCGAGCGCCGGACCGCCTCGGGGTCCTTCACCACGTCGTGCCCCATCACCCGGGCGGTCCCTTCGGTGGGCCGGATCACGGTGGACAGGACTCGAAGCGTCGTGGTCTTCCCCGCCCCGTTCGCCCCGAGCAGCCCGAAGACCTCGCCCGCGTGACAGGTGAAGTCCAGGCCGTCGACGGCATGGACCTCGCCCCGGCCGTCGTCGAAGAAGCTCTTGCGGAGGTCCACGACCTCGACCCGCGCCTCGGGGGGCCGGGGCGCGGCCCCGGGGTCGGGGGCGGTCCGGGCAGCGGGCGGAGTGTCGGAAGTGGTGGTTTGAACGGTCATGACGCGCGGGAGGTGGAGAGTCTGGATCGAAGGAAGCGCCAGAGGCTTCCGTCGAAGGAGCCCAGCAGGAAGTCCTCGAACCGGAGCAGGTATCGGGCCACCACGAGGCAGACCGCCACGGTGGCCAGGGTCACGAGCAGGGCCTCGATGATCAGGGGCCAGATGTAGACCCCGTTGATGGCGTCCCGGATCATCATGGAGATGTTCGCCACCGGGATGGCCGCCACGGTGGGCGTCAGCGTCTGCCCCGACTGGTCCCCCAGGAGGACGGGAAGGAACACCAGCCAGTAGACCGGCTGGATCATGGCCTGACCGTCTTTGAAGGTCCGGGCGAAGGAAGCCAGGATCATCATCGCCGCGGCGAAGAAGAGGGCCAGTACGGCGGCTCCGGCGATCATCACCGGAATGGACGCCAGGGGCAGGCGGAAGGTGATGTCGCCGGCGTCCTCCATGAGGGGCCGGATCACGGCACCCATGGAGAGGAAGAGGGCCAGCACGTTCAAGATGCCCGCCACCACCCCCAGGGTGGCGACCGACAGGTACTTGGCGGTGATGATGCTCGACCGGGGCGCGGCCACCGTCATGATCGTCTCCCAGGTGGAGCGCTCCCGCTCCCCCGCTGTGGTGTCCACCGACGGGACGAAGCATCCCAGGGCGACCATGATCACGATGAAGAGCGACAGCATCTGCCCCAGGAGCATCTTCCCCAGGTTCTCCCCGCTGGCGACGTTCTCCGATTCGATCACGAAGGGGGTGCTCTCCTCGGGGGACATCCCCAGGTCCTCCACCTCGTGCTCGACCCAGAGGCTCCGGTATCCGCCCACGGCCTGCTCGATCCGGGTGAGGGCCTGGACGCTCCGGGACTCGGCCCGGTCGTAGCGGACCGTCACCTCCATGTTGTCCGGCAGCGAGGAGGCCGAGTCGGAGAGCCGCTCGAAGCCGACCACCGCGTCCAGCTCCCCCTCCTGCAGGCCCGCGAGCGCCCGTCGCTCCGTCACCAGGGGGAAGCCGGACTCGGTCGAACCCGTGGGTCCTCCGAGCCCCCAGCCCTCGGTCTGGCGGATCACCACGATCCCGTCCCGGGCGGCGATCGAATCCAGCACCGCCAGGTGCTGGGCCGGGGGCGTCGACACGAACGCGACGCGGGAGGTGGCGGTGTCGCTCAGGCCCTGGACGAAGGTCAGGGCGCTGAACATCACCCAGAGGAGGACCGGGTACAGGAAGATCGGCATCAGGATGCCGTTGACCACGATGGTCCGTTCCCGAAGGGCGGAACGGAGCTCACGGCGATACAGGATCCAGGTGGCGCGAAGGTCCACGACGGTCCGGGAATGGGGGCGGTGACTCGGGGGCGTCCTTCCAATGTGTGGCCGAACGGGGGCTCAGCGCACGACTTCTAGAAGGCCTTTGAAGGAAGGAGGCGGACATGACGCCAGGCAGTTGCGTGTTCGAGAGTAGGCGGAGGTCCGAAAGCGATGCCGTGGCATCGGTGAGGGACTCCAACGACGTCTCGGGCCGCAACCTCCTGGCGCCCATAGGGTTGCGGCGGCGCGGGCCCATCGCCTTCGTTGCAGCGCCTCGACGTAGCCTGGGCTATGCCTTCGGCGCTCCGCCTTGGAGCTGGACCCGCGGCGCCGTAATCATGTCCGCCTCCCTCCTTCAAAGGCCTTCCAGTGCCTCCAGGATCTCCGCGTTCTCCGGCCGCTGCCGGTAGTCCACCTCGGTCACCTTCCAACGGATCACCCCGTCCCTGTCGATGATCAGGGTCGTGGGATGCGGGACGGGCCGCCCCCGGGGCTCGGCATCGTTGAAGATTCCGTAGCGGTCGATCACCGCGTGATCCGGGTCCGAGAGGAGGAGGATGGAGGTCATGTCCACGCCGTGCTCCTCGCGCACCCGGTCGATCATCATCTGCTGCCGCTCCCGGTCGTCGACGCTCACGGCCACGATGCGCGTGTCCCGGGCCGCGTCGTCATCCAGCAGGTCTCCCAGCTCCCCGAGCTGGCCGGCGCACCAGGGTCACCAGTGGCCCCGGTAGAAGACGAGGATGACGTTGGTCTCCCCCCGGAAGTCCGAGAGGGTGACGGGGTCGCCCTCGAAGGCGGCGAGGGTGAAGTCCGGGGCCGGTTCCCCGACCCGGAGCCGGTCCAGGTCCATGGCGGGAAGGTCGTGCCCGTCCGCGGGGCCGAGGGTCGATGCCCCGTCAGGGTCGGCGGACGCACGATCGGCGTCGCCCGGGGCGCAGGCCGCCAGGAGGAGCACCGCCGCGGCTGCAGCACCGAGGCGACGAAGCGTGGATTGCATGCGAGAGGGCGGGATCAGGGAACGGGGATCGGATCGTGGCCCGACAGCCGGGCCGCCGTCCGGGGGTGGGATCGGAGGAGCAGGCCGCCCATGGCGAGGGAGGCCACGAGGTTGCCCCCCAGGACCGCCCACCAGGCCAGCTGCCCCAGCAGGAACTGGGCGACGATCGCCACCGCGCCGATGAAGAGGGCCTCCAGGACCACGGCCAGCAGGAGGATGCCGGCCACCATGGAAGGGCTCCGGTCCGCAGCGCGGAAGAGGGCGGTGAGGCCGATGGCCACCAGGACGAAGACCCCGCCGTGGAGGATCGTGTAGAGCCCGATCGTGGTGGCGCTCACCACCACCTCGTCGGGGGAGGATGCACCCAGGAAGACCGCCGACCCCAGTGCACCGGGCGTATACAGGGCGCGCCCGGCGACCAGATCGACCAACAGGAACCAGAGGGCCACGGCCAACGCACCGGCCAGGCCGACCCGGATGCCCTCAGTCAGGAGTCCTGAGGTGGGTGCGGCGCGGGTCTCCGGTTCCATGGCCCCTCCTATGTTGCGGTTCGTAATGTTGAAGGAATGCTCCGAACGTCGGCCAAGGTTCCCTTTCCGCACACCGAGCCGGGAATGGCCGACCGCGGACCTGGAGACCATCGAAGCCCTGCCCGTGGGGCAGACCGGCTACGGGTCCCGGGCGGTGGTGGACTACGCCGTCCGGGGCCTCACCGTGACCGGAGACGTGGTCCCCCTCGGAGACGGCATCCGCGGCCCCTTCCTGATGGAGCGGGTCGCCACCCACCTCGAACGGGCCACGGGGCTCCCGGTGGAAATCCTCACCCGGAAGGAGGCGAAGAAGCGCCGGAAGCTCAGGAAGGGTCGGCGAACCGGGATCCAGCGGCGGGCTCGCCACACCGAACCCCGGCGTCGAGTCCCTGATGCTGGTCTACGAAGTGCCGTTCTGAGCCGGCGGACCGGGGCGACCCTCGGATGGCCCTTCGACGCGGAGTCGATCAGGGTCTTCGTCGACCCCACCGCGGCCAGGCCCGGGGCACCAGGTCAGCGCTCGCCGTACTCCAGGGCGTCGATCGACTGGAAGTATTGCCAGAGCGCAGACACCTCCATCTCTGTGAAGCTCGTGAACGTCGGCATGAAGTCCTGCAACTCGGTGCCGTCGGGGCGGATTCCCTGGCGCATCGCCCGGGCGAAATCCTCCTGGGTCCAGCCGGCGAGCCCTGTGGGGTGGGGCGTCAGGTTCCTGGGGGCCGGCAGTTCGGCGGGAGCTCCGGGGATTCTGCCCCCGGCGAAGGTCTCCCCGTGGCAGGTGGAACAGCTGCGCGCCAGGAACGCCCCGTAGGCCGCCGTCGGGCCCGGTGCGATGTCGGGAGGGGGCGCCTCGTGATCGACGGTCGTCGCGCTGAGGATCGGCAGGAAACCCGCCCGATCGAGGAGCTTTCCGAGGGGGCGCACGGTGGTCGGAGGGACCTGGTTGGCCACGGGAGGAAAGGTCCGGACCCAGGAGACCACGGCGGCCAGATCTTCGTCGCTCCACCAGTTGTGCTCCCGGGTCGGCATGAACCGGAGCGAGGTGCCGTCGCGCCGGATGCCATGGCGGATCGCCCGCGCCAGCTCGGCATCCGTGTAGTCGCCGCCCACCCCGCCCTCGCCGGCGGTGAGGTTCGGCGCGTGGATCACCCCGATCGGGCCCAGGTCCTCGACGATGCCCCCGGCGAGATCCTCGCCGTGACACCCGGTACAGGCGCCGATGGCACGACCGACGTGGGCACCGCGCTCGACGACCGCGGAGTCCGTTACCACCGAGATCCGGGGGGGCTCCACCTCCCATATCTCCGCCGCCTGGGACTCGTAGGCCCAGAGCTGAAAGCCTCCGAAAGCCAGAAGGCCGACGAGGAGGACGGCAACGACGGACAGAGAGATCTTCAGAGTCCGAATCATGCGCGATCGGGTGTCGGGGAGGCCCACGCCGGCCCAGGAGTCGGGCGGACGCGGCCTCCGTTCGACGACCACGATGGTGCCGGAGTCCGGCGACCGCCAGCGCCCCTCACCGGGTCCCGTCCTCCGCCGATCCGTCGACCCCGTCTCCCTCCAGGGCCCTCGCCCTCGGCCGGTACATCAGGCCGTAGAACATCTCCAGATAGCGACGGGTCTCCTCCCGCTCCAGGGAGGTGATGAAGCGCCAGAATCCGTAGATCCGGGAGAGCTTCAGCAGGGTCCTCGCGTAGAGCAGCCAGTTGTAGCGCTCCCGCACCCGCTCCATCGCGCCCCGGGAGATCCGTGCCCACAGCTCGGGATCGTCCTCCATCTCCCGGAAGAAGCGCACGATGGGCTCCACCATGGCGTCGCCCTCCGCCGGATCCACGTGGTATCCCGACACGCCGTCCTCGACGATCTCCCTGGGTCCGCCGTGGCAGGTGGCGAAGGTGGGAAGCCCGGTACTCATCGCCTCCACCACCGTGAGCCCGAAGGCTTCGAACAGGGCGGGCTGCACGAAGGCTCCCCCGGTGTCGGCCACCACGCGGTAGAACTCGCCGACCCGGTTCTTGTCGGTCTGGAGTTGGAGCCAACGGACCTCGCCGTCGAGCTCGTACCGGTCGAACAACCCGTGGATGGTCTCGATCTGGGCCCGCTCGTCCCGGTCGTTGGAACGGTCCGGGTCCACGTGGCCGCCGATGATCAGGAGGTTCGCCCGGGCCCGGAGCGCGTCGCTGGCTCCGTAGGCCGACAGGAGGCCGGCCACGTTCTTGATCCGGTCCAGCCGAGACATGGCGAAGAGAAGAGGCCGCTCGGGCTCGGCCAGGTGGCCCCGGGCGCCATCGGTCCCCCCACCGAAGACCATCTCACGGATCTCCTCCCGGACCTCGTCGAGGCGCCGCTCCTCCTCGTGCCAGGGAAAGAAGACCCGGGGATCGGCGCCGGGGGAGACGATGTTGAACTTGGGATCGAAACAGTCGATCCCCGCCACGACCCGGTAGAGACCGGGCATCGTGAAGGAGCGGTAGCTCTCGTACTGGCCCACGGTGTCCTGGGTCCCGGCGATCTCCTGGTAGGTGCTGGTGATGATGAAGTCGGCGGTGTTCATGGCGATGAGGTCCGCCGTGTACTGGCAGGAGAAGTGGTGCTCCCCCTCCTGCTCCTTCCACCGGAGGTCCGAATCCCTGTATTTCGTCTTCTCCAGGGCGTGGGCGATGTTGCACTGGGTGACGCCCATCCGGTGGGCCATGATGCTGGCGACGAGGTTGCCGTCGGAGTAGTTGCCGATCAGGAAGTCCGGACGACCGCCCAGCTCGGCCAGGAGCTCGCGCTGGGCGTCCACGGCGTATCGCTCCAGGTACGGCCAGATCTCGAACCTCGAGATCCACCGGGGAACGACATCACCGTCCCGGCTCCGGAACGGGACCCGTAGGATCGTTGCGTTCTCGGTGCCCAGGATCGGCTCCAGGCGGGTGTCGCAGGTCGTGCCCCGGGCCTCGGGAATGAGCCGGGTGAGCACCACGATCCGGGGCTCCACGTCGAGACCGGCCTCCCGGATGGAGGCCCGCATGGTGCGCTCCAGGGCCCGGACCTGGTCCAGGATGTAGACGACCTGCCCACCCGTGTCGGGCATCCCCAGGACGTCGCTCTGGGCGAAGAAGCCGTGTGGGGAGAGGATGGCGATGGAGAAGATCATCGGGACCCGGGCCAGGAAGTCCTCGAGCGTCCCGGCCGACGGCGCCTCCAGGAGATCGGAGAGGATCTCCATCGTGTCCCGGGCCCGGGCCGCGGTCCGCCCCCACCCCTGCTCGAAGCCCAGCTGCCGGAGCTCCCTGCAGAAGCCATCGCCCTCCGGATCGCGCCCGCCCAGGACCGCGATCCCCTCCCTCAGCGCCTCCTTGAGCTCCGGCACGGACTCCACGCTCCCGTTCAGGAGGAGCGGGCGGCCCTGGACCTCGTGCACCCGCAGGAAGTCGACCAGGCGCTGAAGCCCGCCGTTCTGCCCCCCGAAGAGGCGGGACGAGAGGTGCCGGTTCAGGAACTCGACACCCCGGCCGATCGAAGCGACCCGCTGCAACTTCGGGAACCCCCTTTCGAACGGACTGAGGTCCACCTCCAGGGCATACCGCTCCGCCCCCCGGGGCGCCCCCACCGCCGCCCGCTCCTTGGCGCCCAGGAACTCCGAGACCGTCAACTCCCGGGCCTCCATCTCCTCGGTGTGGACGTGGAGATATCGCCAATGCGCCACCCGCTCCCGAACCGCGAAGAAGAGCTGGGAGTCCTGTACCACCACCTCCTGGGTGTGGGCCACCAGAGCGGCGATCCGGGGATCCGGCAGATCGGGTCCGGGACCCTCCCGGAAGTCACGGAAGACGTGCTGGACGTCGGACCGGGGGAGAACGGGCCCGCCGGACTCCCTGAGGTGACGGAAGAAGAGATAGAGAGCCTCCCGGTGATCCTCCAGAGAACGGTGCAGGGCGTCGATCACCGCGCCTCCTCGGGCATCCCGGCCTCCTCGGGAATCCGGATCCCTCCGAAGAAGTCGTAGGCGGCCACCCCCTCCAGGATGCCCCGTGCGTGGTTCGCCTCGGCGAAGAACACACGGCCGCTTCCCCGCAGGATCTCCAGGTCCTCCGTATGGTTTCCCACCACCACGCCCAAGGTCTCCCCCGAGAGCATGTCGGCGTCGTTGCCGGAGTCTCCCGCCACCAGGAGGCGCTCCGGCGGCAGGTTCCACTTGAAGCAGAAGAAACGGATCGCCAGGCCCGGGGAGGCCCGGACCGGCACGACGTCCAGCTCCACGTCGCGGTCCAGCAGGGTGGTCACCTGGAGACCCGCGCGGCGGAGGTGGCGCCGGATCGCCACGAGGGAGGGCGCCACACCCGGGTCGACCCGGAAGCGCAGTCGGAAGCGCGTGTCGTCGTCGAGGGGCGCTGGGTCCACCCCACCCAGCCCTTCCAGCGCCTCGATCACCCCGTCGGGATTCCAGCGGTAGTCGATGTGGCGCTCCCAGGAGCGGTCCCGGGTCAGGTCCCGGCCGTAGTGGAGCTGGGCGCCGGAGGCGGTGATGAGGACGTCGGGGGTGGGGATGCGGTTCTGGTCGAGGAGCTCCAGGGCCTGGGGCAGGCTCCGGCCCGTGGCCAGCCCGAAGCCCACCCGGTCGCCGGCCTCCTCCAGGCGGGCCCGGAACTCGGCCAGCGCCGTGTCGTCGCCGGTGAGGGTGCCGTCCACGTCCGTGAAGAGGAGCCGGTCCATGCGGGGGAGGCGGGTCCGGCGCACCGGGGCCAACGCCGGCCGCGTGCCCCGCAGGATCTCCGCCACGGACTCGGCGTAACGCCGGGCGTGGCTCTCCCAGGAGAAGTGCCGATGGACGCGGGCCACCCCGTTCTTGGCGTAGCGCCCCCACCGACTCCGGTCCTGCAGGAGGTCCCGGATCGCGAGCCCCATCCCCACGGGGTCGAGGGGGTCGACCAGGACCCCGTTCTCACAGGCCCCGATGATGTCCCGGGGCCCGCCGTCGTCGGTGGCCACCAGTGGAAGCCCGCTGGCTCCGGCCTCCAGGAGGGTGAGGCCGAAGGGCTCGGTGAGGGAGGGATTCACGAACACCCCCCGGGTCGAGGCGGCCAGGCGGTACAAGTCTGGGACGTCCGCGGAGCTGTGCCGCTTCGGGTAGGCCACGTGGCCGTACAGGTCGTGGCGGTCCACGAGGAGCAGGATCTCGGTGAGGACGCGTCGCGCACCGCCGGGGAGCTCCCGGATGTCGTCCCGGTTTCCCGCGACCAGCACGAGGTTCGCGATGTCCCGCAGACCCTCCGTCTCGGCGAACGCCTGGACGAGCCGGGGGAAGTTCTTCCGCTCGTCGGGCCGCGCCAGGGCCAGGACCATGGGGCGCTTCGGCTTCACAAGGAAGCGCCCGAGCTCCTCCCGGACGGGCGGCTTCCGCCACGACAGCGGGGGCGGTGAGAAGCGGCTCAGGTCGACCCCGGGGGGGATCACCTGCATGCGGTCCGGCTGGTAGTGGTCGTAGTCCTCGTACTGGTCCTCGACCTCCTGACGCGTGCTGGCGATGACCAGAGCCGCGGTCTCCAGGGCCTGCTCCTCGGCCTCGATGCGGCGGATCAGGTTGTACTTCTCCTCGAGGCCCTCCTCGTCCTGGCCGTCCGCCAGCAGCCGGGCCCGCTTCACCCGGCCCAGGGAGTGGCCCGTGAACACGAGGGGCACCCCGAGAAGCTTGGCGAGCTGGGCCCCGACGTAGCCTCCGTCGGCGTAGTGGCCGTGGACGATGTCCGGGACACGGCCCTGGGTGCGCACGTAGCGGGTGAGCTCGTCCAGGAGGGTGTCCAGGTAGGGCCACAGGGTCTCCTTGCGGAGGTAGCGCCGCGGTCCGAAGGGGAGACGTACGATCCGGGCACCGGGAGCCAGCTCCTCCTCGGGCTCGGCATAGGCGTCGTCCACGTTGCGGTCGTGTACGCGACGGGTGACGACGTCCACCCGCTCCACCGCCGGATGGGCCGCCAGGGCCCTGGCCTGGTCCACCACGTACGACACCTGGCCGCCGGTGTCGGCGTCCTTGCCGAGCTCGATCTCCGTCCCACGCACCAGGCCGTGCAGGGTGAGGGAGAGGACGTAGAGGCCGGGAGAGCCCGCGGGTCCCGTGCGGAACCCCTCGCCCTCCCGGGCCCACCGCCGGGCGTGGGCTTCGTAGAGCGAGAGGTCTCCCCGTGTGGCCCCCTGGGCACGGCACACGTCGGCGGCGAAGGCGACTGCCCGCCCCAGGGTCAGACGGGGGCCCCAGTGGTGGAGAGCCCCGAGGCAGACCACCGCGCTGAGCGCGTCCCCGGCCCCCACGGTGTCGGCGAGCTCCTCCGGCGGGACCTCCGCCCCGGGGACCACCACCACCTCCCGGTCCGGCGGGAGCCAGAGGGCCCCGTCGGCACCCCGGGTGACGATGACGTTCGGGACGCCGAAGGCCTCGGCGAGGTGCCGGGCCGAGTCGGCGCACGCCTCGGCCGAGGACGTGTCCCGATCCGACAGGATGCCCAGCTCACGGGCGTTCATCTTGGCCCAGGTCGCGCCGGCCACCGCATCCTCGATCCGCTCCCGGGTCCACCAGGGCTCCCTGAGGTTCACGTCGAGGTAGACGGGGGCCTCGGAGCGCCGGGCCGCCTCGTCCAGTACCCGACGTCCTTCCGGGGTCCGGAGCGCCAGGGTCCCGTGGTAGAGGAGGCCGAAGGGGCCCCCGGCATCGATGGCGGCCAGGGCCGGGCCCGGGTCGATCCGGTCCCAGGGCTGGTCCGGGACGATCTCGAAGGAGGGCTCGCCGTCGTCGAGGCTCACCTCCACCCGGCCGGTGGGCCGGTCCGGGGAACGTTGGACCCCCGAGGCGTCCAACCCCCATTCCCCCATCCGCTCCACGATGCCCGCCCCGGCCTCGTCCTCCCCCACCGCCGTCACCATCAGGGGATGGGCACCGAAGCCCTCCAGGTGCCAGGCCACGTTGAAGGGCGCGCCGCCCAGGACCCGGCTCCCGTCCGGGAAGTGGTCGTACAGGACCTCGCCCAGGACCAGGGGGCGGAGGGTGCGGTCGCGGTAGTCGGGTGGGGTGGGGGGCACGGTGGGGCGTCGGGTGGCGGGTTCCCTCTCGGACATTCATCGTAGGGAAACACCGGAGCCCACGCACCCGCCTGCCCCGCCCCACCCTCATGCCGCCTTCCCACTCGTGGCTCCTGGCCTCGGACATGGACGGGACCGTGATCCCCCTGGACGACGAGCCCTCGCGGCGGGCGGAGATCGCCGATCTCGCGGAGGCCCTGCGCCGGGCACCGGAGCTGACCCTGGCCTACGTCACGGGACGGAGCCTCGGCCTGGCCCTCCGGGGGATCGAGGCCTTCGGGCTCCCGATCCCGGCCTTCGTCGCCGCCGACGTGGGCACCCGAATCCATCGCCGGACCGGCCAGGACTTCGTGCCCGACCCGGACTACGACGCGGCCATGGCCCGGGCCATGGGCGGCGTGGAGCTGTCCGAAGTGGGGCGGGTGGTGGAGGAGCTCCCGGGATTCCGACTCCAGCCCGAGACGCAGCAGGGCCGCTTCAAGCGGAGCTACTACGTGCCCGGAGACGTTCCGGAGGCGGAGATCGTCGGGCCCGCCGGGGAGCGTCTCCGCCGGGAGGGGGCCCGGGTCATGCTGGTCCACAGCCACGACCCACTGACCGGGGAGGGTCTCCTGGACCTGCTCCCGGCGGACGTGGCCAAGGACACCGCCGTCCGCCACCTGGCCCGCGTCGCCGGGGTCCCCGGGGAGGGGGTGGTCTACGCCGGTGATTCCGGGAACGACATGGCGGCCTTCCTGGGAGGATTCGCCGGCATCCTCGTGGGGAACGCGCCGGGCGCCCTCCGGGACCGGCTGCGGGAAGCACGGGACGAGTCCGGCGGTGGAATGCGCATCCATTTCGCACGGGCCCCCTTCGCCGCAGGTGTCCTGGAGGGACTCCACCATTTCGGGGCGGTGCCGGGAGGGTGACCGGGGACCCCGCTCCCTTGACGGGTTGGGCGCGCTCATATATTAAACCATTGCGTTTACTTTTGCTCCGATCATGTCGCCGCTCACCGCCCCAGCCTCCGACGCCGCCCTCGACCGCACCTTCGCGGCCCTGGCCCACCCGACCCGCCGGGCGATCCTCACCCGGCTGGTACGGGAGGGAGAGGCCAGCGTCGGTGACCTGGCCGAGCCCTTCGACGTCTCGCTGATGGCCGTGTCGAAGCACCTGAAGGTCATGGCCGAAGCCGGGCTGATCCGTCGGGAGAAGGACGGACGGATCCGACGCTGCACCTTCGAGCCCGAGGGGCTGCGGCCGGCCCGGGACTGGATCGAGAGCCATCGCCGGTTCTGGGAGGAGGGGCTGGACGCCCTGGCCGCCTACCTGGAGCGCGGCCCACCCGACACCTCGGACCCCGGAGCGAATCCATGAGCGTCGAGCCCAGCCGGATCGACCCCGCCGTCGTCGACAACCCGGACACGCTGCGCCTCACCCGTCTCCTGCCGGCGCCCCCCGAACGAGTGTTCGACGCATGGACCCTCGAGGGGCACCGCCTCCACTGGGCCTGTCCCCGTGGCGCGACGCTCCTCTCGGCGGAATCGGACCTGCGGGTCGGAGGCCGCCACCGCCTCCGCATGGACGTCGAGGGCGTCCCCCACACGGCCAGCGGCGTGTACCGGGAGATCGACCGGCCCCGGCGGCTCGTGTACACGTGGGACTGGGAGGAGGAGGACCAGCGCATGGGCGAGACCCTCGTCGCCGTCGATTTCGTCGCGGTGGAGGGCGGTACCGAGGTGCGGCTCACCCATTCGGGCTTCCCTGCGCCGGAGGCCCGGGACGGACACGGCGAAGGGTGGGGCAGCTGCCTCGAGCGGCTGGAGGAGCTGCTGGCCTGAGGGGGCGTGTGGCCTTCCGGGGGCGAGCCCCCCCCGGGAGCCACCCCACCTCGCTCGACGATGCGAGATCCGGGGCCCGAGGGCCGCGGACGGCTTTGCCGCATCGTGACACCCGGACCGGGAACGCTTGAAACCATTCCCGGTCGCGCACCGTCTACTCCACGTGTGCGGATGCCCGATGGGGCACATCCGCGGGCTGACCACCAAAGGGCAAAGGGGACTCAAGGGATGACGGGGTTGAGGCTGGCCTTCCGGACGCTGTTCCGCACACCGTTTCTGACGACGGTCGCGGTGCTCTCACTGGCACTGGGCATCGGGGCGAACGCCGCGATCTTCAGCCTCTTCGACCAGTTCCTGCTCCGTTCCATCCCGGTCCAGGCGCCGGACGAGCTCGTGAACCTGGGCGCCCCGGGCCCCAAGCCGGGCTCTCAGTCCTGCGGGTCCGCCGGCGACTGCGACGATGTCTTCAGCTACGCCATGTTCCGCGACCTGGAGGCCGGCGAGACGGGCTTCAGCGGCATCGCGGGGCACCGGGACTTCGGCGCCAACCTGGCCTTCGAGGGGAACACGGTGAACGGCTCGGGCCTGCTCGTGTCGGGCTCGTACTTTCCGGTCCTGGGGCTTCAGCCGGCGCTGGGACGGCTCCTGGGCCCCGAGGACGACCGGAACATCGGCGAGCACTACGTGACCGTCCTCAGCCACGAGTACTGGCAGAACGACCTGGGACGGGACCCGGGGGTGCTGAATCGCACCCTCATCGTGAACGGCCAGCCTCTCACGGTGGTGGGCGTGGCACCCGCCGGCTTCGAGGGGACGACGCTGGGTTCGGAGCCGGACATCTACGTCCCGCTCACCATGCGGTCGGTGATGCAGCCGCTGTTCGACGGCTTCGAGAACCGGCGCGCCTACTGGGTCTACGTCCTGGGCCGGCTGGCCCCGGGCGTCACCCTGGAGCAGGCCGACGCCACACTCAACACCCTCTACGCGGGGATCGTGAACGAGGTGGAGGCGCCGCTGCAGGACGGGATGAGCGCGGCGACCATGGAGCGATTCCGGACCAAGCGGGCGACGCTGGAGCCGGGCAACCGGGGTCAGAGCAACATGCAGGGCGAGGCCGACACGCCCCTCAAGCTCCTCCTCTCCATCACCGCGCTGGTGCTCCTCATCGCGTGTGCCAACGTGGCCAACCTCCTCATGGCCAGGGGCGTCCGTCGGGCCCCCGAGATGGCCATCCGGGGCTCCCTGGGGGCGCGGCGTCGGCAGCTCCTCGGTCAACTCCTGGCCGAAGCGGTCGTCCTGGCCCTGATCGGGGGCGCGGCCAGCCTCCTGGTGGCGTATTGGACCCTCCGGGCCATGGGCGCCATGATGCCCCCTGAGGCGACGGGGATGCTGGCCCTGAGCCTGGAGCCCAGGATCTTCCTCTTCACGACCGTCGTGGCCCTGGGGACCGGGATCCTCTTCGGCCTCTACCCCGCCCTCCACGCCACCCGGACCGACCTGGCCTCCATCGTGAAGGCCGACAACGGGCAGACGGGGGGCTCCCGGAGGGCCGTCCGCTTCCGGGGGGTCCTCGTGACGGGCCAGATCGCCCTGTCGATGACCCTCCTGGTGGTTGCGGGCCTCTTCCTCAAGAGCCTGGTCAACGTCAGCCGGGTCGAGCTCGGCATCGAGGAGGAGGGACTGCTCACCTTCGCCGTCTCCCCCGAACTCAACGGATACGAGCCGGTCCGCTCGGCGGAGCTCTTCAGGCGGGTGTCCGAGGAGCTGTCGGCGGTGCCGGGCGTCACCGCGGTATCCAGCTCGATGGTGCCGATCCTGAGCGGCAGCAGCTGGGGGACGGACGTCCGGGTCGAGGGATGGGAGAGCGGGCCCGACATCGACTCGAACTCCCGCTTCAACGCCGTGGGCCCCACCTACTTCAGCGCCCTGGGGATGCCGCTCCTGGCGGGTCGGGAGTTCACGGAGATCGACGGACCGGGAGCGCCGCAGGTGGCCGTCGTGAACGAGGCCTTCACCCGGAAGTTCAACCTGGACGGGGCCCGGGCCGTGGGCCGGTGGATGTCCACGGGCGGCGGGGAAGGCGATGAGCTGGACATCCAGATCGTCGGCGTGGTGCAGGACGCCAAGTACAACGACGTGAAGTCCGAGGTGCCGCCGCTCTTCTTCCTTCCCGCCCGCCAGGACACCACGCTGGGTGGGCTCAACTTCTACGTCCGGACCGCGGGTGACGCGGGGCCGGTCCTGTCGGCCATCCCCGACCTGGTCCGGTCCCTGGACCCGAACCTCCCGGTGGAGGGGCTCCAGCGCCTCGAGACGCAGATCAAGGAGAACGTGTTCGTCGACCGCCTCATCACCACCTTCGCCTCGGCCTTCGCCGTCCTTGCGACCCTCCTGGCCGCGGTGGGGCTCTACGGGGTCCTGGCGTACACGGTGGCCCAGCGGACCCGGGAGATCGGACTGCGCATGGCGCTGGGCGCCGGGAGCCGCAGCGTCAGGAGCATGGTGCTCGGGCAGGTGACCCGCATGGCAGTCATCGGCGGAGTGGGCGGGGGCATCGCGGCCCTCTTCCTGGGCCGCACTGCAGGGTCGCTCCTGTACGGGATCGCGGGACACGACCCGTACGTCGTCCTCCTGGCCGCGGTGGTCCTGGCCGTCGTCGCCATGGGCGCCGGATACATCCCGGCCCGTCGGGCGGCGCGGGTGGATCCCATGGTGGCGCTCCGCTACGAGTAGCCGGAGCCGCGGACGGGTCGATCCCCGAGCCGCCTCGCCGGGCGGCCGGTGACGGGAGACCTCGAGGCATCCATGATTCGCAAATTGTTGAAAATCAACAACTTATGGAACATGGTGCCGCAGTTCGGGTAGAGAGGTACATCGCAAGAAGCGCCCGTGGCCCTCGACGGGATGCGGGCCCCCTTCAATCCAGGAATCGACGATGTCCTATCCGGACCCGACGAAATACGACGTGAAAGGCCGCAAGGTCGCCATCCTCGCGACCCACGGCTTCGAGGACTCCGAGCTCAAAGAGCCGCTCCAGGCCCTCCACCGGGCGGGCGTGGAGACGACGATCGTGTCGCTGCCCGAGTCCGACGACGAGATCAAGGGATGGTCGGACGGCAAGTGGCGGGACGGGGTGAAGGTGGACGCGACCCTGCCCACCGTGTCCGCCTCGGAGTTCGACGCGCTCCTCCTTCCCGGCGGGCTCATGAACCCCGACCGGCTGCGGACCTTCCCCAGCGCCATCACCTTCGTGACCGACTTCTTCAAGGCCGGCAAGCCCGTCTCCGCCATCTGCCACGCGCCGTGGCTCCTGGCCGAAGCCGACGTGCTCAAGGGCCGGAAGGTGACGTCGTACCCGTCCATCCGGACCGACCTGATCAATGCGGGCGCGGAGTGGGTCGACGAGGAAGTCGTGGTGGACGACGGGCTCGTGACCAGCCGGAGCCCCGAGGACCTTCCCGCCTTCATCGACAAGATGCTAGAGGAGCTCGCGGAGGGCGTGCACGCGGGTCAGCACGCCTGATCCGTCCGCGCCCACCGACCGGCACCGGTTCCGTCCGGTGCCCCGGTGCCGACCATGCGGGAGACGCCTCCGGCCCTTGCGGCCGGGGGCGTTTCACGATCAGGACCCCTGCCCCTCAGAACCCGTACCCGATGCTCACGGTGAGCCGGACGCCTTCCAGCCGGTCCTGGCCCGAGAGGAGTGCCTCCACGGGCCCGATGGGCGTCCGGGTCCCGAGCCCCAGCCCCCATCCACCGGTCCAGCCCGAGGGCTCGACGGCCCACTCGTCACGGGCGTCGCCGGCGTTGCCCGTGAGGGTCGCGAACCACTCCCGGCGGAACTCCCACTGCAGGCCCAGGGAGACGAGCTGGGCCGAGGTCCCGCTCACGCTCTGCCGCGGGACCCCGACGAGGGGCACGCTCCACAGCGGCAGGACCGCCGACGACAAGGCGCCCCCGAGGCGCAGCAACCGGTGCGAGGGCACCGACGTCCCGGAGATGTGCCCCACGTAGAGCCGGGCCCGGGCGGTCCAGCGCCGGGCCAGGGGCAGGGCGGCCTGCACGTCGGCCACCACCTGGGAGAAGTCGAAATCGCTTCCGAGCTCCGGCAGGGAGAGGTCCGCCCGCAGCGCCAGCGAGGTGCCCTGATGGGGGAAGCTCTCCCGGTCGAAGGTGTCCCCCCGCCCCACCACCCCCACCGTCACCAGGGGGTCCAGGCGCCGCCGGGCCTCCCCGTTCTCGTCCTCGACCCGCCGCCGGATCCCCTCCGCCGCGATCTCCACACCCACGATCCCGATGCGACTCCGGATGAGCTCCGCCCTCCCCGACAGGTGCATCAGCTCGACCCCCCGCTCGGGAAGGCGCACCTGCACGTATCCCGCCGCGGCCCCGAGGCCCAGCGGCGAGGTGACGCCCCGGCCCCGGAAGTGGGTGGCCATGACCCGCTTCTCCTCCCCGAGGCGCACCTCGAGGCGGGTGCTGGAGCCGTATCCGAGACGGTTCGGGAAGGAAGCGGTGAACAGGAGGGACGCCTGGTACTCGCTGTCGTACCGGAGACCCACGCCGACCCGGTCCCTCCGGGCCGGCGCCAGGGACACCACCAGCGTCGCATCGAGGCCCTCCACGTCCGAGATCCGGTACGTCACCGCCCGGAAGAGCTCGGTGGCCTGGATCCCCGCCAGCCCCTCGTCCATGCGGCGGGCGTGGACCCAGCGGCCCGGCGCCACCCCCACCGAGCCCAGGGCCCGACGGGCGGGATCGGCCCGCTCCGGCGCCGACAGCCCCTCGACCCGGATCTCCCGCACCCGGACCGAATCCGGGAGCAGCGCCGCCCTGCGTGCCCGATGCCGGGCCTCGAACGCGGGATGGGCGCCCCGTCCCCGGCGCGCCTCCAGGGCGGCCCGGATCTCCGGCATCGCCTCGGTGGCCGCCGCGCGACCCACCTCGATCCACCGGTCCACCTGGTCGAAATCGCCGGCGCCGGCATCGGTCCGGACCGGTCGGAGCACCACGTCGCAGGGCGCCCGCTGGGCGGCGATGTCGGCCTCGGTGGTGGGAGAGATCGCCCGGGCCAGGACGTCCACCGCGGTCTCGAAGTCCTGATCGTCCAACCCCCGGGAGACGTCGCTGCAGATGAGGAGCTCCGCCCCCAGCGTACGGGCGTCCTCGGCGGGCAGGTTGCGGACGAGCATGCCGTCCACGAGGACGCTGTCGCCCCTCACCGCCGGATCCAGGGCCCCGGGGATGGCGATGCTGGCCCGGATCGCCTCCGCCACGCCGCCGTCCCGCAGCACGACGGCGTTCCCCGTCCGCAGGTCGGCGGCCACGGCGGTGAAGGGGCGGGGCAGCCCGTCGAAGTCCTCCACGGCCTGGGCCGGCCACGTCTCCCGCTCCAGGGCCCGGATCACCCCGACCCCCTCCACGGCCCCGCTGGGAAGGTCCAGCCCTCCGTCCCGGATCGGGAGGGTGAAGATCACTCGCCGGTCCAGCGCCCGCTGGTCCGGGGACAGGAAGCGACGGGGAACGGCGTCCGTGAACACGTCCGCCTCGACGAACCCGCGGGCGGTGGCCTCCAGGGCGGCGCCGTCGTGGCCCACGGCGTAGAGCCCGCCGATGAGGGCCCCCATGCTGGTTCCGGACACGACGTCGACGGGAATCCCCTCCGCCTCCAGGACCTGGATGACCCCGATGTGGGCGAGCCCCCGGGCGGCCCCGCCGCTGAGGGCCAACCCCACGACGGGGCGGCCTTCAGGGGCCTGGGCCGCGGCCGGCGCCCACCCTCCGTTAAGGAGCAGGACGAGGACGAGGACGACGCGAAGCACGGGTCGGAGCGGCGGACGGTGGAAGGTCAGCGGGAGAGGGCGTCGTAGACGTCGCCCGTCTCCTCGCGCTTCCGGTCCTCGTAGGGAGCGGCGACGCGGCGATACAGCTCGAGCTTGGCGCACTCGAGGACCCCCATCGCCTCGTTCAGGTGGGCGTACCGGATCCGCCCGGCCTCCTCCCCGGCGCAGCGGACCAGGAAGGCGTCCACCAGGCGGGTCAGGGCGTAGTTCAGCTCACCGGCGTTCTCCGGAGCACCGCCGGCGTCCAGCCGGGCGCGGGCTGCGGGGGTGACGTAGGGCATGGGGGCTCCTGGCGAGGGAAACGGGCTCTCCCCGCCAAGGTGCCGAGGTCCGCGACCGTGGGGAACCCCGGCTCAACCCTCCTGGAGCGTGATCCCCGGGTCCACACGGGTGGACCGCCACGCCGGCCGCAGCGCCGCCAGCGCCGAGACGCCCACCACCAGGAGCGCCACGGGCAGGACCACGTCTGACCCGCCGCCCGCCGACCCCGGCAGGACCCCGGTCAGGAGCGGCCGTACGCCCAGCCAACCCGCCGCGCCGAGGATGGCCCCGAACCCGGCCATGATCATCCCGCCCAGGAGGACCTCCCCGAAGAGCGAGCGTCCCGGCGCCCCGAGGGCCATGCGGATCCCGATCTCCTTGCGGCGGCCGGTGACGTGCACCGCCACGACGGCGTAGAGCCCCAGAACCGCCAGGAGGAGTCCCACGCCGCCCAGGACCCCGACCACCGTGAGCTGGAGCCGCAGGGGTGCGTACCATCCGGCCAGGTAGGCGTCGAAGGGAGCGGGTGGCGGCGGATCAAGGGAAGGATCCGTGGCGCGGATCGCGGCCCGGATGCCCTCCGCGGCGTCGTCCCGCGGCGTGGGGACCAGGACGTGACCCACGGCCCAGGGATCCTGGGCCAACGGCACGTACAGCTCCTCCGGGGCCGGGCGATCCGGCCCGAAGTGCCGGGCCGAGGCGACGACTCCGACGATCCTCCGCTGCTCGCCCACCACCTCCAGATCGCGTCCCAGCGCCGACTCCCCAGGGAACCGGGCCCGGGCCAGGGCTTCGTTCACCAGGACCACCGGCTCCCCTCCGGCGTCGTCGGTCGCCGAGAATCCCCGGCCCTCGAGGACCGGGATGGAGAGGGCGTCGAGGTAGTCCGGGCTCACGCTGTGATACTGGCCGAAGAACTGCTCCCCACCGGGCTCCGTGCGGAACCCGAACCGCATGGTCGAGCCCGAGACGGGGGCGTTCGTGCCCACGGCGGCCGGGAGTCCCCGGCTCCGGAGCTCGCCGAGCAGGCCGTCCCAGGTCGCCCGGATCGCCTCGTCGGAGGTGAGGCGGCGCGCGTCCAGGGCCACGTGGGCGACCTGGACTCCGGTCCCGTCGAACCCCATGTCCACGCCCCGAAGGGTCCGGACGTGGTCCAGGATCGCCGCGCCCCCGGCGACCAGAAGGGTCGTGAGGGCGAGCTGTCCGACCACCAGGGCCCGCCGCGCCGCCAGGCCGGCCACCGACCCTCCCCGCCCCCGGAGGCCCGTCCCCTGCCCTCCCATGGACACCAACCAGGCCGCGACGCCCACGCCGGCCCCGAGCAGCACTCCGGCAGCCAGCGCCGACCCCGCCGCGGCGGGTCCGACGGACACCTGGTCAAGCCGGGGCACCTCGACGGGCACCAGGGCCCGGATCGGCGGAAGCACCACGGCCGTGGCGGCCAGGCCCATGAGCGCTCCCGCGATGCCGGCCACGATCCCCTCCCCGGTCGCCTCCGCCAGCAGGCGCCCCTCGGTCGCGCCCAGGGCCCGGCGAACGGCCCGGTCCTCCCGCCCTTCTGCCCGGTGGGCCGCCACCAGGCCCACCACGTTGATCCCGGCCAGCAGCAGGAAGGCGATCCCGGCGGCCAGGAGGAGCCCCATGGCCGGTCGGAACGGGGCGAACAGGTCGGTCACCAGCCCCACCACCTCGGTCCGCCACCCCCGATGGGCGGGATGGTCCTCCGCCAGCCCGGCCAGGAAGGCGTCGAGCTCGGCCTGGGCGGTGGCGACGTCGGCGCCGGGGGACAGTCGGGCCACCACCTCGAGGTATCGGGCCCCCCGCATGCCCTCGGCGAGGTCGGACTCACCGAAGGCGAAGGGCATCACCAGGTCCGCCGCCTCGGGATAGCCGTCCGGAAGGTCCACGACCCCCACGACGGCATGAAGCACGCCGTCGAGCTCCATGCCCGCCCCCACCGGATCCCCCCCCCACACCCGCTCCGCGAAGTCGGCGGTGAGGACCACCTCGCGCAGGCCTTCCCCGTCCCGGAACCAGCGACCCCGGTGAGGGACCAGCCCGAGGACCTCGGTGAGCTCCGGGGAAGCGACCAGGGCGGACACGCGCCGGACCTCGTCGCCCCGGGCCCACGACCGACCGTCCCGGGAGACCCCGGCCACCGCCGAGAGCGCACCCCAGCGTTGATCCCGGAGATCCTCCAGCAGGGGCGGTGAGATCCAGGCTCGCCGCCCGTCCTTTCCCACCCGGGCTCCCACCACCGAGGCCGTCTCCACCGGCTGGCGCTCGTAGATCCGGACCACCTCCCGGGGCTCGGGGATGTCCAGGGGCCGCAGCCACACCTCCCAGGCCACGGTGCCCACCGCCACCGCGGAGCCGAGACCCAGGCCCAGGGTGCCTGAGACGCCCAGTGCGTACACGGGCCGGCGGATCAACGTCCGCAGGGAGACCCGCAACCCCCATCCGGCGGTGAGGCGTCGCGGCCGGACCCGGGCGGCGACGCCCCGGAGCACCTGCCACCAGTACCACCGCCATGCGGCGCCACGTCCCCTGGCCTCGATCACGCGGGCGTGGTGCTCAGCCAGGTCCCGTCGCACGTCCTCCAGGTCCTCGGGGGAGCAGGCCAGCCGGGTGAGCACACGAGCCAGCCGCGGCGGGGAGGCGCTCATGATGCCGACTCCCCGGGCGCGGGGACGTCCGCGCCCTGCCAGAGTCGCTCCAGGAGCGCCCGGGATCGGGCCAGGCCCTCCCGGCCCGCGGGGGTGAGGACGTAGTTCCGCGTCCGCCGGCGGGTGACGCCCTCCCCGGCCCCGAGGTCCGAGCGGACCAGTCCCTTGGCCTCGAGCCGCTTCAGCGTCACGTAGACCGCCGGGATCGAGACGTCCCGACCGGTGGTCTCGAGAATCTCCTGGTGCACCGACCCGCCGTAGGCCTCGCCGGGGAGGCGGGCCAGCGCCAGCAGCACCACGTGTTCGAACTCCCCCAGGTAGTCCCGTCCGCCCATCGTCCGCTCCGAAGGTTTTTCGTATTTGTTTTAAAACAATGTTTCCGAAGATGGGACGGCGCAACCCCCGACACGGGTTGCCCGGGAAGACCGGAGGGCGTGCGCATCGAGCTGCGGAAGACGCCGAGCTGGCGCCGGCGTGAAACTCCATTAAAACTACCTCGTAGGGAATACCTCGACGGTCCACCGATCCGTCCCCATCCACCCCTGCGAGCCGATGCCCCCCGATCTTCCGAGCGATTTCGAGCAGCAGGTCCTCCTGGCCGTCTGGCAGCGCGGTGACGACGCCTACGGCACCACAGTCCGGGACGAGATCGAGGACCGCACCGGGCGGGACGTGAGCCAGGGCGCCGTCTACACGACCCTCGTCCGCCTCGAGAAGAAGGGCATGCTCCGCTCCCGCATGTCCGACCCGACTCCGGTCCGCGGCGGAAAGGCCAAGCGCTTCTTCCGCATCACGGCGGAGGGACGGGAGGGGGTCGAGGCGGCACGCGCGGCGATGGACCGGCTCTGGGAGGGTCTGCCGGTGTCGGACCCGGACCGGGTCCCGGGCTGAGGGGCTCCCGGTGAACGCCCCCCGCCCCCCCTTCCTGGCCCGGAGCTGGGCCCGGTTCGTCCTCCCCGCTCCGGTGCGGGACGCCGTCCTCGGCGATCTCGAGGAGCGCTTCCACCGCGACCGGGAGCGCAGTTCCCGGGAGGCGCGCGGCCGCTACCGTCGGGACGCCTTCTCGCCGGCCCTCCTCCGCCTGCGGCGAGAGGTGAAGGGCATGCCTCTGCCCCCAGGCACCCCCCCGTCCAACGCCTCCGGAGACGGTCTCGTGAACCAGATCCTCCTCGACGTGAAGTTCGCCTTGCGCATGCTGGTCAAGTCGCCGGCCTTCACGGCGGTTGCGGTCCTCTCCCTGGCGCTGGGGATCGGCCCGAACACGGCCATCTTCTCCCTGGTCGACTCGTTCCTCCTCTCCGACTGGGGCGTGGGCGAGCCCGAGACGCTGATGGACGTCTACACGCTCACCGACGAGGGGGAGTACTACTTCAGCTACTACCTCGTCTACGAGCTGCTGGCCGAGGGAGGGGAGGACGCCTTCGAGGGCGTCACGGTGTCGGCGCAGCACAGCGGCACCATCGAGCAGGACGGTCGCTCGGAGCTCGTCCTGGGAGAGATGGTCGGCGGGAACTACTTCGACGTGATGCAGGTCGCCGCCGCCGCCGGCCGGACCTTCCTGCCGGAGGAGGACGCCACTCCGGGGACCCATCCCGTGATCGTGCTCTCGGATCGCTACTGGCGTAGCCGCTACGACGCGGATCCGGCCCTGGTGGGCGGTGAGATCCGCCTGAACGGACGGCCCTACACGGTGGTGGGGATCGCTCCGGACTCGTTCAAGGGACGCGTGGCCCCGGGGATCGGCACCGACTTCTGGGTCCCCCTGCGCATGTACCCCCACCTGCGCCCCAACCAGATGGGCAACGGGAATCTCCTGGTCTCGGCCCGCCTCCGGGACGGGGTGACCCCGGAGCAGGCCCAGGCGCGGGTGGAGGCCGCCGCGGCCCGTTTCAACGAGCAACGGCCCGAGTCCCGCAGCACCCTCGAGCTCTCCGGCGTGATCCTGGACGACGTCCTCCTCAATCCCAACTTCGACGGCTTCGTACTGGGCGTGGTGGCCCTCCTCTTCGTGGCGGTGGGGCTCGTGCTCCTGGTGGCCTGCGTGAACCTCGCCGGCTTCCTCCTGAGCCGCGCCACGGAGCGCCGGAAGGAGATGGCGGTTCGTGTGGCCATGGGGGCCGGCCGTGGGGACGTGGTCCGACAGCTCCTGGTGGAGTCCCTCGTCCTGGCGGCGATCGGGGGCGCGCTGGGGGTGGTCCTGGGGGTCGGGGTGACCAAAGCGCTGGTGGGGATTCAACCCCCCATCGACGTCCCGCTGAACCTCGAAGTGGCCCTCAACCTGCGCGTGCTCGCCTTCGCAGGCCTGGTCACGGTGGTCGCCGCGGTCCTCTTCGGACTGACCCCGGCCCTGGAAGCGGTACGGGCCCCGGTGGCCGCGACACTGCGGGACGAGACCGGAAGCGATTCGGGGCGGGGCCGGAAGCGCCTCCGGGGCATCCTGGTGGCCGGTCAGATGGCGCTCTCCACGGTGCTGCTCGTGGGGGCGGCCCTCTTCCTCCGCAGCCTCCAGGAGGCCCGCTCCATCGACGTGGGCTTCGACACCGGCCCCGCCGCCGTGGTGCAGGTGGAGGCGTGGGCCAGCGAGCTCACCCCCGAGGAGCGGGAACGCTTCGCCCTCGATCTCCTGGCCGGCGTCGAAGGGCTCCCGGGCGTCGGCTCCGGCGCCCTGACCACACGGCTCCCACTCGACCTCGGAACGAACAATACCACCTTCGACATCCCCGGGGTCGAGCCGCCCCCCAACCAGAACCGCCACGTGCTGGAGCTGGCGTACGTCACCCCCCGCTACTTCGAGACCATGGGGATCGGCGTGGTGGACGGACGGGGCATCCAGACGACGGACCGTGCCTCCACCGAGGCGGTGGTGGTGCTGAGCCGTGCTGCGGCGGAGCGGTACTGGCCCGGCGAGAGCGCCCTGGGCCGGGTCCTCCACCGTCGCGGAGATCCCGAGGACGCCCTCGTGGTGGTGGGCGTGGTGGAGGATGCCAAGATCTGGAGCCTGACGGAGCCGCCCCGCCCCTACCTCTACCTGCCGGCCACCCAGGGGAGCGGCTTCGGGCTCTATCAGCTGGTGGCCCGGGGCTCCGGCGACCCGTTGTCCACCGCCCGGGAGATCGGGGAGATCGCCCGGGAGCTGGATTCCCGGGTCTTCCTGTCCTCGGTGGAGACCATGGACGACCACCTGTCCCTGGTCCTCTTCCTGCCACGCATGGCCGCCGTCCTGCTGCTCATGGTCGGGGTCCTGGCGATCCTCCTGGCGTGCGTGGGCCTCTACGGGATGGTGAGCTACTCGGTGGCCCGGCGGACCCGCGAGATGGGGATCCGCCTGGCCCTGGGGGCCGAACAGGGCAAGGTGGTGGGGATGGTGGTCAAGAGCGGGCTCGCCCTGGTGGCCATGGGCGGCGTGATCGGGCTGGTGATGGCCGTCTTCGCCGGCAGGGCCGTGGAGGGCTTCCTCATCGGGGTCGAGGGGCTCGATCCCGTGGCCCTCGTGTCGGTCCCGCTGCTCCTGGCCGTCATCGCCGGACTGGCGGCGTGGATCCCGGCCCGGGCGGCGGCCCGGGTGAACCCCGTGGAGGCGCTACGGGCCGAGTGACGGGACGGGCCGGGGTCGACGGGCGGTCGTGCGCCCGTCAGGCCCCGGCCAACGCGGCCGCGAATCGCCCAGGCGCCTCGGGGTCCGTCTCGAAGTACAGGGCGGGCTCGATCAGCTCCAGCTCCATCAGGCGCGGCCCCTCCGGCCCCTCGATCGCGTCGATACGGGCGTAGAGGGTATCGCCCGACGCCTGGGCCAGGGCCGCCCGACCGAGCTCCCGGATGGACGCGGGAGCCTCCCGGGGCACGCTCGACCGCCGAGCTCCTCCTGGACCCGGAAGTCCCCGGCGGCGGGACGCTTCAGGACCGCGTGGCTGTAGCGTCCTGCGAGGAAGATCGCGGACCACTCCCCCCGCTCCTGCACCCCGACCTCGAAGGGCTGGACCAGGACGGGGCCATCGACCGCCGCCTCCTGGAGGCGATCCCGGATGCCGGGCTCGTCCAGGCGGATCCGGAGGACGCCGTGGGCCGACGCGCCCACGGCGGGCTTCATCACCGCCTCCGGGGTCCCGAAGTCGGCGGCCCACCGGTCCGGCGCCGGCACGGCCCCGGGCGCCAGGACCCGGGTGGGCACCACGGGCACGCCCACCTCCCCCAAGGCCGTCAGGTAGGTCTTCCCGGCGTTCCACCGCAGCACCGGCACGGGGTTCCACACGGTCACGCCCAAGGCCGACAGACGGTCCAACCAGGCGTCGAAGAGGTCGGGCACGAGGTGGTAGTTCCACGTGCTGCGCAGCACCACCTGGTCGAAGCCGGCCCAGTCCACGGACGGGTCGTCCCACGCCCCGGCGGCGACCGCGAGACCACGGGCACGGCATGCGTCGGCGGCTTGGCGGTCGTCGCGGGTGAGCGCCGGGGCGCGCCCATGTGTGACGAAACAGATCCGCACGGATCCGCCCGCGTCGACGTCAGCCGGCGGCGCCGGACTGGTACAGGGCCAGCGCGGCGCCTGCGGGATCCCGGATCACCGCCATCCGGTCCGGGCCCATCTCCCGCACTCCGATGATCCGCTCGCCCCCCCGGGCCTCCGCTTCGGCCAGCGCCGCGTCCAGGTCCCGGACCACCACGTAGAGGAGCCACGTCGGGGGCAGGTCCGCGTTGCCGCCCCGGGCATGGCAGATCCCGGCCAGGGGCGCCCCATCGGCACCGCACATGTTGAAGTCGTCGTAGCTGCCCATGGACACCGGCGAAGGCGTCCAGCCCACCACGGCCGCGTAGAAGTCACGGACCGCCTCGGCGTCGTCCACCGTCAGGTCCTGCCAGGCGACCGAGCCGGGGGCGGGGCTGGGCCCGGCAAGGCGTCGGTACCGCCCCTCGAACACGGAGACCCACCCGGCCTCCCCGCTCGGCGCCTCGCTCCGCACCTCCATCTCGCCGTCGCCGAAGACGAAGGTCTGCCGCATGGGTCCACCCGGCCCCTCACCCTCGAAGACGAGGGCGTCACCCCGTGCGGCCCCCTGAAGCACCGCGGGCGCCCCGTCGGTCCCGAAGAAGTGCATCTCGAAGCGGTCCTCCTCCTCGTCGTACCGGAGCACCGTGTGGGCGGAGGTGGTCTCCTCCCCTCCCACCATCTGGACGTAGTCGGACGCGAGCCCACGTCCGTCGAGGATCACCCGGGCCTCTGTGCGACCCGTCGCCTGGAGACCATCGGGGGCCCAGGGCGCCGGGGCCACCCGCTCCTCCCCCTCCCAGATGCCCTCACCCTTCGACAGCACGTTCCAGGGGTCCGTCGCCTCGCTCATCCGCTCCTCCGCTTCCGTGTGGACCTCGCGTGGACCCGCAATCAGGAAACGCGCGGACCCGGGCGCAGCCGTCAGGTGGCCGCTTCGCTACCGCCCAGGGTGGTGGAGATGTCCTCCCCGCACGCGGTCCCTTCCAGGAGGATGTCGCCCCCGGCCTCGGTCTGGGTCCCGGAGAAGGACAGGTCGAACTGGCAGTTGGCCACCCGTCCGCCGGTGAGCGCACCCAGCCCACCCGTGATCCCGCCCGAGATCTCGACCGTGCCCGAGCCGTCCGAGTCCAGCCTGATCGTCGTGGCGAAGGCGGGATCGCCGAACAGCGAGGCCCTG
>DATHRY010000044.1:0-12910 GCA_035464715.1 Longimicrobiales bacterium
CTGCGTGAGGCATGTCGTCGACCATCCTCGAGTCCAACGAGCACGACCCGTGAAGAAGATCCTGCTCGAGGTCCTCGTCATCCTGGTCTCGATTCTTCTGGCGTTCGGGATCGACGCAACCTGGGCGGATCGTCAGGTGCGGAAGGAGCAGGACCGGCTGCTGCGAGCCCTCGTCGACGAGATCGAGGAGAACGCCGTGGACCTCGAGTACCGCAGGGCTCGGGGAGCCGCGGCCCTTGCAGCCCAACGTGGGCTCATCGACCTGATCGGGCCGCGGACGGGCGCGATCTCGGCCGACTCCCTGGGCGCCCTGATCCGTACGGCCATGAACTTCGGGACGGCCGAGGTCGAATCCGCAGCCCTGGAATCCGTCCTCGCCTGGACGGCCACGCCGACTCCGTCCCGCACGCATCTGCTTCGGCTCCTGAGGCGCTATCGCACCGAGCTCGAGGATCACCGTCTGGAGGACCGCCGGCAATGGATCGACAACCGCGCGATCCGGGCGCAGCATCTGGTGGCGGTGTCGCCGTTCGCATTCGTCTGGGCGGAACCGACCGGGCACAGTCCGACGGACTTCGACGTCCCCGTCGCCGCTCTCCTTCGCGATCAGGAGTTCGAGGGCCTGGTCAGCAACCTCTCCGTCCGCACTCGCCTGATGGCGGAGGCCGTGGAGACCCTCTCGGTGTTGGCCGACTCGATCGCGGGCCTGACGAGGGCGGAGCTCAGGTAGGGCCCGGCGCTTACTGAGTGACTACGGACCGGGAGATCGTCTTCGATGAGCGCCGGTCGAGGACTCATTCCGGTGGGACGGGCGTCATCGCATCGCTGGAGTGGAGTCATGAACGACCTTCTTTCGCTCGTCGCCGAGATCTCCGTGGGGTTCACCGGCTTCGCGGCGATCGCGTCCGCACTCGGCCAGTCTCCGAGCGCGGCCGACGCCCGCCTGGACCGTCTGCGCCTGCGGAACCTTGTGGAGACAGGGGTCGTCATCGTCATCATGGCGATCGTCCCCCTCGTGCTCCTCCAGACCGAGAGCGGTCCGGAGTGGGCATGGCACGTGAGCGCAGCACTGCTCGCGGCCGCTTTGATCGCCTTGATGATCCTCCACGGTAGCCGGAACCGGGCCGCGAACGTGTCATCGTTGGCGGGCTACCGCCGGTGGGCCGGAACCGTGCTCTGGACGCTGGGGACCGGAGCGCTCGCCGTTCTTCTGATCGCACTCGTCGTGCCCGGGTCGATCCGACTGGACGTGGCCTACGTTGCCGCGCTCGCGCAGATGACCACGATTCTCGGGGTCTACTTCATCCGCATCGCGGCCTCGCTGCTCGCACACAAGATGGATGGACACTCATGACGGACCTCCAACTCAGCCTGGTTCTCGTGGCCTCGATCTGGGCGGCAGTGAACACCCTCATCGCCGGCTACAGCGCGGTGAACGGAACCCGGGACCGTGTCCTGACCGGGGTGACCGACGAGGGCGTTCCGCTCTCCCTCGCCCACCGGCGCATCCTCTACAGGAACGATTGGCTCCCCCTCAAAGCCGGACTCTCGATCGTGTCCCTGGGGTTCGCGGCCTTCATCGTGTTCCTGCCAAGGCTGGCCTCCGACCCGGACTCGCTCCGCTGGATCTGCTACGTGGCGGCGCTGCTCCCGTTTGGCAGCTTTCTCGGGTTCTTCTTCCTGGGGCTCTCCGATCGTCACCTGATGATCGAGACCCTCGAGAGCTTCAATCCGGACGGCGCTCCAGAGAGGGACTCGCCTCGGCGGGCCGAGCCTCCCGCGGACCCGGTCTGAGGCACCCGGGTCGGGCCTGGTCCGGACACTGAGCCGGGCCCGGGGGAACACCGTGACCGACGGAGCTACACCGGATGAGGCACGAGCGTCCCGACAAGCGCTCGCTGCCGACGCGGATTAGGTTGTTGCCATGCCTCGCTGCTCAGCGGCCCCCCCGCCGCGGACGCGCGGCCCCTCGGAGTCGGGGCTCGAGGGGGGATGGGCCATGGCGCGCGACTCACGCTGAGGACTTCAGCACGAGATCATCGAGTGCGAGGGGACGAATGACCCGGTCGCGTCCGGTCAGGTGCGTCGTGAGGTTGCTGCTGCTGGCGGTATGCGGCTGTGCGCCGATGGCGGAGCCCGGCGAACCCGAGGGTAGTACCCACCTCCGGTGCGGCATGTACGTGCTCCGCGAGCTCGACGGGATTCCCGTCCCCAGCCCTGCTCGCTCCTTCCCGTGGGCTCCGGTGCCGGGGGAGGACACGGACTGCGACGTGCCCGTGCGATTCGGTCGGTTCTGGGCCCAGCCCGTCGGCACCACCGGGTCGGTCGTGGTGATGGACGTGTCCACCCCCCAAGAGCCGGTGATCGTGGACGAGCTCTCGTTCGGCGTCGATGCCCGCCCACACTGGCTTGCTCTCGAGCCCGGGGAACGGCGCAGGGTGATGACCGGCGGAGGGACGCTGGCCCGTGGGGTCTGATCGAGGACGCGGCCACACCGCCGGAGCGCCGCGAGATCGCGACGTCACCGCGTGGGGTTGGGATGAGAGATGGGCCGCGAGTTTGCGGGAGCTCGCTCCGGACGCGCGACCGGCCCGGGTCACGTCCCAGCACCGGGACCGGTGGATCGTCGAAACGGAAGACGGCCCCCAGGCCGCCCGGCTCCTCACCACGGCGTCCGCAGCGGCCATTCCGGTGACCGGCGACTGGGTCGCCGGTATCCCCGGTCCGACGGAGACGGATCCTTGGTCGATCCTTCGCGTTCTGCCTCGGCGCTCGGCGGTTCGGCGAGGGTCGGCCGGCGAGAGCCGTTACGACCAGGTTCTGGCTGCGAACGTCGATCGTCTTCTGATCGTCCAGGCCCTGGACACGCCGCCGAACCTGCGGAGCCTGGAGCGTTACCTCGCGGTGTGCTGGGAGTCCGAAGCCTCCCCCGAGATCGTGCTCACCAAGTCCGACCTGTCCCGAGCCCTCGACGAGGCGATCGACCGGGTCCGGGGAGTATCGTTCGGCGTCCCCTTGTGGGTGACGAGCGTCACGGAGCCGACATCCATCGAGGCGCTGCGAGTCAGCCTGAAAGCGGGGGCTACGGTAGCGCTACTCGGTCCCTCGGGCGCCGGGAAATCGACCCTGGTGAACCATCTGGCGGAGTCGGATCTCACGCGGACGGCGGAGGTCAGGGAAGTAGACCGCAAAGGCCGCCACACCACCACCGCACGTGAGCTGTTCCGGATCCACAACGGAGCCCTGCTCCTCGACACTCCGGGGATGCGAGAGCTCAAGGTGGGTGCCCTGGAGGAAGGGCTCGGGCGAGCGTTCCCCGACATCGAGGAGTTGGCCGTGGACTGCCGTTTCCGAAACTGCTCGCACGTTGCGGAGCCGGGCTGTGCCGTGATTCGAGCCGTGTCCGAGGGCAGACTGGGTGAGGATCGCCTCCGGAGCTATCGGAAGCTGGAGGCAGAGGCGGCCTACGAGCGTCGAAGAGTGGATCCACGCGCCAGAGCCGAGCAGGTGGCCGAGCACAAGACCGCATTGAAGACACTGAAGTATCACCCGAAACATCGGCGGCGGGACTGACGTCGCGAGGGGGTCCGACTCGGCGTGATCCTCTGCAGCCCGAGGCCGGCTGCTCGGGCGAGACACTGGTCTCCGGGCCAGCGGATCTGCACGATGTCCACCGAAGGTCGGGTCGCGCCGATAAGTGCCCCGGGGCGGCTCCGCCCCGAGCCCGGCTCTCGTGAAGCGAGCCCGATGTGCCGGGAGTCGATGCAAACCAACCTTGGGGGTGTGATGCGGCAGCGTACCAGGAGAAGCAGGTCCGACCGTCGGGTGGCCTTCGTGGCCGTCTCGCTCTTCGCGGTGGCAGCCGCCCCGGCCACCGCACAGCAACCCGCCACCCTTTCCTACGGCGATCCCGCCGGGGCCGGGATGTCCCCGGCGGTCCTGGACGCCGCGCTGGGCGTCTACCAGGAGGCCGTCGAGCGAGGCGACCTGGTAGGTGCCGTGATCCTCGTGGCCCGGAACGGCACAGTGGTCCTCCACGAAGCCGTGGGCATGAGCGACGCGGAGGCGGGGGTGGCCATGGCGCCGAACACCCTCTTCCAGATGGCCTCGAACACCAAGCCCGTGGTGGCCACCGCCGTGATGATGATGGCCGAATCGGGGGAGCTCGATCTCGACGAGCCCGTTCGGTCCCTCCTGCAGGAGTGGGACAACTACCGGGCCGGCTTCATCACCCCCGCCCGACTCCTCTCCCACACCAGCGGCCTGCGCATCCCCACGCTGTTCCTGCCGGGCATGGCCCAGGGAACGGACCTGGTCCTGGAGGCACGGCGTTTCGGCGAGGTGGGGGCGGCGGCGGAGCCCGGGGCCTACAGCTACAGCAACCCCGGGTTCAACACGCTGGGTGCGCTCCTCGAGCTGCAGTCGGGCGAGACGCTCGAGGCCCATCTGGACCGGGTGATCTACACCCCCCTGGGGATGGACGACAGCTACAACTACCGGGCCGATCATCCCTTGGACGGGAAGCGGGATCGTCTGGGGCCGATGTACTACGGTCGCTCGGCAGATGGCGCCTGGGAGCCCGGCACTGCGGTGACGATCCCGTTCGCCCGGGGCTCCGGGGGGATGATCTCCACCGCCTGGGATTACGCCCTCTTCCTGCAGGCCATCCTGAATGGCGGCACCTACGGTGGCGTGCGGCTCCTCTCCGAGGAGTCCGTGACGGTCATGACCCGGGACCACGTCCAGGGGCCCGAGGGCTACGGGTACGGCTGGTCGGTGGAGGACGGAGCCGAGGGGTGGGGGACGGGCGCCGGGGTGTTCGGACACGGCGGATCCGACGGGACGGACGCCTTCGTGGATCCCGAGCACGGCCTCATCGGCCTCGTCTTCACCCAGACCCCTCGGGGCCGACCCCCCTTTAGACGCTTCCGGGAGCTGGTTCAGCTGGCCGTCGAGCCGGGTCGCTGACCTCCGCCGGCCCTCGCGGGGCCGTCCGGCGTTCGTGGCCATCGCGGGAATTCCGCCGGAGTCGACGGCCGGAGTCGACCGGGCGGGTCGACGTCAGCGCACGACCTCGATCTCGTCCAGCCACCGCTGGTTGTTGCCTCCGCCGTCGATGTCCGCGTGTTCGAAGTAGAGGGTGACTCTCTGGCCCGCCCAGGCCGAGATGTCGATGGTGGCCTCGATGAAGTCGAATCCCGGCGGCCCGGTGGCCAGCTCCTGCCAGTCCTGAATCGTGACCGACGGCGAGCCCTCGGGCACCAGGCGGACCCGCAGGGAGGCCGCACCGTCGCCGCGATCGTGCGCGGACGAGACATACCGCAACAGGGTGACGTCGGTGGGCAGATCGACCTGCTGGTAGATCAGCCCGTTGGGTGAGCCGTCGTAGCCGACCCCGTCGAAGACGACGACCCCGCCTTCCCGCTCGTTCCATCCCACCCGCCCCCAGGGCGAATCGTCCGGTCGATCCTCCACGGTCCACCCGTCGAGGTCGGCGTCGAACGTCCACAGGAGCTTCGGCGCTGGATCGGTCGACGGCTCGGGATCCCAGAAGTGGTCCTCGCCCGGATGCACGGCGAAGGCCTGCTCGACGTCGAAGAGTGTCTCCCCGGCCCCGTCCCGGCCCACGACGCGGGCGGTCCAGGTCTCGCCCGGGCTGCCGACGGGTACCGTGTAGATCTGATGTAGACCCTCGCCGTCGGCCTCCAGCCCGCTGTGGACGCGCTCCTGCCACGGCGTGTTGGCCCCCGGGGCGGTCACCGACGAGGAGATCTGGACCGCGCCGGCACCCTGGATTCTCGCCGGTCGCAGGGCGAGGTCGGCGGACTCGAGGAGACCGTCGAGGTCGGGAGCGATGTAGTGGTGGTCGTCGAACAGGTACTGCAGCACCTGGAGATCGGTGACGTCCGCGTCGATGACGCCGGGAACGTAGGCGGTCGTCGCAGGATCGACGTCGAGGTCTCCGTTCAGATCCACGAAGGGAAAGATGAACTCCAGGAGGAAGTCCACGTCCCCGCTGCCGTTCAGATCCTTCTTGGGGTGGTCCGCGGCGCCGTCGAGACGCACATCGGGTGACCCGTCGAGGTAGAGGTGTCCATCCCGCCACCGGCGGAAGTCGGACATGTCCACCTGCCCGTCCCCCGGGCCTCCGTCGCCATCGGCATCGGTTTCGAGAAACGCCGCGCCGGACCCGGGGTCGATGCGCAGGTTCCCGTCCGGTGTTCCGTCGTCGATATCGGTGAGCATCCGCAAGGTCCGGAGTCCGCCCACCTGGTGGGCCGCCGCGTACGCGTCGATCCGAGGTGCCGATCCACCGGGAAGCGGGATGGACGAACCGAGGAGCACGTCGCGCATGGGATTGGACGTCGCGGTGGGATCCGGCATGGCCGGATCCAACGTGTACAGGTATCCCGCCAGCCCGCTTACGTGGGGGGCAGCCAACGAGGTGCCAAAGCCCGTGGAGTACCCGTCGAGCTGCGCCGAATCCGCCGTGGTGAGGATGGCCGAGCCCGGTGCCGACAGGTGCCCGTTGATGTCCGAGTAGGTTGCGAGAACCAGGCCGCCAGGGGCATTCGGGTCATTGGTCAGCGCCTCGACCACGATGATGTTCGCGTCCCCGTGCTCCAGGGCGGCATTGGCCTGCGGACTGTTGAACCGGGCGTTCCGGCGGCCGGAGTTTCCCGCCGTCGTGACGAGCACCGGGAGCGGACGGCTGGCTGCGACGATCCGCTGGCTCAGGTTGAACAGCGTCCCGCTGCGGCTCGCCGTCGCTTGTGCTGCGGGGTCGACGTCCGGGTTCACCGGCGGGGTGTGCAGATACCAGTTGTAGCCCATGCTGACGTTGACGATCCGGATCGTGGGATTGGCGATCACCTGCGTGGAATAGTCGGAGATCAGGGTCCCCAGCGACTGGGTGGCGAAAGCGGTCAGCACGGCGAACGGGTTCACGCCGTCGATCCCCACCTGATTGTCGTGGGTCGCTCCGATGATCCCGGCGACGTTGGTTCCGTGGGCACCGACACGGGCCGGAGTGAGATTCGAGTACGCCACGTCGGGGTGCGTGGGGGCGAATACCGCGTCCATCACCAGGGTACCGGAAGCCTGGGCGGAACCGGCGGCGATGGCCTTCCGCATCCCCGCGTTCAGATTCCAGAGCTGAGGTACGCGGCTCCGTTTGATCCCCCAGTTACCGCCGAACGCCAGCGAGGCCCATTCCCACCCGGCGGGCTGGCCTCCGTTGGATCGGGTCACCAGGTCCGGGCCGAGCGCCACGTCCTGGAGCGCGGTCTCGACGATGGGGTCGGCCCGGACGGTCTCCAGAAGCGCCTCCATCTCGGCATGGCTCCCGGTCGGCACACGCAGCATGAGAATACCCGGCACCTCTCCGGCGAGCCCTGGAAGGCCCCCGACGATCTCGGCGTCGAGGTCCTGGAGGAGGTCGTTCACCTCGCCCACGGTGGTGCCCAGTCGGAAACTGAGGATGAGGATGTCTTCTGCCATGGGCAGGCCGGGAAGATCGGGATGGCCCGTGGTGAAGTCCTCCTCCTCGACCCGGTACTCGAGCGCGGGGATGGCGGGGCTCGCCGGATCCCCGGCGTCCCCCACGAGCCGGTCCAACGGCGGGAGGAGCTCGATCTCCGCGGACCCTGCCAGGCCTCCGCTTCTGGCGGAGAGTGTCAGCAGACCCGTGACCCCGTCGACCTGGACGACCGACGTGCCCGAACCGGCGCTCAGGGAGAGAGAGGACGGATCGATCGTCCCTCCCGTCACCGAAAGGGTGACACTCCCGGAGAAATCGCCGTCGACCTGTCCAGCTTCTGTCCGGGCGGTGACGGTCAGCTCGAACTCCACGCCCTCGGTGACGGAGCCGGGAGCTACGATCTCGAGGCGAGAGGCCGCAGGGGTATCGTCACCGGGATCCGCTGGACCACCGTCCCCGCAGGCGGCCAGCAGGACAAGCACGACGATGAGTGCGAGGCTGGCGTGTGGGCCCCGCCAGGCAATTGGCATGGTCCTCCCCGTCGCTTCCTCGGGTTGGTTGCGGATCGGTCGGGCCGACGGGTAAGCCATCGCACCCGTCCGCGAGCAGCTTGCGCGCAAACAAATGGCGCTGCAAGCCGGGCAGAATGGACGCTCGATCGCGGAGGAGAACTGCCCCCGTCCTCGGACGACTCCACTGGCCGCCAGGCTTGGGGCCCTGCAGGATACGCACAATCATGCGATGCCGGCTCGCGCAGTGTCCTGACGATCACTTCGAGGGAGGACGGTGATGTCGTACTCGTATTCTCCACAGAGCCGATCCCTGCAGGATCGTCACGATACGCGACGGTTGGCGGACCGACTCGCGGAGGTGAAGGTCCACGACCGGTTCACCGAGGCGGACCGGGAGTTCATCGAAGCGCGCGACATGTTCTTCCTGGCCACCGTCGATGCGTCGGGCCAGCCCACCTGCTCCTACAAGGGCGGGCCACCGGGATTCGTGACGGTGGTCGACGCGACGACGTTGGCGTTCCCGAACTACGACGGGAACGGCATGTATCTGTCGACGGGGAACATCGCTCAAACCGGTCGTGTGGGCGTCCTCTTCATCGACTTCGATCGGGCGCGCCGGATGCGGGTGGACGGCGCCGCGGAGATCGCGCTGGACCCCGACCTCATCGATCGATACCCGGGTGCCCAGTTCCTGGTGCTGGTCCACGCGGAATCGATCTACCCCAACTGCCCCCGGTACATCCACCGCCTCGAGCTCGCGGAGCGCTCCCCCTTCACGCCCACGGCCGACGTGGCGCCCCCCGTTCCCGAGTGGAAGAGAAGCCCCTGGGCCCGTGACGTCCTGCCGTCGAACGATCCGGCCCGGGAGGGTCTTCCGGGGGGCGGCCATGACGGCTCCTGAGGAGTCGCCGTTCGGACTGGATCGGGTCGGACAGATCGCGATGCCCGTGCGGGACGTGGATCGGGCGATCGCGTTCTATCGGGACACTCTCGGCATGCGTTTCCTCTTCCGGGCACCGCCCGGGCTCGCCTTCTTCGCCTGCGGTGCGGTGCGCCTGATGCTCGACGGCCCGGCGGCGGCTCGGGCCGGGCAGGGGTCGGTGCTCTACTACAGCGTGCCCGATCTCCATGCTGCGCACGCGATCCTCTCCGCCCGGGGCGTCGAGTTCGAGAGGGAGCCGCACCTGGTGGCACGGTTACCCGACCACGAGCTGTGGATGGCGTTCTTCCGCGACCCGGACCACAACCTCCTGGCGTTGATGTCCGAGATCGCGTGAGCTCCCGCTACTCCCAGGCCCCCAGCAGCTTCCGGATCAGCACGATCTGCCCCACGTGGTACGCGGTGTGGTCCGCCGCCACGATCACGGTCCGGAGATACGTCTGTCCGCTCCCCCAGGGGATCGCACCGGTGAGGTCGACGTCGGCCTCGACGGTCCACCGCTTGAGCTCGTCGCGCTCCCGCCGGAGGGCGGCCAGGCTCTCGTCCCACGCCTCCCCGCTCGGGGGCTCGGGGACGTCGGGCCAGTAGTCGTCCGGCCACTCCAGCTCGTGGGTGTACTCCGGGTTCCGGCAGAACTCCAGGAGGTCGTGCTGGGCGCGGCGGATGTGCTCGAGCTGCTGCCAGATCGACCAGGGCGCGCCCTCGGGTCGGCGGCCACGGAGCTCCGGCGGTAGGCCCTCCACCGCCCGGTCCAGGCCCACGTGGGCCTGCTCCCAGTCCAGGGCCGAGGCGACGATCTCACGCCAGGTGGGGGTGTCGGTCATGGGACGTCCTCCTTCGTGGCAGGGATGGAGGCAGGTCGTCGGAGGCTGGCATCGCGACCCCGACGCGGTGCACCATGGGAAGGTGCGACACACGCATTCCACGCACCATCCGAATGAACGCATGAGCTCGAAGGCTTCCGTATGGTGCCGATCGAGGGTGACCCGCCGGCCTGCCCGCGACCCCTCTGACGGGGACGCCGTCCGTTCACCCCGAGGAGAACGCGATGGTCGCGTCGGGGCGCCGTTGCCGTAGCGCGAGGCGCGGCGCCGGCGCCCCTGCCACGGGTTGAGCCGGGTGCCGACGGACGCCATGTTGGCCGCCCCTTCGTACGCACCCCAGGACCCGAAACCCCAGGAGCCCCCGTGGCCTTTCGCTGGCCCGATGGATTCGAGCGCGTTCCCGACGAGTCGTGGACGCGTGAGCCGGTGGAGGCGCTGGCGCTGGGCTATGACACGGTCGAGAACCACGGGTGGTATTCGAACCTCGATCACAGCGTCGAGCAGATCGCCCAGTTCGCCCGTCGAGGAGACATCCTCGTCGACTATTCCGGCGGCACGGGGATCCTGGCCCGGAGGCTTCTGGACCGGCTGGGCTCGAAGGAGGTGGGGATCATCATCGTCGACTCCTCGCCGAAGTTCCTGCGGCTCGCCCTGGAGAAGTTCGAGTCCGATCCCCGGCTGGCCTTCCGCCGGATGCGGTTCCTGAAGGAGGAGCGGCGGCTGGAGAAACTGGACGAGGTCCTGGACGACTCCATCACGTCGCGGGGCGTCGACGCGATCATCTCCACCAACGCGATCCACCTCTACTTCGCGCTCGACGAGACGGTGCGAGCGTGGCACCAGGTGCTCCGGCCCTCGGGACGTCTCTTCGTGCAGTCCGGCAACATCCGCAAGCCGGACCTGCCGGCGGACCAGTGGATCATCGACGAGACCGTGGAGCACATCCACCGTCACGCCGTGGAGATCGTCCGCAGGGAGGACCGCTTCGCCCGGTACCGGGCGGTCCTGGGCGACGACGCGTTCATGGCCGATCACGACCAGCTGCGCCGGAAGTACTTCCTGCCCGTCCGTCCGCTGGACCACTACCTGGACGTCCTGGGCGACGCGGACTTCGAGGTGACCTCCGTGGAGCACCGACGGATTCCGGCCCGGATCTCGGAGTGGTACGACTTCGTGAGCGTGTACCACGAGGGCGTGCTGGGCTGGGTGGGGGGCGCCGAGAAGGTGACGGGCGAGCGCGCCCCGGCCGATGTGGTCGAGGATCGGCTCGCCCTGATGCGGGCGTCCCTGAAGAGCGTCTTCGGGGACGCCTTCGAATTCGGCGCGTCGTGGACGTACGTGACGGCGGAGCCCCTTGCCTGAAACGCCGGGTGGCCGTCGCAGGGCTCCCGGGGGTCGAAGGGACGGACGCGAGGCCCAACCCCGGCGACCCCCGGGATCATCTCTCGAGGGCCTGCGCTATCCTTCCGTCGCCCCCGCCGTGTCCGACGCGAAGAGGGACCGGTGTACGATACCGGCGGCGAAGGCTCCGATGAGCGGCGCCACCCAGAACAACCACAGCTGCGCCAGCGCCCAGCCGCCCACGAAGAGGGCGGGGCCGGTGCTCCGGGCCGGGTTGACCGACGTGTTCGTCACCGGGATGGAGACCAGGTGGATGAGGGTCAGGCAAAGCCCGATGGCCAGCGGGGCAAAGCCCGCGGGCGCCAGCCGGTCGGTGACGCCCAGGATCACGAGGAGGAAGAAGAAGGTCAGCACCACCTCGGCCACCAGGCCGGCCAGGAGGGAGTAGCCTCCCGGCGAGTGCTCGCCGTATCCGTTGGCCGCGAACCCGCTTCCCACCACGTCGAATCCCGCCTGTCCGGTGGCGATCACGTAGAGGATCGTCGTGCCGGCCACCGCGCCCAGGACCTGAGCGACGGCGTACGGGACCACCTCGGAGGCGGGGTGCTTGCCCCCGGACCAGAGTCCCACGGTCACCGCCGGATTGAAGTGGCCGCCGGAGATGTGCCCCACGGCGTAGGCCATGGTCAGCACGGTGAGGCCGAAGGCCAGCGCCACCCCCACGAAGCCGATGCCCAGCTCCGGGTAGGCCGCGGCCAGCACCGCGCTCCCGCAGCCGCCGAACACCAGCCACAGCGTGCCGAAAAACTCCGCTCCGAGCTTTCGCGTCATGATCCCGTCCTCTGGTCGGGGAGAGTCCTTGGGGACCCGGCGCATGGTGGCCAGGACCCCGACTCGGGCTCATATCGCTCGATGACAGCCTGGGCGCAAGCTCGCTTCTCCGGCCCTTCCGGCCTATGAGTGTCGGGCCGCCCGCCCCCGACGACGTCGCCTCCCTCGCCGGTCGCGCCTCGCCCGCCCCATGAACGCTGAACACGACCCCCCCGTCCCCGAGCTCACCGACCTGGTCGAGCACCTCGAGCGGTACCGGGCCACCACCCTGCAGGTCTTCGAGCTTCTGGAGGAGGGGGATCTGGCGTGGCGACCGGACCCGGACCAGTACAGCCTCGGGCAACAGCTCCTGCACATCGCCCAGGCCGAAGACCGGTGGACGCAGGGGTTGTTCGAGGGCGACTGGAGCTACGATCGGGTCCGGTTCCCCGAGGAGCTCCCCGACGCCCCCGGGATGCTCACCTTCTTCCGCGAGGTGCGCCGTCGCCTGCTCGATCGCATCCAGGGCCTCTCCGCAGACGACCTGGGTGTCCGCATCGACGTCCCCGATGCCCCGGCCCGCTACAGCCTGCGCTGGTACCTCTGGTTCCTCCTCGAGCACGAGCTCCATCACCGGGGCCAGGTCTGGGCCTACCTCCGGGCCATGGGCAAGACGCCTCCGTTCTATGCCGCGCCCCTGCCCCTGGGGGAGCGCCCGGACCACCAGGCCAGGGAGGAGCTGGGCGGGTTCTAGGGCCTGTTCACGAGGGGCGGGTGTTCGGGCCGGATCCGGTGGACCGGGCCGGGGCCGCGGGCGTGGTGTGAACAGACCCTGGCCAGGCGACGAGGAGGGAGACGCGCGCCCCGGTTACACCGAGATCCTGATCCAGTGGCTGAGACGGCGCTTGAGCCCGGCGTAGGCCGGGAAGAGCGCCTCCAGCTCGTCCAGGTCGTCGATCCACTCGGACAGGCCCACGATCACCAGGAAGTCGGGCAACCCGAA
>DATHRY010000045.1:0-2501 GCA_035464715.1 Longimicrobiales bacterium
GAAGCGCCCACGTGACGCGACAACTCGAGCAGGCGCGACACCCCCTCCCCACCCGATGCGCCGGCCTCCGACAGCGCATGGTGAAACCGCTCCAGGTGGTACTCCAGGCAGATGGAAGGGATGCCCCGGGAGGAGAGGAGCCCTGCGAGCCATTCCACGCGACGGTGCGCCCGGTCTTCGGGCATCTCGAGCAGGGTGACCATCCAGACACCGTCGCTGCGGGCGAAGGCTTCGCCCCGGCTTCCGTATCGACGGACCAGGTAGCCGAAGGCCAGGTGGGACGCCCGACCCACCTCGGAGGCCAGCCGGGCCAGCCGGGGGTCGCTGTGCACCGGATGGTCGCCGGCCTCCGGATTGACCGCCGACGCCGTGACCGCGCGTCCGTCCGGCTCCTCGAGTGCCTGGAACACCCGCTGCATGCACTCGAAGGTCTCTGCAGCCCCAGCCCCGGCCTGGCGACGCTGTTCCTCGGAGACGAGTCGCTCGTCGAGGTAGGCCTTGAAGCTCCGCCACACTCCGCTCCGACCCTCGGTGGCCCGGAAGTACGACGTGCCGGCGTCTCCCGTCAGGTCCAACCCCCGAGTGATGGCATCGGCGATGCGGCGGTTCCCGTTGTGGGAGCCATGGAGCACGTAGAGGACCCCGTACAGCCAGTCCGTCTCGTGGCCCAGGTGACCGTAGGCCTCCTGGATGAACTTCAGGACCGCCGTCTGGGCCCGTTCGTTCGCGGTGGCATCGTCCCCGGCGAGGGTCCGGATGTCGGCGTCGAGTCGCTCCGCCCAGTCCTCCAGGGTGGGGAGGACGCGGGCGAGGTCCGTGGTCCCGTGGCGCCGGATGGCGGTGCGCAGATTCGCCACGAGGACCGCGATCGCTCGCAGATAGTCCACATAGGCCTGACGCTCGATGGAGCCATCTTGGAGCCGCTGGGCGAGATGGGCTTCCTCGAGCTTCTCATGTGTCCGAGCCGTGGCTTCACGCAACGACTCGCTCGCCGACATCAGGCATCAAACCCCGGCCGAATGGTGTTCTCCGGATTGGTCTGAGCAGCCCCCGGCGGGGCCAATCGTCAGAAGGGTAGGTTACGGTGGTGACGAAAAGCCAGCCATCCTCTCCCTCGGCTCCAGACGGGGCGCTCTACGGGGCATGAAGCCCGGTCCGATCGTCGGCTACCCGTCCCTCAGCGTCACCATGGCGTCGACCCGACTGGCGCGCCGGGCCGGGAGCCAGGCTGCCAGGCCCGCCGTGGCCAGCAGGAAGGTGGCGGCCAGCGCCAGCACCACGACGTCGCCGGGTCGAACCCCGAAGAGGAGCTGCTCCAGGGCGGAGCCCAGGGCGTAAGAGACGCCCACGCCCACCAGCACACCCAGCACGGCCAGGACCACGCCCCGGCGGAGGATGAGCACCACCAGCGACTCCGGGGCGGCCCCCAACGCCTTGCGGATGCCCAGCTCCCGCACGCGCTGCGAGGCGGCGTAGGAGACGACGCCGTAGAGCCCTACCGAGGCCAGGATGAGCGCCAGGGCCGCGAAGGCGGCCACCAGGTAGCCGATGGTGCGGGACTCCCCCATGGAGGCCACCACCGCTTCCTGAAGGTCCATCACCCGGGAGACCGGCAGCTCGGGGTCGGCGTCGGACACCAGCGTCCGGAGCTGCGCATCGGCGAGGGTGGCTCCCGGGTCCGATCTCAGGTGCAGGACCATGTAGGGGGACCACGACTGAGCCAGGGGATAGTAGACGGCCGGATTGGCTCCCGAGCGGAGGGAGCGCATCTGCACGTCCTCCACCACGCCGACCACCCGCCAGGGGCTGCCTCCCCGTTCCACCTGCTTGTCGATGGCGCTCTCGCCGGGCCAGAACATCCGGGCCAGCGCCCGGTTCACGACCACGGCCTGCTCCGGTTCGTTCTCCGCCCCACCCAGGGCACGCCCCTCCACCACCGGAATGCCCAGCGTCTCGAAGTAGCCCTCGCCCACGACGATGAACTCGGCCTCGAACCCGGAGTCGTCGCCGCCTCCCAACGGCCGCACCGTGGCCCTGGAGTGTCCGCCGGCGATGGGCATCTGATTCGCCACGGCGGCGCTCCCGACCCCGGGAAGGGCTCGTGCCTGGCGCACCAGTCGTTCGAAGAGCTCCATCCCGTCCTCGGGTCCGTAACGGCCGGTCGTGGAGAGGTTCAGGGGGATCGCCCGAACCCCCCGGGCCTGGAACCCGGGCTCGGCGGCGGCGGCGTTCAGGACACTCCGGCCCAGGAGTGCGGCTGCGCTCACCAGCCCGAGGGACAGACCGAGCTGGGCGATGACCAGCCCGTCCCGGAGCCGGGTCCGATGCCGTCCGCCGGTGGCCCCGGACTCCCGGAACCCCCGGGCCATGTCCCGGCGCAGGGCGCCCCAGGCCGGCGCGGCGCCGAAGAGGAGCCCGGCCACGAGGCCCACGCCGACGAGGAAGGCCCACACCCGGCCGTCGGCGTCGACGGAGACCGAGAGCTGGTACGGGAAGACCAG
>DATHRY010000046.1:0-11017 GCA_035464715.1 Longimicrobiales bacterium
TCCGCGCGGTGCGGGACCTGACGGGCGCCACGGTGCTGGGGAACTACCTCATCCTCCTCTTCCTGGCGTGCAACGGCGCCCGCTCGGTGGTGGCCCGGATCGTCGAGGTCGGCCCGGAGGTCTTCTACTTCGCCGCGGGCACGGTGGCGCTCCACGGTCTCGTCATCTTCGGGCTGGGGCGGGCGGCCCGCATCGACGCAGGCACCCTCGCGGTGGCGTCCCAGGCCAACGTCGGCGGGAGCGCCAGCGCCATGGCCATCGCCACGGCCCGGGGCTACCAGAACCGCATCCTCCCAGGGGTGGTGGTGGGGATCCTGGGTGTGGGGGTGGGCAACTACCTGGGGCTGGCCGTGGGGACGCTGATGCGGGCGCTCCTGTAGGGCGCACCCCGGACCGGCGTTCTCACGACGGCAGAGACAGCCGTTTCAGGATCCGTCGGAATCGCGCTTCGGTCCGGAGCTCGTCCAGCAGGGGGTCGACGGGAAGCTGCCAGGCCCGGGTCGAACCCTCTTCGGGGATTCGTTCCACCGCCCGGAGGGCCTCCTCCACCTGCCCGAGGGCGAGGTGCAGACGAGCCCGGGCGTGGAGATCCGGGCCGAGGCCCTCGGCCAACGCCTCCCCCGCGAGCAGCGCCCGCGCCGGCTCCGGATCGCCGGTCCGTGCGAGGATCGCGCAGAACGACGCCCGCGCGGGAGGAATCGATGGCTTCGCGAGCCACTCCCGAGCCAGCTCGGCAGCCTGCGCCGGATGTCCCCCGAACAGCCGGGCCTCCGCCAACGTCGGGGCGGAATCGTGGTAGTCGGGCCACCCGGCGTAGCACGTCTCGGCGCGCTTCAGCGCTCGGCGATGGTCCCGGGCGAAGAAAGGTACCATCGCCCGGAGGACCTGCTCCGGGGGCCCGAACGGATTGAGCCCCGCGAGGCGGTCGGCCTCTCGTTCGGCCTCCGCGAACCGGCCCATCCCGATCAGGAAGAGGACGTACCCGCCATACACCTGCATGTGGGCACCCCCCAGAGCGCGGGCTCGCTCGAAGGCCTGGTCGGCTCCGGCCCAATCCATCTCGAACCCGCACAGCCAGGTCGCGTGGACTGCGTGGACGGCCTCGTGGTCCGGTGAGGCCACGAGCGCCTTCTCCAGGGCTTCCCACGCCCGGGTCCGACTCCTGTCCATGCCCCGGATGCCGGTGAAGGCCGCGTTGATCCAGGCGAATGCCGCCCAGGCCAGGGCTTCGCCGAAGCCGGGGTCGAGCTCACCCGCACGTTCGAAACGTCCCACCACCGCGTCGAACGTCCGGGGGGTCGCGAACGGCAGCTCCGCGATCCCGCGAAGGAACTCGTCGTAGGCTTCGCCGGAGACCGCGGGTCGCGACGACATGCGGACCGGGGGTCTCGATCCCTCGCCCAGACGGCGCTCGACCTCCGAGGCCACGGATCGGGCCACGGTGCGCTGCAGGGACAGCAGGTCCTCTTCGTCGCCGTCGAAGGACCCGGACCAGAGGTGGCGTTCGGGATCGGCTGCGAGCAACTGGACGGTGATCCGGACGCGACCGCCGACCGACAGCACGGATCCCTCCACCAGGAGGTCGACGCCGAGGGCACCGGCGATTTCGGGTAGCGGCCGATCGGTGTTCCTGAAGCGGAGGACCGACTGACGGGAGATGACCCGGAGGGGGAGAACGGTCGCAAGCTCGCCCGTCAGGGTCTCGGTCATTCCGTCGGCGAGGTAGGCCCGGGACGGATCTGCGGAGAGGTTGACCAACGGCAGGACCGCCAGGCCCGAGGGCCGGGCCGGGGCCGTACCGCCCGGCGGCGAGTCCAGCGGCTCGGCGGACGGCCCATCGGCCTGGCGAAGGCTCTCGGCCAGGTCTCGAGTCTCGGACGCCGGGCTCAGGTCGAACTCCGTGTCGAGGTGCCGTTCGAGGCGCTGATAGACGTCCTGGGCTCCGGCGCGGTCCCCGGCACGGTCCATCAGGACCATGAGATGGCGGACGGTGTGTTCGTCCGCGGGTTGGAGCTCCAACGCCCGTTCCAGGGAACGGACGGCGGCCAGCACGTTTCCCGCCTCCTCCGCCCTCGTTCCCAGCTGCAGGGCGGCCTCCCGCGCTCGCCGCCGAAGGGTGCGGCGCTCTTCGTCCAGCCACCGCTCGAAGCCCGGTGCGCCGGCGGTGTGGAGGCCCGGCAGGAAGTCCCCCTGGTAGAGAGCGAGCGCGTCCTCCAGACGGCCCGCGTCGAGATGGGTGTCGAAAGCCCACACGTCGCAGGCGAGTCGATCCGGATCGATCTCGACGAGCTCGTTCCCCCGGGAGACCAGTGCTCCCGGGCCCAGCGTCGTACGCAGCCGGTAGAGCGCCTGGCTGAGGGCGTTGCGGGCCGCGCCCTGATCCAACTCGGGCCAGAACAGGGCCACCAGCGCGTCGCGTCGCTGGGGACCCTGCGGCCGCGCCACGGCAAGGTAGGCCAGCAGAGCCAGCAGCTTCGGCTGCAGAGGGATCGGCGCCGGATCGGCCGCACCGTCCGGATTCGATCGTTCCACCCGCGTCGCGCCGAGCGTCCGCAGCCGGACCGTCGTGTCCATAGGCCTCTTACCTCGTCGGTGAGAGGATGTCGAGAGGGGAGTAAGGTAGACGCAGCACCTTCCTCGGGGACAGACATATCCACCGGCCGTGACCGGCCCCGATCCGGAGGTTCCGATGCCGCCCCTCCACCACACCCCCACCCGGCCCCCTTCGGGTCCGACCCCGGACCGCAGGGCCCCCCTTGCCGGCCTCCTCCTGCTGATCGCCTCGATTCTCTGCGTCTCGGCGTGCCGGGACGTCGGCCCCACCGGCGTTTCCGAGGTGGCGCTGGTGCCCCCTGCGGCGGCCACCGCTCTGGTGGAGACGTCCATCGAGCCCTTCGGGCGCTACCGAGGTCGCGACTACCTGATCCACCGCGGTCGGTTCGAAGGCACCACGTCGCTGGGCGCCTTCCGGGTGCCCTGGGAGATGGTGGCCCCGGCCGTCCCGGCGTCGGGGAACGGAGCCCTGCTCTTCGAGCCTCCGCATTTCACCTTCGGCCCCTTGGGGCGCGACCTGGCTCTCGGGCGGGAGTTCCTGTTCGAAAGAGGGTACGCCTGGGCCTCGGTCGGCTTCGGCGCGAACGGACTGAACCTCCTGGACCCGGCGGCGGACGACGCGGTTCTGAAGGGGGAGCCCGTGGAGGCGCCCGGGACCATCCGATTCGGACTGCCGCCCGACGAGGAGATCCTGATCCAGTTCGTGGAGCTCCTGGTCGCCGGGGGCGCGGCGGAGCGGATCGGGCCCGTGGAGCGCTGGTACGCCTACGGCGCCTCCCAGACCGCCGGTGCCCTGCTGGAGACCTACAACGCACCCGGTGGGGCGGGGCTGTTCGATTTCACGTTGCTCGAGGCCGCGATCTGGCAGCCGTTCTTCGCACTTCCCGACGAGTTCGAACGGTTGAACGGGCCGTTCACGCCACCTCCGGGCATCGACAAGGTCATCCTCGTCGAGAGCGAGGCGGACCTCATCCTCGGAGAGACCGAGCAGTTCCGGCAGGTGGGGGACCTGCCGGGCTGGCGGATCTGGGAGGTGGCCGGGGCCGCGCACCTTCCGAGCCCCTCCAACCCACTGGAACACCAGGCGGTGGCTCGTGCCGCCCTGGTGGCCGGCGACGCCTGGGTCCGTCTGGGCGCGGAGCCCCCACCCACCCTTCTCCTGGAAGAGGCTCCCCCCGGGCAGGTCGACCCGGTCTACGGGCTCCCGACGGGCATCGCTCGGGACGCGGACGGGAATGCCCACGGGGGTGTGCGTCTTCCGGACCTCGCCGTCGGGCGGGGGCAGTACATCGCCGTGGATCTCCTCGGCAATCCACTCGGTGGGCTCTTCGTGGACCTGGCCTGCGCGGCGGCGTCGGGGGAGCCCTCGGGGGAGCCGCGACTGAATGAGCACGGCGCGTACGTCATGGGAGTCGCTCGCCAGAGCCGGGCCCTCAGGGAGGGGGGGTACCTCCTGTCCGAGGACGCCATCGCGCTGATCCGCGAGGCGGCGGTGAGCGACGTGGGCAAGCCCTGGCGCTGCGACCGCTGACCCACGGAGTGGGCTCCGTCGAAGCCGGGCTGCGCGTCTGCCCGGGGAGCACGGCCCCCGCCGCCCCGAGTGCGACGAGGGCCGTTCCGTCCTCCCCGTGCGTCCCGAGCCCTACATCCCTCCGGGTCTCGCGTTCGTGACCGTCCAGAGGATCTTCATGGTTCCGTCGGGCTGGGTCTCAAGGAGGTTCCACCAGATCCCGCTCTGTACCGGACCCGTGTCTCCCGGTCCGTTCACGACGTACCAGCCTCCCGACCCGGCATGGGCGTCGTCGAACTCTTCGGCGCCCACCTGGTGGATCTCGAGCGTCGCCCCGGATTCCATGCGCTCGGCCATGGCCGACTGGACTTCCGCGGGGCCCCTCAGGATGGGTCCGCTGGAGTACGACACCAGGGCGTCGTCCGCGTAGAGGGCCGCGACTCCCGCGGCATCGCCGGCGTTGTAGGCGTTCTCGAACTGCTCGATGAGCGCGCTGAACTCGTTCTCCACCTCCGGCGGCGTCTCCTCGGGCATGTCGGTGAACACCATCTCCGCGGGCGGCTCCGTGTCGTAGTTGCTGACCATGCCCGTGATCTTCCACTCGCCGTCGATCCGGGCGAGCGAGGTCATGAAGCTACCGGAGAGCTCCATCTCGGTGCCGTCGGGGCCCGTGGTGGCGATCTCGTAGGTGCCGATGCGCATCGCCTGGTCGCCCATGATGAGGGTCTCCACGGCGTTGATGTCGGCCGTGGGAGACCCGGCCACACCCTCGGTGAGCCAGCCCAGGATGGCTTCGGGGCCCTCGAAAACCCCGCCGTTGGCCGGGGCCACGAAGGCGTCGTCGGCATAGACCGACGCCACCATGTCCGGGTGGTGCATGTTGTAATGCGTCTCCCAGTACTGGGCGACGGCATCGACGGCGGCCGCCGGGTCCGCCGCTGCGAGCGACTCCTCGCTCTCGACGGCCTCATCCTGACCCCCGCCGCACCCGGCAAGAAGGCCGGTGACCAGCAGCGGGACGATTCTGCGATACCACATGGGCAACTCCAGGCAGGTGGAGCGGCGGGTCCCCCGTGGACCCCCCATGTGTCCGCCCGCCCGGGCGCGGCCACGCGTCTCAAGTCGGGCGAACGAGGGAAGGTACGTCCGCCGGGCTCCGGGGGCACGTTTTCTGTTACGGGGATGTGGCGAAGCCGGGCCCCCCGGGCGCCCGGCCCGCCCTCACGGCAGGGGAGGCGACACCCCCGGCGGGCGGGTGCGCACCGTCCACAGCTCCGTCTGCGGGCCGCTCATCCAGTGGAAGCTCCCGTCGGGGTCGACCCATCCGTCCTCCTCCCGCCCCATCGACAGCGTCTGACCGCCCCACTCGGGGATGGCGCCGCTCACCGAGAACTCCACCGACCAGAACTCCGTCGGCCGCACCGGTTCCCGGGGGTGGTTCCCGTACCGTTCGGGCCAGTCCGCGATGGCCCAGGCGCCGGCGTCGTGCACCCAGCTCCCCTGGGCGTGGGAGTACACCAGGTTCGTGATGCCCTCGTCCCGGCCCCGTGCCTCGGCCCGGGCCTTGACCTCCCGGCCCTCCACGCCGGGGTTCAACTCGTCGGCGATGATCTCGGCCATGCGCCGGGACTGCTCGAAGAGGTCCTGCAGCCCCTGGGGCGGCGCCGTCTCCCCTGGGCGGAGCACGTAGATCTGCTTCTGCTGGTCCGTGCCGATCCCCATGAGCTTCACCCCGAAGTCCACGTGGAGCATGTCCCCGGGACGGATCACCTCGTCGGTGTGCACTCCGAAGCTCCCTTCCGCGCCCTGGCGCCGGATGGTCACGGAGGGCGAGAAGTTGAGGGCCAGCCCCTGGTCCTCCACTTCCTGCAGGAGCCACCAGTAGACGTCCTCGTTGGTGGTCACCCCCGGGGTGATCACCTCGTTGGAGAAGGCCCGCTTCAGGATGTTCCAGGTGATCCACGACGCCTCGATGCTGATGTCGAGCTCCGCCGGCGTGCGGTGGGACACGTAGTCGATGACGAGAGGCTCCGCCGACACGAAGCGCGCCTCGTACTCCGGGCCCAGAGCGTCCACCAGGTAGCGGTAGCCCTCCAGCGACAGACCGTCCGCCATGGTGACGGTGCGGGAGCGGTTGATGGCGATGGTGCCGGGGTCCCGGGCGTGCACGTAGTCCCTCAGGTGGGGCGCCAGCCCCTCTTCACCGTAGCCGTGTCCGGCCCCCGGCGTGTCCGGGAAGAAGGGGAGGACGTGCCCCCGGACGTGCGTCCCGAGGATGATCCGCTCCAGCGGACGCCCCTCGCCGGGGTCGTGGAGGATCCATGTGTTCCGGTGGCCGGCCCAGGTGCTCATCTCGTCCCCGAAGAGCTGGACCACGGGATCCGGGTCGTTCTCCCGGCTCAGGATGATCCACATGTCCACGCCATTCGCCCGCATGTGATCCTGGAGGGTGCTCTCCAGCTTCTCGAGCTTCACCTCCCACTCGCGCTCGATCCGGTCCCTGACGCCCGAGGCTTCCTGGGCGGCGAGGGGTCGGGCGGGCGTGGTCACGGACCACGCGGCGGTCAGGATCGTCAGGGATAGTAGCGTGCGTCGCATGAGATGGGCGGGGTGGTGGGAGAAAGGGGGAGCAAGCTACGGCCGGACGAACGGTCGGGGCCACACCGGTCCGTGCCGCGTCCGACCCGAGGTGATCGGGATCCCCTGGCGTGGCCGGCGGCTGGCGCGTACGCTGCCCGCCTCCCCGGAGGCGGGCGCTTCGCCCCCCGGATGTCGGCGGGGACCCCTTCCGACAGGACGAGGACAGATGAACCATTGGACGAAGGGCCCGTGGGCCAGGCGTTGGAGCGCCGGTCTGCTGGGGCTCGTCATGGCGATGGCGCTCACGGCGTCCGCTCCCCGTGAGGCCGAGGCACAGGGGCTCGTGGAGTACGCGCTCATCCTGGTGCTCGCCGAGACCGTGGAACAGTATCCGCCGCCGATCCCCGCCGGTGCCGTTCTCACGGACTTCTTCGGCGCTCGGGTCGACGACCTCGCCGGTGCCCTGGCCGACCAGGACCTCGACGCGAGCCACGACGCGGCCCAACGGCTGCTCGGGCCGGCCCACGCGCTGCGAGGAGCCTACAACGCCTGCAGCTCCGAGGAGTGCGACGTGCTCGAGGGCTTGCTCGACCTCCTAATCGACGCGCTCGAGGCGCTGACGGACCCATCGGGTCCAGGGGAGCCGAGTCCGGATCCCTGAGGAGACGCGGCCACGGAGACACGACGCCCGATCCGGTGTGACCGCCGGATCGGGCGTCGCCCCCTCAGGTGATCGGCCGGGGCGCCCCCAGATAGAGCTCGGGCAGGCCCGCGGCCCGGAGCGTCTCGTTGAAGCGGCGCAGGTCCTCCACGAGGGCGTCCAGGTCGGTCCGGTGGCCGGCCCACTCGACCAGGTAGTCCCCGGTGACCTCCTTCACGCCGTTCGTCACCGGGATGTTCGCCCCGGACATCCGGCCCAGGAGGTCCTTGAACTTGATCAGGAGCCGGGCCTCGAACATGTAGTTGTTCTGGCTGGTCTGGAGGTACTTCTGCAGGATGCGGGACTCCCACTCCTCCATGCGCTCCTCCAGCTCGGCGCCCCCGTCCAGGACGGCGCCATAGGGATCCGAGCCCGCCGGAGCCGTCGACCGGGCGGCCTCCGTCCGGGCGGCCTCCAGGATCAGATTCATCTGCTCCCCCACCCGCCGGAGCTCCAGGACCCCGTTCTCCATCTCCTGGGCGCCCCGGAAGAGATCGGCGCTCAGGCGGTCCAGCTCCGCGTACTCCGCTACGGGGTCCGCCGCGATCCCGTCGAGGCGCGGGTCGATGAGGATCTGGAAGTCCCGGGTCTGCACCTCGTCCCCCACCACGAGCCGCACCTGGTACCGGCCCGGCTCCGCTGCGTAGGCGCCGAGATCCCGGGAGGTGTTCGTGACCTCGGCGATGCAGGCGAAGCGGCCCACGTCCAGGTCCCAGCTCCACCGGTTGGCCCCCGCCGTCCGGCGGAGCTCCCGCTGCCTCGGTGAGGCCGGGCAGTCCTCCCGGGTCTCGGGGCTGTACTCGGCGAAGACGATGTTGCCCTGGTCGTCCAGGATCTCCATGGCCATGGGCACGTCGGCCGCCACGTCGTCGCCCAGGACATAGTGCACCTGCAGCCCCGGGGGCGGGTTCTCGCCGAGCCCGCCCTCGGCGTAGTACCCGGGCGTGATCTCCCGGTAGGGGTCCCGGGGGTCGTAGAGGTAGACGTCGGCGTTCGCGACCTCGTCGGCGATCTGGTGCAGCGGCGTGAGGTCGTCCAGGATCCAGAGGGAGCGGCCCTGGGTGCTGACGATCAGGTCCTTTTGCCGCACCCGCAGGTCCGTCACCGGGACCTCCGGCAGGTCCAGCTGGAACTCCTGCCAGTTGGCCCCGTCGTCGAACGAGATGAACATCCCGGTCTCGGTGCCCAGGTAGAGAAGCCCCTCCCGGTCCGGATCCTCCCGGACGCTCCGGGCGAAGGTGTTGCCCGGGACCCCGTCGACGATCTTCGTCCAACTCGCCCCGTAGTCGTTCGTCCGGAAGACGTAGGGTGTGAAGTCGTTCATCTTGTAGCCCGCTGCCACGAAGTAGGCCTTGGCCGGGTCGTGGGGGCTGGGCTCCACCACGTTGATGATGCTCTCGGGAAGGCCGTCCGGGGTGACGTTGGTGATGGTCGCACCGCCGTCCCGGGTCACGTGGACCAGCCCGTCGTCGGAGCCGATCCAGAGGAGGCCTTCTTGCAGGAGCGACTCCTCGATGTTGAAGACGTTGTTGTAGCTCTCCGCGGTGATCTGCTCGTTCGAGATGGGGAATCCGCCGGGGCCCTGCTTGTCCTCCTCGTCCCGGGTCAGATCCTCGCTGAGGACCTCCCAGGTGTTCCCCCGGTCGGTGGACTTCATGAGGTACTGGGACCCGTAGTAGATCACGTCCGGATCGTGGGTCGACACGTAGACGGGTCCGTTCCAGTTGGCCCGGTACTTCAGGTTCCGGGGCTGCTCCCCCGTGACCCGCTCCGGGTAGGGCCGGACCATGCGGTAGTTCCAGGTCTCCGAGTCCCACTCGCCCAGGAAGGAGGCGAAGAAGGTGGAGTAGACGTAGCGGGGGTTCTCGGGATCCAGGCCCACGGTGGCCGACTCGCCGGAGCGGATCGTCTGCCAGTGGTGCTCCCCGATCCCGTCGCCGAGCGTGCGGCTCTTGATGACGATCCCGCTGGCGTCCTGCTGGCCCGAGTAGACGTTGTAGGGGAACAGGTTGTCCGTCATGACCCGGTACATCTGGGCCGTGGGCTGGTTCATCAGGGTGGACCAGGTCAGGCCGCCGTTGAAGGTCACCGAGCCCCCACCGTCGTTCCCGTTGATCATGATGTCGGTGTTGGTGGGGTTGATCCACAGGTCGTGGTGGTCCACGTGGCTCGCCGGCATCCGAGTGAAGGTCCGCCCCCCGTCGATGGACTTGAGGATCGGCGAGTTCAGGATCCAGACCTCGTCGGGATCCACCGGGTCCGCTACCACGTGCATGTAGTACCAGGCCCGGGCATAGGTCACCGCCTCGTCGTTCACGTGGCGGAACGACTCGCCCCCGTCGTCGGACCGGTACACGCCGCCCTCGCCGGGGAGCGCCTCCACCGCCAGGTAGACCACGTCGGGATCCGCGGGGGAGATGCTCACGCCGATCTTCCCCTTGAGCTCCGGGAGCCCCCGGGTGATCTCCCGCCAGCTGTCCCCGCCGTCGGTGGTCTTCCAGACCCGGGAGCCGGGCCCGCCGCTCTTCACCACCCAGGGCCGGCGCCGGAAGTCCCACGAGGTGGCCATCATCACCCGGGGGTTCGCCGAGGACACGGACAGGTCCACGATCCCCGAATCCTCGTTCACGTAGAGGATCTTCTCCCAGGTCTCGCCACCGTCGGTGGAGCGGTACATCCCCCGCTCCTCGTTGGGCCCCCACGGGTTCCCCTGGGCGCCCACGTAGACGATGTCCGGGTTCTCGGGGTGCACCCACATGGCCCCCACGTGACGCGTGGCCTCGAGCCCGATGTGGGTCCACGTCTCTCCGCCGTCCGTGGACTTGTAGATCCCGTCCCCGTGGGATGTCTTCACGCCCCGGACGGGGGACTCCCCCGTCCCCACGTAGATCACGTTCGGATCCGAGGGGGCGACGACGATGTCCCCGATGCCGGTGGTGTTGAAGTATCCGTCGGAGATGTTCTCCCAGGTGGTGCCGGCGTCGGACGTCTTCCACACGCCGCCCCCGGTGGCACCCTGGAAGAAGGTGTACGGCTGGTCCGGGATGCCGGCCACGGTGGTGACCCGGCCGCCCCGGTGGGGCCCGATGTTCCGGTAGGACATGGACTGGAACAGGGCGGGATCGACGGTCTGGGCGGCGAGGGGGGCGGGGACGACTCCGCCGGGCCCCAAGGCCAGGGCGACCCCCAGAAGGAGGGCGGCGGCGGACGGCCGGAGCCGGAGGAGGTCGCTGGGGATGCGGGAATCGGATGACATGGCTCGTCGGAGATGAGGGAGCGGTAGCGCCCGAGGGTAGGGGGTCGAGGGAGGCGCGAGCAAGACGGCGGAGGGGATGCGCGTCCCTTGGGGCTGCGGCCGGGGTGGCAGACAGGCTATTCGAGGGGTCCTCGCTCCACGCGAGGGTCTCCACCCACTCGAGGAGGACCCATGAACGCGCTCGCCGCAACAGGCCTCACCGCAACGCTCGTCCTCGCCGCCGCCTGTTCCGAGTCGGAGCCGACCGCCGTCGCGCCCGTCCCGGACGGGCCCGCCCCGGCCGTCGCCCAGACCTGCGGGACCGCAGGGACCGCGCAACTCTCCGGCGCGAACGAGGTGCCCTCCCGGGACACGCCCGCCGGGGGCCAGGCGACCGTCCGCCTCTCCGATGACGGAACGTCCCTCTCGTATCAGCTCA
>DATHRY010000047.1:0-7791 GCA_035464715.1 Longimicrobiales bacterium
CCGCGTCGCCGAAGGGATCGACGGGCCGCTCTTTCTCGGGATCGACACCCATGCGCTGTCGGCTCCGTCGCAGCGGACCGCCCTGGAGGTGCTGGGGGCGGCGGGGGTCGATGTCATGTGGGCCCCGAAGGACGGGCCAGATGGGGGGTTCACCCCCACGCCCGCCGTGTCCCGGGCCATCCTGGTCCACAACCGGGGGCGGCGGAGCGGGCTCGCCGACGGGATTTTGATCACACCCTCCCACAACCCGCCCCGGGACGGGGGGATCAAGTACAACCCGCCCCACGGAGGCCCGGCCGGTACCGAGACGACCCGCTGGATCGAGCAGGAGGCCAACGCACTGCTCAAGACCGGGTTGGCGGAGATCCCGCGGATCCCGGCGTCCCGGGCCCTCGCCCTCGACACGACCCATGCCTACGACTACCTGACCGGATACGTCGACGACCTGGGTGCGGTACTGGACCTCGGGGCCGTGCGATCGGCGGGAGTGAAGCTCGGAGTCGATCCCCTGGGGGGTGCGGGCGTCCACTACTGGCACCGGATCGCCGAGCGCTACGGACTCGATCTGACGGCGGTGGACACCACCGTCGATCCCACCTTCCGCTTCATGAGCGTCGACAGGGACGGGGTCATCCGCATGGACCCCTCCTCCCCCGACGCCATGCAGCGGCTCCTGGAGCTGCGCGACGACTTCGACGTCGCCTTCGCCTGCGATACGGACTACGATCGCCACGGGATCGTGACACGCAGCGGGGGACTGATGCCGGCCAACGACTACCTGGCGGTGGCCGTCTGGTACCTGTTCCAGAATCGTCCCGGGTGGGGCGACGCCCTGCGGGTCGGCAAGACCGTGGTCACGAGTGGGATGGTCGATCGGGTGACCCGTTCCCTGGGGAGGGAGACCTACGAGGTGCCGGTGGGCTTCAAGTGGTTCGTCGACGGCCTGGTCTCGGGCTCGCTGGGGTTCGTCGGCGAGGAGAGCGCCGGGGCCACCTTCCTCCGGCGCGACGGCACCACGTGGACCACCGACAAGGACGGCATCGTGGCGGCGCTCCTGGCGGGCGAGATCCTCGCCCGCGCGGGCGAAGATCCGGCCCAGCTCTACGAGGGGCTGGCCGAGCGATTCGGACGGCCCGCCTACACACGGCTCTCGGCGCCGGCCACGGCGGAGCAGAAGCGCCGCCTCAAATCCCTGGACGCCGCCGATATCCACCTGGACGAGGTCGGGGGCGAGCCGATCGAGACGATCCTCACCCACGCGCCGGGGAACGGGGCGCCCATCGGCGGGCTCAAGGTCACCACGGAGAACGCCTGGTTCGCCCTGCGGCCCTCGGGCACCGAAGACCTCTACAAGATCTACGTGGAGAGCTTCCAGGGACCGGCCCACGTGGACCGGATCGCGGGAGAGGTCGAGGAGATCGTGGAGGGCATCCTCTAGGGGTCGTCCGAGATCGGCGGGCCCGAGAGGTAGTCCACGGCGAGGCTGGCGAGCGCCCGGACGCCCAGGGGCAGCGCCCGCTCGTCGGCGTAGAAGTAGGGCGAATGGTTGGGGTGGACGAGGGCGGGATCCTCCGGTGCCACACCCAGGGCCAGGAAGAGGCCCGGGGCCTCCTGGGCGAAGTAGGAGAAGTCCTCGGCGCCCAGCGTCGGCGGCATGACCGCGAGCCCCTCTCCCGCCACCCGTCGGACCGAGGGGGTCATCCGTTCCGTCAGCGCCGGATCGTTCACGGTGACGGCGTACCCCAGGTCGATGGTGACCTCGGCCTCGGCGCCGTTCGCCTCGGCGATGTTCTCGGCGATCCGGCGGACCCGCTCGTGCAGCTCGGTCCGGGTGTCCGGATTGAGGCTCCGGATCGTACCCACCATGAGGACCGTGTCGGGGATGATGTTGCCGCGGTTGCCGCCCTCGATCTGGCCGATGGTCACGATGGCCGGGGAGTCGGTGAGGTCGATCTGACGGCTCACCACCTGCTGCAGTCCGACGACGATCTGCGAGGCGGTCACGATGGGATCCACCCCCCGCCACGGCATGGCGCCGTGCGTCTGCACGCCCCGGACGACGATGCGGAGCCCGTCGGAGCTGGCCAGCATGCCGCCGGGTCGGTAGGCGATCGTCCCCACGGGCATGGGAAAGACGTGGAGCCCGAAGACGGCGTCCACCTCGGGGCTCTCCATCACACCCGCGGCGATCATGGGCTCGGCGCCGCCGGGGCCCTCCTCGGCGGGCTGGAAGAAGAACTTGACGGTGCCCGGAAGCTCGTCCCGCATCTCCGCCAGGACCTCCGCCACGCCCATCAGGATCGCCACGTGGTTGTCGTGCCCGCAGGCGTGCATCACCCCGACCTCCTCACCCTGCCACTCGGCGGTGGCCTTCGACGCGAAGGGCACGTCGGCCAGCTCGGTCACCGGGAGGCCGTCCATGTCTGCACGTAGGGCCACCACCGGACCCGGCCGACCGCCCTCCAACACCCCGACGACCCCCGTTCCGCCCACCCCCGTGGTCACGTCGATCCCCAGCGACCGGAGATGGTCGGCGACCAGGGCCGCAGTCCGGAACTCCTGCATGCCCAGCTCGGGATTCGCATGGATGTCCCGCCGCCACTCCACCACCTGGTCGTTGACGGCGGCGGCGAGCTCGTCGATGCGCTGATGGAGCTCGGCGGGCGCCTGGGCGGCTGCGGGCGTGGCGGTGGCGAGGAGGAGCACCGAGAGGGCAGCTCGAGAAATGGATCGGCGCATGTGGGTGAGGTCCGGAGGAGTGGGGTGGCGTACCACCCTACCGTAGCGGAGGCATGGGCATCCGGACAGGATCGACCACGGGTGTCCGCCGAGCGCGGCGCAGGCCGAAGAGGACCCCGACGTCGCCCGTCGCCTCGCCGGACTCCGGCGACTCCCATTGGCCTCGGCCCCGCAACCACCGCATACTGGAGGCCATGCCGGACATCCCCTCCCGCCTGAACGCCTCCCTGGAGGGGCGGTACCGGGTCGAGCGCGAGCTCGGCGCCGGCGGAATGGCGACCGTGTATCTCGCCCGCGACCTCCGACACGACCGTGAGGTGGCGCTCAAGGTGCTGCATCCCGAGCTGTCGGCGGTCATCGGGGCCGAACGGTTCCTGGGCGAGATCCGGACCACGGCGGCGCTCCAGCACCCGCACATCCTCCCGCTCTTCGACTCGGGGGAGGCCGACGGGCTCCTCTTCTTCGTCATGCCCCACGTGGCCGGGGAGTCGCTCAGGGATCGCCTGGACCGCGAGAAGCAGCTCCCGGTGAACGAGGCGGTGGCGTTGGTGGCCAAGGTGGCTGATGCCCTGGAGCACGCCCATGGGAGGGGAGTGGTGCATCGGGACATCAAGCCCGCGAATATCCTCCTGGGGGAGGGGGGCGAACCCGTGGTGGCGGACTTCGGGATTGCCCTGGCGGTGAGCCAGTCCGGGGACCGACGGGTCACGGAGACGGGGCTGAGCCTGGGGACGCCGGACTACATGAGCCCGGAGCAGGCGGCGGGGGACCGGGAGCTGGGGCCCCGTTCGGACCTCTACGCCCTCGGCTGCGTCCTCTACGAGCTCCTCACGGGCCAACCGCCCTTCACGGGTCCCACCGCCGGGGCGGTGATCTCCCGCATCATCACGACGGACCCCGAGCCGCCCTCGCGCCACCGGCGCTCCATACCGCCCCACGTTGAAGCCGTGGTGCTCCGAGCGCTGGAGAAGCTCCCGGCGGACCGGTTCTCCACCGCCGGTGACATGGGGCGGGCCCTGGCGGATCCCACCTTCCGTCATGCCGTGGGGGCGGCGTCGCCCGGCGGCCCGGTCGCCCCCGGGCGGAGCTGGAAGCCCCTGGCGTTGGCGGCGCTGGCGGTGGCCGGGGTTCTCCTGGTCCGCGATCTGGTGGGGGGGCGGGGCGCCGGAGGCGAGGTGGTGGGCGTGAACCCCGTGGTGAGGCAGTCGGTCCTGGACTTTCCGGACTCGGCGCCGCTGGCCCTGGTGGGAGCGGTGCCGTTGGGCGTGGGGATGAAGGCTTTCGACCTCTCCGCCGACGGCGGCCGCATGGTCTACGTGGCTGAGGACGGGGGGCGGGTGCGCCTGCGTCTGCGGGACATGTCGTCCGGGGACGTGACCACCCTGGACGGCACCGAGGGTGCCTACGCCCCGTTCTTCTCGCCGGACGGAGAGTGGGTGGGATACTTCGCGGGACCCAGTGCCTTCCGGGTGTCCGTCTCCGGCGGGGCGCCCCTCCCGATCGCGTCCGTGGAGCTGGCCTACGGCGGAGCCTGGCTTCCCGACGGGCGCGTCGTCCTGGCCACCGACGAGGGGAAGATCCTGCAATCCGTACCGGTGGCCGGCGGCCGGTCCGACACGCTTCGGACCTACCCCGGCTCCGGTCCCGAGCAGGGACGGCTCGTGTTTCCGGAGCTGCTCCCCGACGGGCGGCGACTGGTCCTGTCCTCGGCCGCGTACACGATCGTCCGTTTCGATCCGTCCACCCGAGAGGGGTGGATCCTGACCCGGGGAGGGTGGATCGACCTGGCCGTCCACGAGCAGGGCGGGGTTCTTTCCGACGACCTCATCCGCGGCACGAATCCCCGCCCCGTCGGCCGGGACCACCTGGTGTTCACCGCTCCGTCGGGCTCCCTCATGGCGGTGCATCTGCCTGCCGGCGACGGGGAGGTACCCGGTGACCCGATCCCGGTCCTGGACGAGGCCCGCATCGAGACGGTGTGGGGCGCGGGGCAGTGGGACGTGTCCCAGGATGGGATCCTCTACTACGTGGAGGGCGAGACGGCGCTGCGCAGCTGGCTCGTCTGGAGGGACGACACGGGGCGGGTGGATACCCTCTCGGCCTTCGGTCGCGCCGACTGGGGAGAGATGGACCTCTCGCCCGACGGCCGGCGACTGGTGGTCTACGCCTGCACCGTCCGGGGAGACTGTGGCTACCAGCTGCTCAGCCTGGAAGAGGGCCTGGGGCGCCAGATTCCCGATTGGGCCATCTGGTACGACAGTGAGCGGTTGGCCTACGTCGGAGGTGAGGGGGCGGACGCCCATTCGGTGGTGGTGCGGGCAGACAACGAAGGCGTGCGGGATTCGATCCCCGGGTATTGGATTCTGGACGTCGCCCGCGACGGTTCCCTCATCGCCCTGGATGCCTCGGACGCGCGGATGGTCCTGGGGCGCACGGATGCCTTTCCCACGGGGCTGCGGGCGACGGAGCTCACGGGGATCCAGGGGTGGGGGCACGCCCTTCGGCCCGGAGGCGGGTGGCTCGCCTACACCTCCAGCGTCCTGGAGGACGGGGAGTGGCAGGTCTACCTGGCTCGCACCGAACCGCCGTGGGACCGGTTCCGGGCCTCTCCACAGGGAGGAGAGGAGCCGGTGTGGCACCCCGACGGCCGGCTCGTCTACCGGGAGGGGAATCGCTGGATGACGGTGACGGTTCCGGACGGCCCCGGCACCCCGGGGGCGGCGCAGCCTCTGTTCGAGGGAGCGTACGTCAACGTCCTGGGGCGGTCCCACGACGTGGACGCCGCCGGGCGGCATCTGTTGGTGGAGGCCCCCGGGGCCACCCGGGCCCACCGCATGACGGTGGTGAGCGGGTGGGCGCAGCGACTGATGAGTGAGGTCCGGTAGCGGGTCAGGTCCGCGGACGGGTGGAGGTCGTGCCGCGCCCTTCGCGGCCCCCGGCTAGTTCACCCGGACCGAGTAGGTGTCCCCCGTGACCATCCGGATCACCTCCCCGTTCTCTTCGACGAAGCGGACGATCTCGCCCACCGGGCCTCCTCCCGTCGGGGCGACCATGCGGAAGGTTCCGTCGCCGAGGGGCTCCAGCTCCACCGGGTCACCCAGGCTCGAGGCCCAGGGGTTCATCGTCACCAGACGCTCGTTCATGACCAGCACCCGGGTGGTTCCCCAGCGGCTGCGGTAGACGCCTGCGAACCGCTCCCAGGCCGGGTCCCAGGCCACCGCCTCCGGCTCTTCCGCAGTGGCTTCGGCGAGGGCCTGTCCCACGGTCTCCATGAGCTCCGTGGCGATCTGGCCCGGGTTCGAGTCGTTCGTGTTGGTCAGGACGATCACGCCGACCCGGGAGTCCGGATGGATGATCGTCTGGGTGGTGTAGCCCGGGTATCCGCCCCCGTGCCCGATGTAGATCTCGCCGTCGACCCGCTGCACGCTGAAGCCGATGCCCTGTCCACGGGTCCAGGTGCTCTCCAGCATGCGGACCCGGTGCATCTCCCGAAGCGACGCGGTGCTCAGAAGACGCTCCCCGCCCCGGGGCCCTTCCCGGAACTGGGCCGAGACGAAGCGGGCCATGTCCTCGACGGTGGAGGTGAGTCCCGTGGCGGCGGCCATCCCCCGGGCGTCGACGAAGGGGATCACCTCCCGGGACCCGTCGGGCATCCGGGACCCGTAGCCGGTCGCCAGAAGGGGATCCGGCTCGTCCACGCTGGAGGCGGACATCCCCAGGGGATCGAAGATGTTCACCTGGAGGTAGTCCGCCCAGCTGGAGCCGCTCACCTCCTCCACGACCATGCCCGCGACGGTGTAGGCCAGGTTGGAGTACTTCCAGCGCACCTCGGGCGAGAAGGGCGCCTCCCGCTCCGGCATCAGCGCCCGGACCTCGTCGGCGGTGGGGAAGTCCCATTCCGTCCAATGGGGGCCGGCCTCCCGGGGCAGTCCCGAGCTGTGGGTCAGGAGATGCTCGATGGTCACCGGCGGGTCGTCGGGCGCCGCGGCCTGGAAGGTGAACCAGGGGAGGTAGTCCGTCACCGGATCGTCGAGCCGCAGTCGCCCCTCCTCCCTGAGCTGCATGATCGCCGTAGCGGTGAACAGCTTGCTGTGGGAGGCCATGCGGAACCGGGTGTCCGTGTCCATGGGACGATCGGCCTCGATGTCGGCGTGTCCGAACCCCTCCGCCCACACCAGGTCGTCGCCGGCCACCACTCCCACCACGACCCCCGGCAGCCCCCGGATCTCGAGCTGCCCGTCGAGCCATGCGGAGAACAGTCCGATCTGGGCCTGGACGTCCGGATCCTCGACGGGCGACTGGGTGAAGGCCTGGACCGGGTGGAGCAGCAGCGCCACCGTGGCGGAGGCGAGAGCTGCGGACCAACGGCACGGCACCAGCGGGGGACGGATCGCGGCCATCGGGACATCTCCTCCTGGGGAGCGCTCATCTCCTGTCCGGCGCGAGGGTCCTCAGCACACGGGGGAGAGGGCGCCTGACGGCGGCGCTCCTCCTCCGGTTCGGCCCTGGTGCCGGAGCGTTCGACTGGACGTGAAGATGCGGGCGGGCCTCGCGGGGCGCGAGTACCTTGATCGCGGCCACCCGGCGGGCGAAATCGTCGCCGCCCCCCTATGCTCTGGGTGTCCCTCCTCCCTCCACCGCCCCCACGATGCGATCCACCTTCGGCACCCCGCTCCTCCTTCTCGGTCTCCTCGCGGCGCCGATCCGTCCGGCGGCCCTTCGAGCCCAGAGCCAGCCCCCGGACACCGACGCTGGCCCCGCTGCGAGCGCGGCCGTCGCGTCGTGGACGGCCGTCGACGTCGCCACGGGCTACGAGACACGGCTGAGCCCCCGGATCGCCGAGGCCCTCCCAGGGTGGACGACGGACCACTGGGGCAACGTCGTCCGGACCGTGGGATCGGGCTCGCCGCACCGCGTGCTCGCCTGCCGGCTGGACGCCCCGGCCTACGCGGCCTCGCAGATCCGGGACGACGGATACCTGCGGGTGCACCGGATCGGCCGGGGGTCCCGCCATCCGCTCTGGGACCAGCAGCACGAAGCGAAGCCGGTCCG
>DATHRY010000048.1:0-17053 GCA_035464715.1 Longimicrobiales bacterium
CCTCCTGGAGCTTCAGGTGGACGAAGAGTCCGATCTCCAGTGGGCCGCCATGGCCATCCCTCCCGAAGCGAAAGGGCAGTGGGCTGTCTCGGTGGTCCACGAGGGCAACACGCTGACGTCGAGGCTCTTCACCGTGGGTCCGTGACCGGGGGAGGTTCCGCACCCTCCTTTCCACACCCCGGTCCCGGGACAAGCGGGACATCCCCGTGGACCAGTGCTTGAAAGAGCTGGCCTTCCACGGTTACGACAAACGCCCCACGGCCATGAGCCATTGGGGCGCTTCCCGTTACGTAATCCAGAGTGGTCGCTACTGGACTCGAACCAGTGACTTCTACGATGTGAACGTAGCGCTCTACCAACTGAGCTAAGCGACCGTCCTGCCTTGCTCCTTGTGCAGATCCGCGCCGCGCCGGGTTGGTGGCGGACGCGGATCGCTCAGGTCCTCCGGAGTACCCCCACGGGGACTCGAACCCCGGTCTTCGCCGTGAGAGGGCGATATCCTAGGCCACTAGACGATGGGGGCCAGGCACTCCCAGCTCGGGAGAGCTTAGAAAGCTAAACGGGGGTCCGGGTGCGTCAACCCCTTCCGGAGCCGGCGGGACCCCAGCCGGAGACACGGGGTTTCTCAACGCCCAGAAGCGCTCCTCGGACCCGGCCACCCCATGCTGCTGAACGACACTTCCGTCTCCGACTGGACCGACGCCCACCCGGGTTGGAGCCGGAGCGGCGACGTGATCCAGAAGACCTACGACTTCGACTCCTTCCGGGACTCGGTGGTCTTCGTGAACCGCGTGGCGACCCTCGCGGACGAGGCCGACCACCACCCCGACATCGACATCCGCTACGACAAGGTGCGGATCGGGCTGGCCACCCACTCGGAGGGCGGGATCACCGAGAAGGACACCGCCCTGGCCGAGCAGATCGACCGGGCGACCTCGAACCGGTAGCGGTCCCCCTACCGCCCTCCCGGACCCAGCTCGAGGAGCTCGCCCATCGTCTCGATCATGCGGTCGGGGCGGGCCGCCACGACCCGATCCCGGGGGAACGCCCCCCATGTGACGCCGACGGTGAAGATCCCCGCCCCGCGGCCCGCCTCGATGTCGTGGGGGGAGTCGCCCACGAACGCGATCTCCTCCGCCGCCGGCATCCCCAGCGCCGCCAAGGCTCGATGCACCGGCTCGGGATCGGGCTTCCCCCTCTGGACCTCATCGGCGGTCACCACCACCCGGAACGCGTTCGCCAGGCCGCATACCGCCAGTGTCCGAACCGTCATGGCACGTCCCTTCGAGGTGACGATGCCCAGGGGGATCCCGCGCCGGTCCAGCTCCTCCACCACCTCCAGCGCGCCGGGGAAGGGCCGCACCATCCGGTCGTGGGCCTCCGACTGGAACGCCGAGTAGCTCGCTCGCAGGCGCTCGCCCTCCTCCTCGTCCCGTGCGAAGTCCCGGATGGTGTCGGACAGGGGACGGCCGATGTGCTCCCGCCAGGCCTCTCCGAGCTCAGCCTCGCCCCGGATCTCGGCCATGGCGTGACGTGCGCTGGCGAGGATCAGGGGAACGGTGTCGGCCAGCGTCCCGTCCAGATCGAAGAGCACGGCGTGCCAGGTCATGGGGTCAGGGCTCTCGCAGGAAGAAGCGCTCGAGGGCCTCGAACGCGTCGGGATGGGTCAGGATGCCGATGTGGCTGGGGCAACAGACCTCGATGTTGGGAACGCCCACCAGGGTGGCGCTCTCCGGAGGGATGATGTGCAGGTCCACCTTGGTCCGGACGGTGATGGCCTCCACGTCCTCGGGAACCGCCCGGAACCGCTGCAGATCCAGGAGGAAGACGCTCCCGGGGTGCATCTCCTCGCCACCCTCGCCCCACGCCAGGTAGGCCACGTAGGTGCCTCGGTGGGGCGTGGCCATGAAGGCCACCCGGCGGACCGTTTGGGCGCCCCCGTTCTGGAGATAATAGCGGGTCGCCAAGCCCCCCATGGAGTGGGCCACGACGTCGACCCGGTCCGCACCGGAGCTGGCCCGGAGCGCCGTCACCACGGCCTCCAGCTCGTGGGCGTGATCGATGTTGCTTCCCTCCGCGTCCGCGAACTCGACGATGGCGATGTCCGCCGCCGACCAGCCCGCGTCCACGAAGAGCGCCTTCAGCGGCTCCAGGTCCTGACCCTCCTCGGCCCACCCCGGCACCAGCACCAGCGGGGTCCGCTCCGCGATCGGGCTCCGGGTCTGCGCCGCCAGGGCCCCGTCGTCGAAGCCGGGCACGACGCCCGCGGGGCCGGGTGCCGCGGACAGCACGGCGAGCGCGAACATCCCTGCGCCGACGGCTCCCCGTCGACTCCGGAACGGCCGGTCCGGGACGCAAGCCGGCCTTCGAACCGGGGTCACGAGCCCCCCGCTTCGGGCGCGGATCCGAGGATGTCGACGAGGGTGTTCACGGCATGGGCCTCCTGTTCCCCTGTAAGCACCACCGGGGGGGAGAGTTCCACGACCTGCCCCTCGTCACCCGCCGGCAGGACCATCAACCCGCGTCGCAGCGCCTCCTCGGCGACCTCCACGGCCACCCCCGGATCGACCTCCACCCCCAGGAGCAGCCCGAGCCCCCGGACGTCCCGGACCCCGGGCACGCCCGCCAGGCCCGCCCTCAGTCCGTCCAGGAGCCGGAGGCCCAGCGCGTCCGCCCGACCCGGGAGGCCCCGCGCCACGTCCTCGAGGACGGCCAGCCCCGCCGCGCAGGCCAGAGGATGCCCCAGGAACGTGCTCGTATGCAGGGCCTCGCCGGGAGACGGCGGCCATGCGTCCATGACGGCGCGCGACGCCAGGCACGCGCTCAGGGGCAGCCCGCCGCCCAGGACCTTGCCCAGGCAGACCACGTCGGGCCGGAGACCCACCCTGGGCGACGCCAGGACGCTCCCGCACCGGCCGAGCCCGGTGTAGATCTCGTCCGCGATCAGGACCGCCCCGTGCCGGCGGGTGCGCTCCCCTAGCCCGGCCCCGAATCCCGGGGCGGGAATCCGGACGCCCCCCCGGGCCTGCACCGGCTCCACGATCACGGCTCCGGCCCCGGCCGCCAGCAGGGCGTCCACGCGGTCGAGCACGGGCGCGACCTCCTCCTCGCGGACCGGGAAGGGGAGCCAGGTGACGTCCTCCGGTAGCCGGTCCGCGAAGGGCTCCCGGAAGTAGGGCCGCGCCGTGGCGGAGAGGGCCCCCAGGGTCAGGCCGTGATAGCCGGCCTCGAACGCGATCACGCCCCCTCGTCCCGAAGCCAGACGGGCGGTCTTCAGGGCGACCTCCACGGCCTCGCTACCCGTGTTGGCCAACACCGCCCGCGGTTCGTCCAGCTCGGGAAGAGCGCCCTCCACCACACCGGTCAGCGCCTCCAGGAGCTCCACCTTGGCCACGGGCGGATGGACGTCCCCCATGCCGTGGACCAGCCGCGCAGCCTGGGCCTCGACGGCAGCCAGGACGGAGGGCTGCGCGTGCCCGCCCAGGGCAACGCCGAAGGCGGCCGTCAGGTCCAGGTAGACGTTGCCGTCGGCATCCCGGACGTTGGCGCCCCGGGCGGCCTCCCAGAAGACGGGAGACGCCTCCGTCAGGAAGGTGACGTTCCGGGACTCCACCCGCCTCAGCCGGGCGGCCAGCTGCCGGGAACGAGGCCCCGGAGGCTCGACGCGGATCGCCGGCAGGAGGGAGCCGAGCGGGCTCACGGACCGGACCCCCGCGGGGTCACCTGCGTCCCCCCGTTACTCCTGGGTCAGGAGCTGGGTGTCCGCCGTCATCCCCATGGCGTGGTAGCCCATGTCCACGTGGAGTGTCTCCCCGGTGATGGCGGCGGCCAGCGGCGAGCAGAGGAAGGCAGCCGCGTTTCCTACGTCCGCAGCGGTGTTGCAGGCCGGGAGCGCTGCGTTCTGCTCGTAGTAGTCCACCATGCGATCGATCGTCCCGATGGCCTTGGCCGCCCGGCTGGCCAACGGTCCGGCGCTGATCGTGTTGACCCGGATCCCGAACTTCCGGCCGGCCTCGAACGCCAGCGTCCGGGTGTCGGCCTCCAGCGCGGCCTTCGCCGAGCTCATGCCCCCCCCGTATCCGGGGATCACCCGCTCCGCCGCCAGGTAGCTCAGGGACACCACTCCGGCGCCCTCGGCCATGAGGGGGCCGAACCGCTGGACCATGCTCACCATCGAATAGGCGCTGGCACTCAGGGCCGCCAGGTAGCCGGGCCGGCTCGTCTCCACGAGGGGCTTCTGCACCTCCGGTCCGTTGGCCAGGGAGTGGACCAGGACGTGGAGCTTCTCGTCGCCCAGGTCCTCCGCGAGTGCGTCGGCCACACCCTGGATGGTGAAGCGCTCGAAGGGCTTGTACCGCTTCTCCTCCCGGACCTCGTCCGGGACCTCGTCCTCGGTGTCGTAGACCGCATCGAGCGGATAGACCTTCTCGATCTCCCACTCGCCCCCGCCGGGGAGGGACCGGTCCAGACGACCCCGCTCCATAAGCTTCGTGAAGATGCCCATGGTGGGTGGCCAGGTCCCGACGGACACCCGGGCCCCCGCGGCGGCGAGGGCTCGGGCGATGGCCCAGCCGTAGCCCTGGTCGTCGGAGACGCCGGCTACGAAGGCGTGCTTCCCCTGAAGGTCGATGGAGAGCATGAGGTGTCGGGGCTCGAGGACGAGGAATCCGCGGAAGGGACCCCAAAGCTAGGCAGGCTCGCGATCCTCGTCGACGGTCCGGATCCGTGTGGAGAGCCAGAACAGTACCGCCGCGGAGATGAGGAGGGCGATCACCCCCCCGACGGCGCCGGCCTGTCCGATGGCGAACACCCAGGTGGCGAAGAGCGCGGTCAGGCTGCCGACGACCAGGACCGAGGTGGCCCCGTGCCGCAGCCCGTAGACCAGGCCGAGCCCGCCCACCACGGCCCCGGCCGCCCCGGCCCCCTCGGCGCCCATCTCGAAGGTCTCCCCCAGGGTGAACATGGCCAGGAGACCGCCCACGGCGACGCAGATGGCCAGGTTGGTCTCGAAGGCGTCCCTGCGCAGCTCCGTCGGGGCCCGGTGGATCCCCCACAGCGTGAGGAGCGCGATCACGAGGAGCCAGAGGTCCATCCCGAGGATCCCGGCGTCGCCGGCGTCCAGGGGCCCGAATCCGGTGATGACAGCCAGGATCAGGCCCGCCCACAGGCTGGTGGTGAAGGCCATCAGGGCCCGATCCCGGCGGGCCGCGTCCCAGCGGCGCATGAGCGCGGCCTGGACGGCGATCGCCAGGAGGATCAGGGCATCCAGGGTCCAGACGATGGCGTCCGGGTCCATCGCCAGGGCACGCTCGAGGAAGATGGCCAGGTAGACCAGCGTCGCGGCGGTCTGGACCCCCGCCATCAAGAGGCCCTCGCCGAAGCTCACCGGGGCCAGCAGTACGGCGATCACCAGGGCCAGAAGACCCACCCCGATCGCCACCGGGCTCCCGGAGGTCCACGCCGTCTCGGAGTAGGCCAGCCCCACGAGGAGGACCGCCTGCCCGCCCGCCTGCAGCAGGGCCCCGGGCGTCTCCCACCCCGACCGCCTGAAAGCCGCCACCCCCGCCAACCACACCACAATCCCCCCGGCCACCAGGACCACCGAGCGGGCCGCCCTGGACAGCTCCTCCCAGTTCCGCTCGGCGAAAAGGCCCGCGGCCAGGATGAGGGCGACAGCCCCCAGGATCGCCACCAGGAGCTGGCCCCACCGCCGTGTCCTGGCCTGGTGTGCGACTTCGGCCTCGGCTCGGAGGGTGCCGGCCAGGTCCGGGGACACGAAACCCTTGGCGACCCACCGATCCAGGGCCTCCTCGACGGCCTTCGAGCGACGTGCCATGTGCAGCGTCCAGTTGGAGAGCGGGTCGGGGTGGAGCTTCGGCATCACCCCACTAGCTTCCGAATACACATTCCCCGCAGGAGCCTGGCAACCATGGCGAAGCACGACGGACGCCACCCCCGCCTCGAGGGCCACGAGCTGCGCCCCGAGAGCCTGATGATGAGCTACGGCTACCACCCCGAGTGGTCCGAGGGAGCCGTGAAGCCCCCCATCTTCCAGACCTCCACGTTCGTGTTCGAGAGCGCCGAGGCGGGGAAGGCCTTCTTCGAGGTCGCCTACGGGCTCCGCGAGAAGCGCCACGACGAGACGCTCGGGCTCATCTACTCCCGCCTCAACAACCCGGGTCTGGAGATCCTCGAGGACCGGCTCACGCTGTGGGACGGCGCCGAGGCGGCCGCCGCCTTCGAGAGCGGGATGGCGGCCATCACCACCACCGTCTTCACCTTTCTCGGGCCCGGCGACGTGGTGGCCTTCAGCGAGCCCATTTACGGGGGCACCGAGTACCTGTTCCACGAGATCCTCCCCAGGTGGGGCGTGGAGACGGTGCCGTTCGCCGCCTGGAAGGGGCGGGACGGGCTGGAGGCCGCCCTGGCGGAGGACGACCGTCGGGACCGCCTGGCCATGATCTTCGTGGAGACGCCGGCGAATCCCACGAACTGCCTCGTGGACATCGCCATGTGCGCCGAGGTGGCGCAGGCGGCGTCCACCCCTGAACGCAAGGTCTTGGTGGCGGTGGACAACACCTTCCTCGGCCCTCTATGGCAGCACCCCCTCAAGCACGGCGCAGACCTGGTCCTCTACTCCCTGACGAAGTTCGTGGGGGGACACTCGGACCTGATCGCCGGTGCCTGCCTGGGAAGCGACGACCTCGTCAGTCAGGTGAAGGCGACCCGGACCTTCTTCGGGAGCATGGCGGGACCCTGGACGGGATGGCTGCTGCTTCGAAGCCTCGAGACGCTGAAGCTCCGGATGACCAGCCAGATGAAGAACGCACGCTACGTGGCCGACTTCCTGGCCGACCATCCCGGCGTCGAGAAGGTGCACTACCTGGGACATCTGGAGGAGTCGCACCCGGACTTCGCGACGTACAAGCGGCAGTGCATCTCCCCGGGGTCCATGATCAGCTTCGAGGTGGTCGGCGGGCAGGAGGCGGCCTTCCGGGTCCTCAACGCCCTCTCCCTGGTGAAGCTCGCCGTCAGCCTGGGCGGGACCGAATCCCTGGCGGAGCACCCCGGAACCATGACCCACGCCGACGTTCCGCCGGAGCACCAGGCGCGGATGGGGATCACGGAGGGCCTCATCCGTCTCTCCGTGGGCCTCGAGCACCCCGAGGACCTGATCGCCGACCTCCGGCAGGCCCTGGCCACGATCTGAGGCGCCCGGGACGGCCTCCCGGGGGGCCGGTCAGACCCGGAAGAGCCAGATGCCGATGGCCAGGTAGCCGGTCAGGAGGATCGCTCCCTCCCAGCGGCGGACCTTGAAGGCGTTCCAGGTCACGGGAAGGACCGCGAAGGAGAGGATCAACACGGCCGGGAGCTCCTCCCGGAGGATGTCGGGGTTGATCTGGATGGGGGTGACGACGGCCGTCGTCCCGAGGATGGCGGCGATGTTGAAGATGTTGCTGCCGATGATGTTCCCGACGGCGATGTCCGCCTCTTCCCGCACGCAGGCCACCAGAGACGTGGCGAGCTCCGGGAGGGAGGTGCCGATCGCCACGACCGTGAGCCCCATGAGGATGTCCGGCACCCCCAGGGCGGGCCCCAGGAACTCGGCGCTGTTCACGATGGAGCGACCGCCCAGGACGAGCCCGATGGATCCCCCCACCACGAGGCCGAGATCCCCCCACGACAGGCGCTGGAGGTGGCTCTCGGAGCGGGCGTAGGCCTCGTACTCCCCCAGGATCTCGGGCGCCTCCTCCCCGGCCGCCCGGTTCACGAAGAGGAGGTAGACCCCCAGGACGATGAGGAAGATGATCCCGTCCCCCTGTCCCAGGGTCAGGTCCATGGCCAGGGGATAGATGAGCAGGGTGATGGCCAGCATGATGGGGACCTCCCGGGTGACCACCCGGGCCGAGACCTCCATGGGGCGGACCAGGGCGGTGAGACCGAGGATGAGCCCGATGTTGGCCAGGTTGGAGCCCATGACGTTGCCCATGGCCAGGTCACCGTTGCCCCGGAGGGCCGCCGTGAGGGACACGACCAGCTCCGGAGCCGACGTCCCCAGCGACACCACCGTGAGACCGACCACGATGGGGCTCACGCCGAAGGACGCCGCGAGCCGAGCGGCTCCGCGGACGAGCCACTCGGCGCCGAAGAAGAGAACGGCCACCCCTGCCACCAGGAGCAGGCCGCTGGTCATGAAGGGACTCACTCCTGCCCGACGCTCAACGGGACAACCACGCTTCGATCTCCTCGGCACTGCCGCAGTTCAGGACATTCCCTGGTTCGAGCCAGCCGCGCCGGGCCTGGTCGAGTCCGTATCGTAGCACATCCAGGCCCTGGACCGAGTGGGCGTCGGTGTTCACGACGACCCGCACCCCCATGTCCCGGGCTCTTCGAACATAATGGTCGTTCAGGTCGAGCCTCCGGGGGTTCGCGTTGATCTCCACCGCCACGTCGTACGCCAAGGCGGCCTCCAGGACGGCCTCCACGTCGAGGTCGTAGGGCTCCCGGCGGTTGAGGAGTCGGCCCGTGGGGTGGCCCAGGATGTCCACGTGGCCGCTGGTGACGGCCCGCAGGACGCGCCTGGTCATCGTGGCGCCGTCCTGGTCCATGAACGAGTGGACCGACGCCACCACGAGATCCAGCTCCTCCAGGATCTCGCCGGGCTGGTCCAGGTCCCCGTCCTTCAGGATGTCCACCTCCTGTCCTCGGAAGATCCGGATGGAATCGCCCATCTCCTCCTGGACCGCCCCGATCTCCTCCCACTGGGCGCGGAGCTTCTCGGGCGTGAGGCCGCCCACCATGGTGACCGCCTTCGAATGATCGGTGATCGCCATGTAGGCGTATCCCCGATCCCTGCAGGCCTCGGCCATCTCCCGGATCGACGCGGTGCCGTCCGTCCAGGTGGAGTGCATGTGCAGGTCGCCCCGGACGTCGTCCACGGCCACGAGCCGAGGCAGCTGGCCCTCCCGGGCGGCGTCGATCTCACCCCGGTCCTCCCGGAGCTCAGGGGGGATCCAGGGCAGGTCGAGAGCCGCGAAGACCTCCTCCTCGGTCTCCCCGCCGACGCGCTCTCCGTCCTCCTTGCCCAGGCTCTCGGCGTCCACGCCCTCGGGGATCCGGAAGACGCCCCACTCGTTGATCCGGAGACCGCGCTTCACACCCAGGGTCCGGACCCGGACATTGTGCTCCTTGGAGCCCGTGAAGTAGTGGAGGGCGGCCCCGTAGGAGCGGGAAGGAATCACCCGCAGGTCCACGGAGAGGCCCGAGGGGAGGACGATGTTGCCCTTGGTGCTGCCGGCGGCCTCGACCCGCACCGCGCCGGGGAAGCCGGTGAAGTGCTCGACAACGGGGGTTCCGTCGCCATCGCACCGGGCCAGCAGATCCACGTCGCCCACGGTCTCCCGCCGGCGACGATAGCTTCCCGCCACCTCGAGCCTCGTGACACCCGGAGCCTCCTCCACGTGGGCCACCAGGCCCCGGATGAGCTGCTCCACCTCGGCCCGCAGGAAGCGCTCCGACTGCTTGTGGAAGTCCTCGATGGCCCGGGCGATCTTCGACACGCTCTTCTCGCCGAAGCCGGCCAGTCCCGCCACCGTCCCCTTGCCGATCTCGGCCTCGAGCATGGCCACGGACTCGACGCCGAGCTCCTCCCACAGCTTCTTGGCCTTCTTGGGGCCGACGCCGTCCAGTCGGGTGAGCTCCACCAGCGTGCGGGGGACCGTCTCGGTGATCTCGTCCAGGACCGTGAGCTGCCCCGTCTGGAGCAGCTCCCGGATGTGGGCGTCGACCTGCTTGCCCACACCCTGGAGCGCGGTCAGGTCCTCTCCCTCCTCCACCATCCGGGTGAGAGGTCGGGTGAGACCCTGGACGGTGCGGACGGCGCCCCGATAGGCCCGGACGCGGAAAGGGTTGGCGCCCTGGATCTCCAGGAGGTCGGCCACCTCCGCGAGGGTCCGGGCGACGTCCAGGTTCTCCATCAGTCCCCGACGTCCACGCCGGAATCCCGGAGCAGCTCCACGAATGCGTCCTCGTCCAGCGTCTGGACGCCGAGCTCCACGGCCTGGTCGTACTTGGACCCCGGGTCCTCGCCCACGACCACGTGGGTCGTGCTCTTGCTCACCGAGCCCACCACCTTCGCGCCGGCCGACTCCACGAGCTTCTTGGCGCCGGCGCGGGTCAGCCGGCTCAACCCCCCGGTGAAGACGAAGCGGGCGCCGGCCAACGCATCCGAGACCCGCGTCTCCTCCGGCACCAGGAACACCATCCCCCGCTCCAGCACGCGATCCACGGCTGCCGCGTTCCGCTCGTCGGTCAGGAATCCGTGGATGGCCTGCGACATGATCGGCCCGATCCCATCGACGGCCTCGAGTTCCTCCGGAGAGGCGGCCCGGACGGCGTCGAAGCTCCGGAAGTGCCGGGCCAGCACCCGGGCTACCGTCGCCCCCACCTCGGGAATGCCCAGTCCGTGGAGGAAGCGGGCCAGCTCGACCGTCTTCCGGGCCTGGATCGCGTCCACCAGGTTGGTGGCGCTCTTCTCGGCGAACCCCGGCAGCTCCAGAAGCTCCTCTGCGGTCAGGTCGAAGAGGGCGGCCAGCTCACGGACCAGCCCCCGGTCGACCAGTAGCGTGGCGGTCTCCTCGCCCAGGCCCTCGATGTCCAGGGCGTTCCGGGCTCCGAAGTGCACGATGCGCCCCTTGAGCTGGGCCGGGCATCCGAACCGGTTGGGGCACACGGTCCGGGGTCCGTCCTCGGTCACGGGGGTGCCGCACGACGGGCAGGCGGGCGGCATGGTGAAGGGCTCGGAGCGGGTCTCTCCCTCCACGGGAATCCGCTCCACCACCTGGGGGATCACGTCCCCGGCCCGTTGGATGCGGACCGTGTCGCCTTCCCGGATGTCCTTCCGGGCCACCTCCTCGCGGTTGTGCAGCGACGCCCGCGAGATCGTGACCCCGCCCACCTGCACCGGCCGCATCAGGGCGACCGGGGTCAGGACGCCGGTGCGGCCCACCGAGATGGCGATCCGGTCCACCCGGGTGACCTCCTTACGGGGCTCGAACTTGAGCGCCATGGCCCAGCGCGGGTGGTGCGAGGTGGCCCCCAGCTCTCCCCGGACGTCCAGGTCGTCGAGCTTGATGACCACGCCGTCGATCTCGTAGTCGAGGGCGTCCCGATCGTCCTCGAAGGCCCGGTGGTACGCCAGGATCGCCTCGACGTCGGACACCACCTCCACGCGCTCGGGCACCCGGAATCCCCAGTCCCGTAGTGCCTCCAGCCCTTCCTGGTCCCGCTCGAGACCCACGCCGTCGGCCCGGAGGACGTCGTATGCCAGACAGTCCAGCTCCCGCTCCGCCGTGAGCCGCGAATCCAGCTGGCGGATGGCGCCGGCCGCGGAGTTCCGGGGCGAGGCATAGGGCTCGGCCCCGTTCTCCACCAGCTTCTCGTTGAACCGTTCGAAGGCGGAGATGTACATCAGCACTTCCCCCCGGACCGCCAACAGGGTCGGGACCGGGCGCCGCTCACTCCGGAGACGCAGGGGGACGCTGGGGATGGTGCGGATGTTCTCGGTCACCACCTCTCCCCGGACCCCGTTGCCGCGGGTCACGGCCCGGACCAGCAGACCGTCCTGGTAGACCAGCTCGATGGAGGCCCCGTCCAGCTTGGGTTCCAGGAGGTAGTGGATCTCCCCCTCGACCACCTTCCGGATGCGCTCGTCGAAGCGGCGGACCGCCTCCTCCTTCTCGCTGGAGTCCAGGGAGAGCATGGGCACCAGGTGCTCCATGGACTCGAAGGCGTCCTGGGGCTCGGCGCCGACCCGCTGGGTGGGAGAGTCCGGCGTGCGCAGGTCGGGCCAGGCCTCCTCCACCTCCTGGAGGCGCCGGAACAGGCGATCCCACTCGGCATCCGAGATGCCCGGTCGCGCTTCCACGTAGTACAGGTGGTTGTACCGCCGGAGGGCCTCCTGGAGTCCCGTCGCCAGGGCCCGGGCCTGCCCGGGGGCGAGGTCCTGAACGTCGGTTTCGAGATCGAAGGAGGTGTCGCTCACGGCACGCCGTCCGTCACGGTCCAGGGGGTGGAAGTCGTCTAAGGTGGCGGATGCCGGGGCCGGGGGACAACACCCGGGGGATCGTTGCGAAGGACGCCGTCCCCGGTCTATATCAGGGCCTCGTCCGGCCTGCCCTCACCGGGCCCGGACGGACCCCGCAGGACCCGGTACCCACACCCCCTGGAGGACGCATGACCGCCTCGCTTCCCCGCATCGGCCTCGCCTGGGCGGCGACGCTGCTGTTCCTGTGCACGCCGCTTTCGGCCCAGATGGACGAGACCACCCGCCGCGGCACCGACGAGGGCGGCGGGCCCTACGACCGCCTGGTCATCCGGGGGGCCACGATCCTGGACGGCACCGGGGCGCCTCCCCAGGGGCCGGTGGACATCGTCATCGAGGGCGACCGGATCACCGAGATCCGGTCCGTGGGCTATCCGGGTGTGGAGATCAACGAGAACCGGCGGCCCGAGCCCGGAACCCGGGAGATCGACTGGCACGGCAAGTGGGTCATGCCCGGCTTCATCGACATGCACGCCCACACCGGCGGCGGGGGCAAGGCGCCCCAGGCGGAGTACACGTACAAGCTCTGGATGGGCCACGGGATCACCACGTCCCGGGGGGTCGGGCACGGTCCCATGATGTGGGCCCTGCAGGAGAAGGCCCTCGCCGAGCGCAACGAGATCGTGGCGCCTCGCATGTACACGTACGCCCGCCCGGGTGAGGGCTGGGACCTGGGCTCCATCGACACCCCCGAGAAGGCTCGGGAGTGGGTGCGGTGGGCCGCCGACGTGCGGGTGGACGGCGTCGGCATCGACGGCCTCAAGCTGACCGCCTTCGACCCGCCCATCATGGAGGCCCTCATCGACGAGGCCCACCAGCACGGGCTCGGAACGGTGGCCCACCTCGCCCAGACGGGTGTGGCCCGGATGACGGTCCTGGACGCCGCCGAGGCCGGGTTGGACATGATGACCCACTACTACGGGCTCTTCGAGTCCATGCTGACGGACTACTCCATCCAGAACTGGCCGCTCGACTACAACTACAACAACGAGCAGCATCGCTTCGGGCAGGTCGGCCGCCTGTGGGAGCAGAGCGCCGAGCGAGGCTCCGACGAGTGGAACGCCCTCATCGACCGCCTGCTGGAGCTGGAGTTCGGGATCGACCCCACCATGACGATCTACGAGGCCAGCCGGGACGTGATGCGGGCCCGCGAGGCGGACTTCCACGACGAGTACACGCTGCCCAGCCAGTGGGATTTCTACACGCCGTCCCGAGAGGCCCACGGGTCCTACTGGTTCTACTGGACCAGCGAGGACGAGTACCACTGGAACCGCTTCTACGACAAGTGGATGGACTTCCTGAACGACTACAAGAACGCCGGCGGGATCGTGACCACCGGCTCGGACTCGGGATTCATCTACAAGCTGTACGGCTTCGACTACATCCGTGAGCTCGAGCTGCTCCGGGAGGCGGGATTCCATCCGGTGGAGGTCATCCGGGCCGCGACGTATCATGGAGCCATGCAGCTCCACAAGCCCCGGGGGCTGGAGAACCAGCTCGAGTTCGGGATCCTCCGGGAGGGTCTCAAGGCCGACCTGGTGATGGTCGAGGAGAATCCTCTGGAGAATCTGAAGGTCCTCTACGGAAATGGCGCGGTGAAGCTGAACGACGACACCGGCGAGGTGGAGCGGGTCGGCGGGATCAGCTACACCGTCAAGGACGGTATCGTCTACGACGCCAAGCAGCTGCTACAGGACGTCCGGGACATGGTCACGGAGGCCAAGCAGGCCGTGGTGTCCGAACAGGGTGGTGGCTGAGGAGGGTCCGGCCGTTTCCGGGCGCGGCGGGGGACGCCCGTCGCGCCCGGGCCCCTTCGGGTCAGTCCGCCGCCATTGCGAGCTGCCCCGTCCGCCGGATGCCGAGGGGTGCGCCGGCGGGGAGCTTCTCCACGAGGGAGCGGAATCGGAGCCGTTCGTGACGCGGAAGACCGAACACGCCCCAGGGTCCCAGCTGGGCCTGGACTTCGTCGGCCTCGATGAGCCGGGTCAGTTCGGTCAGTCCGACAGGAACCGCCATGGTCACCCGGAGCCCGGAGGGCTTCCGCTCCATCCTCAGGCTGTTCTCGGTGCTGCCCGGAGCGCCCACGTAGCGGGTGCCGTCGATGTCGAGCAGAAGCTGTTCGGCCAGCTCGGCCAGCGTGTCGGGATCCCGGCCCTCCATCACCACGAGGATGGCCAGCTGGTCGACCGGTGGCCCGCCCGGCGTCCATCGGGCGAAGAACGCGCCCAGCGAGACGTCCACCGCCGGCAGGCCCGGCCCCTGGAGCCGGGTCGTCCGGTGCGCGGGAACGAGGAGCACACGTACGTCGTCGGGCTGTTGGATCCAGTGCGCCTCGTCGGGTCCCGTGTCTCCGGGCTGGGGCAAGCATCCTGCGATCAGGAAGGCAAGACCCAGGGCCGCGGCCCGTCCGAACTGGAACGCGACGCCCCCGGCCCGGTTTCGGGCGCTGCGCGGGTCGTCGTGGGCCATGCCCCCTCCGGCGTCGGGTCCCGGGGCGGCGCCCGGGCCGTTACACGTTCGTCACATTTCGATCACCAAGCTATGCTGCGATCGGTTACCCGACCAAGACTTCGAATGTCACAGTTCTCCTCGCGGAGATGGGGCGGACGACCGTGAGCCTGGATCTCGACCGGCTCCGGGCGGAGACCCCCGGGGTGGGGGAACGCATCCATCTCAACAACGCCGGTGCCGGTCTCATGCCCGAGCCCGTCATCCGGGCCATTCAGGCCCACATCGATCTGGAAGCCGATGTCGGTGGATACGAGGCTGCGGACCTGAGGCGCGCCGCCATCGCCGCGGTCTACGAGCAGGTGGCGGCCCTGCTCTCCGCCGAGCCCCACCAGATCGCCCTGATGGAGCACGCCACGGCCGCCTTCGTGGCCGCCCTCTCGGCCGTCCCCTTCCGTCCGGGCGATGTGCTGCTGACCACGCGGAACGACTACGTGTCGAACCAGATCCAGTATCTGAGCCTGGTCGAGCGCATGGGGGTCGAGATCGTCCGGGCGCCCGACGCACCGCAAGGCGGGGTGGATGCACCCGCGATGTGCGACCTCGTCCACCGGCTTCGCCCGCGGCTGGTGGCCATGAGCCACGTCCCCACCAGCTCCGGCCTGGTCCAGGACGTCGCCACCGTTGGAGCCGCCTGTCGGGAGCGGGACGTCGTCTTCCTCGTGGACGCCTGCCAGAGCGTGGGCCAGATGCCCGTCGATCCGGAGGCCATCGGTGCGGACTTCCTCTCGGCGACGGCCCGAAAGTTCCTGCGAGGCCCTCGGGGAGCGGGCTTCCTCTGGGTTGGCGATCGGGCCCTCGACCGGGGATTGGCGCCGCTCTTCCCGGACATGCGCGGAGCGGACTGGATCGAGGCCGACCTGGCTCAGCCCGCCCCCGACGCCGTCCGGTTCGAGTCCTGGGAATTCGCCTACGCCCTCGTGCTGGGGCTCGGAGCCTCGGCCGCGTACGCCGCGAGCGTCGGGATCGAGCCGATCCGCGATCGCTCCTGGAGACTCGCGGCGGAGCTGCGTACGCGCCTCGACGCCCTGCCAGGCGTCCGGGTCCTGGATCGGGGACCCGAGCTCTGCGCCATCGTGGCGGTGGCGGTGGAGGGATGGGACGGTGCCGAGCTCGTGGCGTCGCTCCGGGAGGACCGGATCAACACCTCGTCCGTTTCCCGGCAGGTGGCGATCCTGGACTACGACGACAAGAGGGTATCCTCCGCCCTTCGCATCTCGCCCCACTATTACAATACCGACGAGGAGATCGACCGGGCCGTGGAGGCCCTCCGGCAGCGGTCGGGCAGCCGCCCGTGAAGGGAATCCGTTCGACGACCGTAGGCCACACGAAGATTGAGAGAGGAGTGGGTTTGCGATCGGAGGTGGAGGTGGAGCTCATTCGGAAGTGCAGCACCGGCGACCCCCGGTTCTTCGAGCCGTTGGTCCGTGCCTACGAGGGTCCGGGTCTTCGCGTCGCCACCGGGATGCTCGGCGACGTGGACGAGGCTCGGGATGCCCTTCAGGAGGCCTTCGTGAAGGTGTTCCGGAACATCTCCCGGTTCGACACCCGTCGGGCCTTCGGGCCGTGGTTCTACCAGATCCTCCGCAACCAGTGTCGTGACATGATCCGGGCCCGGACCAGCCGCGGAGCTCGGGAGACCCGGGACGAGCGGCTGGAGCATCGCCCGGCCGGCGCAGAGACGTCTCCGGAGCGGGCCCGGGAGCGTTCCGCGGCCCGGGAGACCCTCTGGCGAGGCCTCGATGCCATCGGAGCGGACCACCGGGAGATCCTGGTGCTCAAGGAGCTCCAGGGCTTCCGCTATCCCGAGATCGCGGAGATCCTCGACATTCCGGAGGGGACGGTGGCGAGTCGCCTCTATCACGCCCGGCGGGCCCTCAAGAGCGCGCTGGAGGACCTCGGGGTCAGGTACCCCTAGAAGGCTGATGAAGAAGTGACCTCTCCCGTCTCGCACGAAGACCTGATGCGCTACCTGGACGACGAGCTCTCCGCCGAGGAGAAGCTCCGCGTCGAGATGGGCATCGAGAACTCCACGGAGCTGCGCAGGGACCTGGCCATCTACCGGTCCATGCGTCGAGACCTGGCCGCCCTCCCGGAGGGGGGCCGGGCCGGCCGATCCGTCTGGGGTGCGGTCAATCGCCAGCTCACCCGGCCGGTCGGCTGGTTCCTCCTGGTCGCGGGGTTCCTCCTCTGGGCGGGCTACGGGGCCTGGGTGTTCGCCACCTCTCCGACGAACCCGGTGGAGAAGCTCGCGGTCGGGGCGCTGGCCGTCGGCTTCCTCATCCTCCTCTTCGCCGCCATCTTCGAGCGGCTCGGAGAATGGAAAGACGACCCCTACCGGGACGTGGAGCGATGATCGTGGTGACGACGCCGGACGTGACCGGCCGCGAGATCACCGAGGTGCTGGGAATGGTCCGGGGGAACACCATCCGGGCGCGGCAC
>DATHRY010000049.1:0-2141 GCA_035464715.1 Longimicrobiales bacterium
AACAGCGCACCGATCATGACGGTGAACTGGGAGGCGGAGTCCGACGACCGCTGGACCGTGCCCTTCGGCGCCGGGGGCGGAAAGCTCTTCTTCCTGGGCCGCCTCCCCATCAATGCCCAGATCGGGGCCTACGTCAACGCGGTGAAGCCGGACATCGGGCCCGATTGGCAGTTCCGGTTCCAGATCCAGACGTTCCTTCCGACGCCCGGCGGTTGAGGCCCCGCGGCGCGGATTCTCTCCTCTCCAGTAGGAACGGAGCCATGCGCAGATCGACACTCCGCGTCGGCCTCACGGCCCTCGCGGGACTGGTCATGATCCCCGGGCCGTCCCAGGCCCAGATCGTCGATCCGGACGACGTCACGGCCCGGGCCCGGGAATACTCCCCGTACCTGGGCTACACCTACCCGGACCGGGTCTTCTTCGGCGACACCCACGCCCACACCTCCTATTCCACCGACGCCGGCATGATCGGCAACGTGCTGGGACCCGACGCCGCCTACCGGTTCGCCAAGGGCGAGATCATCACGTCCAGCACCGGCGTCCGGGCCCAGCTCCTCCGGCCGCTGGACTGGCTCGTCGTCGCCGACCATTCGGAGAACCTCGGCCTCGCGCCCCTCATCGCCGAGTCGGACCCCGCCCTTCTGTCCAACGACTGGGGACGGCAGATCCACGACATGGTGAAGGCGGGCGAGTGGGGTGACGCCTACGCCTTCTGGGGCGCCCAGATGAGCGCCCGGGACGACCCCCTGGCCGGGAACGAAGAGGTCACCCGGTCCATGTGGGAGCGGATCACTTCGGCGGCCGAGGAGCACAACCAGCCCGGGCGCTTCACGGCCTTCATCGGGTTCGAGTGGAGTTCGTCCCCGGGGGGCAACAACCTCCACCGCAACGTCGTCTTCCGGGACGGAAAGGAAGAGGCGGACCAGATCATTCCCCTGAGCCAGTACGACACCACCGATCCCGAGGAGCTCTGGGCGTGGATGGCGGACTACGAGGCCCGGACCGGGGGCTCGGCGCTGGCGATCGCCCACAACGGCAACCTCTCCAACGGGCTCATGTTCGACGACGTGACGCTCTCGGGTGATCCTCTCACCCGGGACTACGCCCAGCGGCGATCCCTCTGGGAGCCCCTGTACGAGGTGACCCAGATCAAGGGAGACGGGGAGGCCCACCCCATGCTCTCGACGGACGACGAGTTCGCCGACTTCGAGACCTGGGACCGGGGCAGCTTCGGGGCCGCCAAGGATCCGGACATGATCCCCCGGGAATACGCCCGGGAGGCCCTCAAGCGGGGGCTGGCCTACGACGCGGAACTGGGGGCCAATCCCTTCCGCTTCGGGATGATCGGGAGCACCGACACCCACACGTCGCTCAGCACCACCACCGAGGACAACTTCTTCGGCAAGGCGACCCCCGTGGAGCCGGGCACCGAAGGCCGCTTCGACGAGCTGATCACCGGCTTCCTCCCGTCCCCGGACGGTCGGGACTACTCGATCCGACACTACAAGGGGTCGGCGTCGGGACTCGCCGCCGTGTGGGCCCGGGAGAACACCCGGGAGGCCCTCTGGGACGCCATGAAGCGGAAGGAGGTCTACGCCACCACCGGGACCCGCATGGTGGTCCGGGTCTTCGGCGGGTGGGACTTCGAGCCCGAGGAGCTGGACCGCTGGGACTTCGCCGTCACCGGCTATCAGCGGGGGGTGCCCATGGGCGGTGAGCTCACCGACGCCCGGGGAAGCGGCGGCGCCGGAGCCCCGGTCTTCATGATCCGGGCGCTCCGGGATCCGGACGGCGCCAACCTGGACCGGGTCCAGATGGTCAAGGGCTGGCTCAACGCCGACGGCACCACCGACGAGCACGTCTACGACGTGGTCTGGTCCGGCGACCGGGCGCCCGGCGCCGACGGACGCCTTCCTCCGGTGGGCAACACCGTCGACGTCGAGGCCGCCACCTACACCAACGCCATCGGGGAGCCGATCCTCTTCGGCTTCTGGGCGGACCCCGACTTCGACCCGGCCCAGCGCGCCTTCTACTACGTGCGGGTGCTGGAGATTCCGACACCCCGCTGGACCACCTACGACGCCGCCTTCTACGGCGTGGAGCGGCCGGAGGACGTACCGGCCAGCATCCAGGAGCGGGCC
>DATHRY010000050.1:0-6050 GCA_035464715.1 Longimicrobiales bacterium
CGGGGCCGAGGCGTAGCAGCGCTACGTCGCAGGCCACGGCGCGGAGCCCAACGACCTCCTGCGCCCTGCCCGTGTCAGCCCCAAGAACCCGGCTGCCCTGGGAACGCTTCGGCGGGATGCAGGAGTAGGCGGGCGAGCACCGGGACCGAGGCGTAGCAGCGCTACGTCACAGGTCGCGGCGCGGAGCCCAACGACCTCCTGCGCCCGCCCAAGCGTTCCGTCAGAAGAAGACGGGTTCTTTGTAGGCTCCAAACACCCTCTCCATCGCCTCCCGGATCTCGTACAGCGTGCAGTACGCCCGGGCGCATTCGAGGATGTATGGGACCACGTTCGAGCCGTCCTCCGCCGCCTGCCGGAGCGCCTCCAGTGCCTCCGAGACCCGGGCGTCGTCCCGCTTCTCCCGAAGCTTCGCCATCCTGGCCCGCTGCCGCTCCTCGACGGACGCGTCGATGCGCAGCGTGTCGATCTCGATCTCGCCGGAGCCTTCGGTGAAGTGGTTCACGCCCACGATGACCCGACGCCCGGACTCGATGTCCAACTGCTGACGCATGGAGGACCCGGCGATGCGCTGCTGGAACCACCCGGCGTCGATTCCCGGCACCACCCCGCCCTGCTCCTCGATCTCGGCGAAGATCGCCTCGGCCTCGGCCTCGAGCTCGTCGGTGAGGTGCTCCACGTAGTAGGAGCCCGCCAACGGATCGATGGTGTTGGGCACCCCCGTCTCGTACGCAAGGATCTGCTGGGAGCGCAGGGCGATCCGGACGGCCTTCTCGGTGGGGAGGGCCAGGGTCTCGTCCATGGAGTTCGTGTGGAGCGACTGCGTCCCCCCGAGGGCCGCCGCCATGGCCTGGTAGGCCACCCTCACGATGTTGTTCTCGGGCTGCTGGGCGGTGAGCGTCACGCCCGCGGTCTGGCAGTGGGTCCGGAGGCGCCACGACTCGGGGTTCTTCGCGCCGTAGACCTCCTTGAGGTGCCGGGCCCAGATCCGCCGAGCCGCCCTGAGCTTGGCGATCTCCTCGAAGAAGTCGTTGTGGATGTCGAAGAAGAAGGACAGGCGCGGCGCGAAGGCGTCCACGTCCAGGCCCCGGGCGATCCCCCGCTCCACGTACTCGAACCCGTTCCGCAGCGTGAAGGCCAACTCCTCGGCCGCGGTGGCCCCCGCCTCCCGGATGTGGTAACCGGAGATGGAGATGGGGTTGTACTTGGGTGCGTGCTCGCTGCACCACTCGAACATGTCGATGATGCAGCGCAGCGCGGGCTCGGGCGGGTACACCCAGGCGTGCTGGGCCTGGTACTCCTTCAGGATGTCGTTCTGCACCGTCCCCCGGAGCTGGTCCGACGAGACGCCCTGCTTCTCGGCGGCGGCCACGTAGAAACAGAAGAGGATGATCGCCGGCCCGTTGATGGTCATCGAGACCGAGACCTGGTCCAGCGGGATCCCGTCGAAGAGGGTCTCCATGTCCGCCAGCGAGGAGATGGCGACGCCACAGACGCCGACCTCGCCCAGGGAGCGGGGGTGGTCGGAGTCGTAACCCATCAGCGTGGGGAAGTCGAAGGCCACGCTGAGCCCCGTCTGTCCGTGCTTGAGCAGGTAGTGGTACCGCTCGTTCGTCTCCTCGGCGGTGGCGAATCCGGCGAACTGCCGCATGGTCCAGAGTCGGGTCCGGTACATGGTCCCGTAAGGGCCCCGGGTGAACGGGTAGTCGCCGGGGAAGCCGATCCGGTCCAGGTATCCGCCCGAGGGGACGTCCAGCGGCGTGTAGAGGGGCGCCACCTCCCGTCCCGACACCGAGGTGAAGTCGTCGTCCCGCTTCGGCGCCGCGGTGTACCCGGCCTCCCACTCGGCCAGGCGGGCCCGGAGCTCCCGGAGCTCGTCTTCCCGCTCGCGGAGGGCGCGGGCGAGGTCCTGCTGGCTGAGGAGCTCGTCTTCGGTCGTGGACATGAGGGTCTCCGGGGAGGGTGTACCCCGCAGGGCACGGTCATGGCCCCTCAAAGATGGCGCGACGCGCGGACGGGGGTCAACGCGACCCCGGGGCGTGGGACCCGGTGACGGGGTTGCGGGTAGGGGTTCAGTCGGTGATCAACACGTCTCCCAGCCCCCGGGGGAGCACGAGCGATGGACGGGACTCGACGGGACGGCGAGCGCGCCGGTTCCGTGGCCACCGACGCGAAGGGGAAGGTCTTCGGCATCGGCCTTTCCCGTACGGGAACGACGAGCCTGAGCGCGGCACTCGCCGCACTGGGCTTCCGGGCCCGGCACTTTCCCCGGCTCGACCGCCTCTTCTTCCTGGGCTTCGGCGGCATCCGCAGGAACGAGCTCCGGGCGTACGACGCGTTCACCGACATCCCGGTTCTCCGCTTCTTCCGGGAGCTGGATCGCCGCTATCCGGGGTCCCGCTTCATCCTGACGGTCCGTGACCGGGACAGCTGGCTGGACTCCTGCCGACGCTTCCCGAACTTCGGCCCGGACCACGACTCTCCGCCGAACCTCCTTCGCCTCAGGGAGGACATCTACGGCACGCAGGTCTTCGACCCGGCACGATTCTCCGAGGCCCGGGACCGCCACCACGAAGAGATCCGCAGCTACTTCGGCGATCGTCCCGAGGACCTGCTGGAGATGAGCATCGTGGACGGGGACGGATGGGAGCCTCTCTGCTCGTTCCTGGGCCGCCCCACGCCAGACGTGCCCTTTCCTCACCGGAACGCAGGCCGGGGTCGCCCGAGGTGATCGCGTGGGCGGAGCGACCCCCTTCTCACTTCCCCCCGAAACGGAGTCCCCGAACGTGATGGAGCTCATCCCCATGGACGACGACCGCGTGGTCGCCGTCCGCATCGACGGCACGATCCGGGAAGCCGACGTCCGGGCCATGGTCGACGTCATCGAGGACAAGCTGACCCGCCACCCGAAGCTTCGGGCCTACGTGGAGCTGGTGCACCTCGGAGGCATCGAACCCGTGGCCCTGCTGGAGGAGCTGAAGATGGGGCTGAGGCACTGGGACCGGTTCGAGCGGAAGGCCTCGGTCACGGACGCGAGGTGGATCGCCCGGATCGCGGAAGCCGTCGATCCCCTGTTCCCCTCCATCACCGTCCGGGTCTTCGCGTTGGCGGAGCGGGAAGCGGCCCTGGCGTGGATCACCGAGGGTGCGGAGGGGGACGCGGGGAGGGCGGCGGCCCTGTGATCGCCCGAGGGTGACCGGACGTCGGGCGGGCCACCGGGGTTCGGCCGACCCGGCGTTCGAGCGCCACGGCGTTCGAGCGATCCGGCGTGCGACCGGCCCCTCCCGTCAGTTCCCGAACGGGCTCCGCACCCCCACCGAGAAGCTCCGCCCCGCCACCGGATTCCCTGTCAGGTCCAGGTCGTCGGCGTCGGTGAGGTTCCGGGCGTCGATGTACAGGGTCCCGCTGCCGAAGCCGATGTCCAGGCGGAGGTCCAGGGTCGTGGAGCCCCCCTCGCCCAGGCGCGTCCGATCCGCCACCACCAGGTGGAGGGTGGAACGGTCCGGAAGGGGAAGGGACACCCCGGCCGTCAGGTCGCGGATGACGGGTCGGAGGGAGGACTTGGAGAAGTACCCGCCCTCCTCCTCCGTCTCGAGATCGATCCAGCTCGCCCCGGCCCGGAAGGTCAGCGACCCGTACCGGATCCCCTCGACGGCGAGCTCCAGCCCGTCGAAGCGGGCCTCCTCCACGTTCCGGGTCTCCCAGGGCACGGTCTCGTCGGCCCCGTCGGGGCGTGCCCAGTCGATGAGGTTCTCCGTCTCCCGGCGGTAGACGGTGGCGGTGAACCGCCCCACCTCGGTCCGCAGGAGCGCCCCGAGCTCGGCACTCCACCCGCGCTCGACCTCCAGGTCGGGGTTCCCGACGTTCGCGGGATCCACGTAGTAGCGCTCCGTCCAGGTGGGGGCCCGGAAGCTCCGGCCCCAGGCACCCCGCAGGGAGAAGCCGGAGGCCATGTCCAGGGTCGCGCTGGCGGAGGGCGACACGAAGGACCCCACGTCGTCCCGGTCGTCCCACCTGAGCCCGCCCTGCAACCGGAGCGCGCCCGTCCGCAGGGCCAGCTCCCCGAACGCCGCGCGCCACTCCTGTTCCCGGTCCCCGAGGTTCGTGCTCTCCAGCGACTCCCGGGACCATTCCCCGCCGACGGCCAGGGCGCTTCCGCCCCCGAGGGGGATCCGTCCCGTGAGCTCCGCGTTCCACTGCCGCGAGTCGTGGAGGTTCCGGTAGAAGTCGGGGTCGTCCCGCTGGAGGATGAAATCGTCCTCGTGCCGTCGCCAGGAGACCCTGGACTCCAGCGATCCGCCGCCATCCATCGCCCGGGTCCACCGTGCGGTGCCCGTGGTGGTCCGGGTCTCCTCGTAGGATTCGAACGGGGCGTAGAAGCCGCTGGCCCCGAAGTCCCGCTTGCCGTAGCTGCCGTCCAGGACCAGGCGCCCGCCGGCGGCCGCACCCGCGAGGCGGCCGCTGCTCCGGAAGATGCGGTAGTCCGTCCCCTCCCGGTGGCCGTCGGAGGCGTCCTGGGAGAAGGCGGTGCTCACGGCCCACGCCCCCGCCGGAATCGATGTGTCGACCCCCCAGCCCCACCGGCTGAAGGTCCCGCCCTCCACGTGGGCCTGCCCCGTGGGCGCCCGCATCCCGGTCCGGTCCCGGGTCACGATGTTGACGACCCCGCCCAGGGCGTCGGCACCGTATACGGCCGAGGCCGGCCCCCGGAGGATCTCGATCCGCTCCACCCGGTCCAGCGGGATGGCCAGGTCCAGGTCGAAGTGACCGGTCTGGGGATCGCTCATGCGCACGCCGTCCACCAGCACCAGGACCTGCTCGAAGGTGCTGCCCCGGATCGACAGGTCCGCCTGGGCCGGCGAGCGGGTCTGGAGGTCCACCCCCATGGACCAGCTCAGCGCCTCCTCCAGCGTCCGGATCGGCAGGGCGGTGAGCTGCTCGGCGGTGATGACCTCCACCGAGCCCACGTTTCCGGCCAACCGCGAGTCCACCTCCACCTGGAGGGTATCCAGGAGGAACGGCTCCTGGGCCGAGGCCTGGGTCGTCGACCCGGCGAGAGCCGAGAGGAAGGTGCAGGCGAGCGGGGCGGATCGTCGGAAGAGACGTGTCATTCGGAGGTGTCCGAGGGTAGGATCCTGTCCAGGAAGGCCCGGGCCAGGGAATACGGGGTCTCGTCGCCCCGGTCGATCCGGTCCAGGCCGTGGACGAGGTCGTCGCCGGACACGACGCGGTCGGCGTACCGACGAAGCTCCCGGGCGACCACGTCCCGGACCCGGGTCTCGGCCCGCCCCCGCCGCCGGGCCTCCAGCTCCCCGGAGGCCTCCAGGTGCGCCCGGTGGGCCTCGATGGCCGCCAGGAGCTCCCCGAGCCCCTCGCCGGTGTGGGCGATGGTGGACAGGACCGGAATCTGCCACTCCTCGGGCTTCTCCCACCGGCGAGGCTCCTTGGAGCCGTCCCGCTCCCGCACCGCGGCGGCCATGTCCACGCCGTGGTGCGCCGGAATGTTCTCCATGGTCCGTCCCGCCCGGAGATGGAGGGCCTGTCGGAGCTCCTTGACCAACCGCCCGGCCCCGGGCCGATCCGCCTTGTTCACCACGAAGACGTCGGCGATCTCCATGAGCCCGGCCTTCATGGCCTGGACCCCGTCGCCGGATTCGGGCACCAGGACGACCACCACCGTGTCCGTCGCGCTGGTGATCTCGAGCTCCGTCTGCCCCACCCCCACGGTCTCCACGAGGATGCGGGGGAAGCCGAACCCGTCCATGAGGTCGATGACCTCGCGGGTGGTGGTGGCCAGCCCCCCCAGGGAGCCCCGGGTCGCCATGGAGCGGATGAAGATCCCCGGATCGGTGGCCAGGTCGTTCATCCGGATGCGGTCGCCCAGGAGCGCCCCCCCCGAGTAGGGCGAGGTGGGGTCCACCGCCACGATGCCGACCCGCTCGTCCTGGTCGCGCCAGCTCTGGGAGAGGGCCGCCACGAGCGACGACTTCCCGGCCCCGGGCGGCCCCGTCAGTCCGACCCGCTTCGCCCCGAGGCCGCCGACCATCACCTGG
>DATHRY010000051.1:0-2085 GCA_035464715.1 Longimicrobiales bacterium
GATCGTGCGTGACTTCGCCTCCCAGCGGGCCCTGGCCGCCCGGGCCCTCCTGCGCCTGGGTATGGCGCACGAGATCCTGGGGAATGCCGAGGCCCGGGCGGCCTACCAGCGGTTGGTGGCGGACTTCGGGGACCAGGAGGAGGCCGTAGCCCACGCCCGAGATCGTTTGGCAGCCCTTCCGCCTCAGGGCGTGTCGTACCGTGCGGCCGGCAGGACGGAAGGACCCGGACTCGGGGGTGCCAGCGCCCGGCGACTGCCCGATGTGGATGCTCCGGTCTACGCAGAGACGTTCGCCGTGTCACCGGATGCGACGCGCGTGGCCTTTCTCGGCATCGGCGGAGAGGCGCCCGACGGATGGGCACAGACCGTCGGAGTGTTCGACTATCGGGACGGGTCGACGATCTGGATGACCCCGAGTGGCGAGCGCATCGCGGCCGACGGGAGTTACGGCTATGCCGTGGCGTGGTCCTCCGATGGCCAGAGAGTGGCCTACACGACCGGCCTCGGGAATTCCGGAAGCCAGACCTGGGTGGCTCGACCCGGGGAGCCGCCCCGGCTGGTCTTCGAGACGAATGGCGGAGAATTCGCCACCGTGACCGATTGGCTGCACGACGGAAGCGGCCTCGTCGTCACCGTAACCCGGACAGACGCATCGAGGGCCCTCGGCATCCTCGGGCTCGCGGATGGGGTCTTTCGTGAGCTTCGAGACTTCGAATGGTCGCTGAATGCACGGGTGTCTCCGGATGATCGCTTCCTCGCCTTCGGAGGCGGTGCGCGTGACGCGAGGGACATCTACGTCATGTCCATCGATGGGGCCCGGATGGAGGTCCTCGATCAGCACCCGGCCATGGACAGTCAGCCCTTCTGGTCTCCCGACGGGCGCTATGTCGCGTTCTACAGCGACCGTCAAGGATCGGAGGCGATCTGGGCGGTCGAAGTGGAGGACGGCGGCCCCGTGGGAGCACCACAGCGGATCATGGACGGGGCCGAGGGCGTGCGGTTCACAGGATGGGGCGAGGCGGGTCTCACCTATTCGAAGTACGTGGCGCTGCAGGATCTGTACACTGCCGAGATCGACCCCGGCACCGGAGCGACGACCAACGAGGCCCGGATGGTTCCATATCCGGAAACCGGACGCAACCGGTCGCCAAGATACTCTCCTTCGGGTGACCACCTCGCGTTCCTTCGAGGAGCCGCCAGTAACACCGATCCCCGCCGTGAGCTGGTGATCCTCCCCATGGACGGCGGGGTGCCGATGGTGGAGTCCCCCCCGGCGGAGGTCTCCGGGAGGGCCATCAGCAACATCCGGTGGAACCCGGATGGCAGGGGCCTCACCGTCCTCGCACGGGACGGCCAGAATCGCCCCATCCTGGGGCGCTACTCCCTTTCGGACCGCTCGTGGCGCGTGGAGTCGCTCCCGGAACAGCTCTGGGGGGTGAACATGGACTGGGACGCGTCCCGGGAGCGGGTGTACTTTCACGGAAGAATCGACGGCCCGGAGGGGCAGCCCCTGAGCGGCTTGATCGAAGCCGACCTCCGGACCGGTGCGCGGCGACACCTCTGGCGGCCACCCCACATTCCCAGTCGTGCGATGACCACGTCCCCCGACGGTGGACGAATCGCGCTGACGGTGCTGGCGAGACTCTGGATCTACGACCTGAGTGCGGGCACGGCCACGCAGATCCCGGATGTGAGCGTGAGTCCCTGGCTGTCGTGGTCGCCGGACGGGCGTCGGCTCCTCTACGTGGGTCGTGACGCACCCGGAACCGGCCCGGCCGAGACCGCACCCGGTGAGTCCCGCTTGAGGATCCTGGATATGGAAACGCTGTCGTCCCGGGAACTGGATGTGGGAGTGGATCTGCTCACCAGCGGACCCCTGGCCGAGCTACGGGCGAGGTTGGCTACCCCGGAATGGGCGCCGGATGGCCGGCACATCGTGTTCGGGGTCCAGGGCTCCGACACCCAGACCTGGTTGGTGGAGGACCCGCTGGAGACCATCGGCGGAGGCGGACCCCAGCGGTAGCCGTCACCCGGAACGATCCGTGTCCACGGGCAGGCACGGATCGTTCCGGTCTTCTCCCTCCG
>DATHRY010000052.1:0-2200 GCA_035464715.1 Longimicrobiales bacterium
GAAGGTGTACTTCACCTCGTTGATGTTCAGGCAACACGACCCGAAGCCCGCCGCGGCCCGGGACGTCCGGGTGACGCCGTGGCTCCGGACCAGGATGTCCGCGCCGTCGAACACGCCGGCCTCGTGCATGATCACCTTGGCCGGCGGGCCCACCTCCTCGGCCGGAGTCCCGTAGATCCGGAGTTGCCCGGGCACCCCTTCCGCCTCCATGTGCTCCGCCAGGGCGAAGGCGGTGGCCATGACGATGGGGGTCTGGGCATTGTGCTGATCCCCATGGAAAGGGCCGTCCGCGTCCCGGAGGGCGTCGTACTCCCCGATCAGTCCCAGAACCAGCTCACCGGGGCCCGCGGGGGAGGTCCAGGTGGCCACGAAGGCCGTCTCGAGCCCTGCCACCCCCACCTCCACCTGCCAGCCCTCGCTCCGGAGCACCGCGGTGAGGGTGTCCACCGCCGCGTCCTCCTCCCAGCCCACCTCGGGGTTGCGGCCGATCCAGTCGCTCAGGTCCTGCATCCGGCCGTCCCAGATCGCCCGGGTCCGGGCCACCAGGACGTCCCGCGTGGCGTCGTCCCGGCCCGCGAGCGCCTCGGCGGCGGCCGTGGGGGCCAGGCGGGCCTGGAGCGACTCGATCTCGGCGAGGACGTCCCGGGCCGCGGCCCGCTGGGTGTCGGTGGTCTGGCCCGCCACCCCGCGGCCGAACGCCAGGACGAGGATCGCGGGCAGCAGGACGGTGGATCGCAGGGTCACCGCCGCGGCGGCGTGGTCGGATCTCGGCACGGATGGCTCCTGGGTTCCTGGTCACGAGGGCCTGGCAAAGCTACGCCTGCTCGCGGACCGTGGCGACCGCCGGCACCTCGCCTTCGGAGCGATCCGGAGCCCGGCCCGGGACGCGCTCGAAGCCCCACAGCCCGATGCCCCCGAGGAGGGCCAGGTTCGCGAAGAGGAGCGGGGCGAAGAGGGGAGGGCCGTACACCACCCGGTCCACCCACCCCGCGGAGGACGGAGAGAAGAGCGGACCCAGGTGCAGCGCGAAGCCCACCACCCCCGTCACCGCCTGGAGCCCCAGGACCCCGGCGGTGAACCGCCGGAAGGCCCGCCCCGGATCGAACGCGACCAGGACCGCGAGGGTGGAGACCCCCAGGGCGCTCACCATCACCGAGACCCACTCCGCGGCGTGGAAGAACCCGTTCTGGGCATGATCGGCCAGGGAGAGGGCGAAGTTCCCCACGAACCCGCCGAGGGCCAGGAAGCACACCCACCCCGCCCACTCCCGGGCATGGTCCGCCACCATGCGGTTCATGAGGAGGAGGAGCCCGAGGCCCGTGAAGGCCAGCGGCGCGGCGAAGGGCGCCGAATACACCAGGCTCTGCAACGTCCATTGCTCGAAGAACCGGCTCTCCAGGTGCCAGACCATGCCCGAGAGCCCCACCGCGATCCCGACCCACCCGACCAGGAGGCCCCGGAGGCTGGCCGGCGGCTCGTGGGGAGCCGCGCCCCGGAACACCCCCACCGCCAGCACCGTCGCCCCGACGAGCGAATAGCCGAGGGGGAGCCACTCGGCCCAGTGCCCGAACTCGTTCACGGAGTGGGCCAGGACGATGTCCAGGGCCAGGAAGGCGAGGTTCACCGTGACGAAGAGCTCCAGGACCCGGCCCGGGGTCGACAGCCAAGCCGGCACCCCGCCCCTCCTCGGGCCCGCTTCCGACATCCTACCCGCCGCCCCCTGCGGAGGCGGGCCGTCCCCGTGCCCGGATCTCCTCGGCCATCTCCTCCAGCTCCACTCGCAGGAGGAGCAGCTCGTAGTTCCCGTGCCACTGCACGAAGTCCGCGCCACCCATGAAGGCCCCGTGCTTGGCGGTGCGCCCGTAGTAGTGCCAGTAGTCGAACCAGGTGAACTCGATGGGCTCGTCGAAGGGGGCGTCCGTGAGGAACCCGTCGGCACGAAGCCCGTCGATGATCTCCCGGGCCTCGAGCACCTTCTCGTTCGTCGCCTCCACCACGTCCTCGGCCTGGGCGTAGAACCGCTCGGTGTGGGACTCGGTGTGGCACTCGCCGCAGAGCCCCTTCATGGCCGCCTGCCCCTGCAGATAGGACGGCCGTCGTTCCGAGACCTCGTCGAAGAGCCAGTACGAGAGGCGCTCGGTGACGTCGTGGGTCACCCCTTCTGCACCGAGGCCGCTCATGTGGCAGGTGGCGCAGGTCG
>DATHRY010000053.1:0-1743 GCA_035464715.1 Longimicrobiales bacterium
GGCCGTCGGTCAGCCGGGTGACGTCTGAACCGTCCGGGTTCATGACGTACAGGTCGTTCGAACCGGCCCGGTCCGAGTCGAGCGCCTGACTCCCGCCAGGCCGTCAACAGCCTCACCCACTTTCGCCCCATCCTCGGCCCCTGACCGAGGAGGGGAGCGGCGCCCCCGGAGGTCACGCCGACGGCGACCACGGCGATCCGGATCGACCAGCGTGTCACGGTGGCGTTCACCAACGAAGCTCCATCGAAGGCGGATCGAGCGTCGGTCCCGGGTCACCCCGCGAACGTCGAGCGAGGGCCCCGTCTGGGCGACAACGTAGCCGGCAAAGCCGGGCGTCGCACGACCGCCGGACGCGGCGACTAGAACGGACCCGTACCCCGGGTGAACAGCCACGCCGCCACGAGGAGCGCGAGCAGGGCGATCACGGCCCGGGCCAGCCTCCGTCGGTTCGTCGCGTCCAGCTCCCGTCGACCCGTCGGGTGGTCGTCGCGCGGCTCCGGCGGTTCCCCGAAGGCCGAGATCTCCCGTACGTACGCCGCGTCGAAGCCCAGACGCTCGACGAGCCGGGACAGCTTCGTCGCGTAGGCGGGGTTCGACCCCGCCAGCCCCAGCTCCGGGGGCAGGTTGTAGCAATCGGCTTCGACGACCTCGTCCCCCTCCAGCAGAACCGCGCGGACCCGTTCCGGCCGGTAGGCCCGGACGCTGGGCTCGGCGTAGAGCGCACCCGCTTCGGTGTCCGAGAGTGCCATGACGATCCCGTAGGCCCGATCCCCCTCGGACGGCAGCAAGGTCGCCCGCTCGCCGATGTGGATTCGATAGTCGGGGAGCACCGCCGGCCCGATGGGCTCGGGGTGGACGCCCTGCCGCTCGAGGAGGGCCCGATCCATGAAGAGACCGTAGAAGAAGATCCTGGTGCTCACGGGTCCCCGAGGGCGGCGAGGACCTCCGAGGTGGTGGGAGCCCCTCCCATGCGGCAGGCCGTCCCATCGGCCGCCGGCGTGCCGCCCTGGACGTCGACGTCGTCGACCAGGACCGTCGGGGACCCGAACCGCTTGAAGCGATCGGGCGTGGTCGGCGCCTCGAGGTCCCACTCGACCCACTGCTCGCCCATACCCGCCGAGGTCAGGGCGGCCCGCACGTTCCGCCGTGCCTCCTCGACATGGGGACAGCCGTGGAAGAAGAGCAGCACCACCCGGCGTTCACGGGTCGGTCCCAGGGCGTCTCCTGAGGGGATCGTCATGGCGACGCCTGCCTCGCCTTCCCCAGGGCGTACAGGACCACGGACTCCACGCCCATCTCGTCCGTCGTCTCGCCGAGCATGTAGTCGGGTCCGAACTCGTACACGTCCACGCCGTCGGGAACGTCGAGCCGGCAGCCGGCCTCCCCGGTCGGCTCGAACCGGAACCAGAGCGCTGGCCCCGGCTCGTGCCGGTTCCCGATCTCGACCCGCGGCTCCGGCGAGAGCGTGCACCCGGGGAGCCCGGAGACGTCGCTGACCACGATCGGAATCCCCGCAGAGTCGTACCGCTCCACCGCGGCTCGCTCGGGGGAGCCTCCGCCGTCGCAGGCCGGCAGGAACAGGACCGCGGCCAGGAACTTCAGCGTGAAGGGCCGGTGGGACACCGGAGCCTCTCGGGGTGGGAGCATGGGTGCGCCGTCCTTGAACATGGTGCGCCGCGGTGGGGCCCCCGTCAAAGCGCGCGGCCGCGGTGCACCGTCACCGGAGAGCCTTCGGCCACGAAG
>DATHRY010000054.1:0-4656 GCA_035464715.1 Longimicrobiales bacterium
CCGGATCCTGGATCGGAGGCTTCGCCGCCGGCGGCCTGGGGATCACGGCGGCCGTCCCGTCCCTGATCGCGGCGGTCCTGGGAGCCATGCTCCTCCTGCTGACCTACCGGGTCTTCAAGGGGGCCTGACCCGCCGGACCGACCCTGGCACGTCCCGGGCCGGTACGGCATTGTGCCGGTCATGTCCTCCTTCGAGCTGGCGCCGGTCCGACCGGTCTTCCGGGCCGTCGTCGAGACCGTTGCGCCCCGCTCCCGCGCCTTCGATCCCGAGGCGTGGAGCCGGGGCGAGGCCCTCGCCGGGCGACTCGTCGCGGCGCGCCCGACGGCGATCCGGCGGCAGATCCTCCTCTTCCTCAGGGTCGTGGATCTCCTCCCGCTCCTCCGTTGGGGCCGCCGGTTCCGGAGTCTCTCTCCCCAGCGCCGGCTGGCCGTGCTCCGGCGCCTGGAACGGGCACCGCTCCTGGTCGTGAGGAGAGGGGTGTGGGGGATCCGGACCCTCGCCTGGATGGCGGTCTACGGGCAGGGTCCGGTACAAGAGGCCGTGGGCTATCGTCCCTCCCCGGAGGGCTGGGGGGCTCGTCCCGAAGCGGTGTCGGCGGCGGACCGTGCGGATCCCGGAGAGCGCCGGTGAATCAGACCCGGGTGGACGTGCTGGTGGTGGGCTCCGGCGCCGGCGGCGGGACCGTCGCCGCCCGCCTTGCGCCGCTGGCCCGGGAGGGGCGGAGGATCCTGGTCCTGGAGCAGGGGCCCCGGTTGGAAGACCGGGAGTTCGATGGCTCGGAGACCTCCATGCCCGCCGCACTCTACGAGGACGGTGCGGGCTTCCTCACGGCCGACGGGACCATGACGCTGGCTTTCGGCAGGGCATACGGTGGCTCCACGGTGGTCTACACCGGGACCTCGCTCGATCCCCCGCGGCGGGTCATCGAGGGGTGGGGCGTCCCGGGGCTGACCCACGAAGACCTCCTGCGCCGGACGGCCCGCTACAAGGAGGAGAACGGTGTCCATTTCCTCCCTCCCGAGGAGATCAACCAGAACAACGACCTGTTCGTGGACGGCTGCCGGGCGGCCGGATACACGCCAGGGCAATTCCCCGTGAACCTCCGTGGGTGCCGCGGCTCGTCCCTGTGCAACATGGGGTGCCCCAACGGCGCGAAGCAGGGAACGAACCGGGTCCAGTTGCCCGCAGCCGAGGCGGCGGGCGTGGAGGTGGTCACCCGGGCGACGGTGCGTCGTTTGCGGGAGCTCCCGGACGGCGGTGCGGAGGCGGAGATCGAGGTCACGGCGCCGGCCGCCGGAGCGAAGGGGCTGCCCTCCACGTGGACGCCGGGGCCTTGGCGGGTCCGGGCCGAACGGGTCGTGGCGGCGGGCGGTGCCGTAGGCTCGTCGGCCCTCCTCCTCCGGTCGGGGCTCGGTGCGGTGGTCCCCCGTCTGGGGCACGGGTTCACCTGCCATCCCGCCTTCATCCTGGTGGGGGAGCATGCCGCCCCCATCACCAACGACGTGGGTCATCCCAAGAGCTTCTACCTGGAGTCGGAGGCCGAGGGTTGGGTGCTGGAGACCTGCATGTATCCCCCGTTGGTGACGGCGAAGAACCTCACGGGACTCGGGCCGGAGGCGGCGTCGTTCGTGGAGGCCTTCCCCCGCCTCCAGATGATCCTGGTCCTCGCCTGCGACGAGGCCGTGGAGGGGAACCGGATCGAGGTGGACCGGGAGGGCCGACCGGTGGTGCGCTACGGGTTCACGCCCGTCGTCCGGGAGCGGATGGCCGCCGCCACCCGGGCGGCGACCCGGATCTTCTTCGGGGCCGGGGCGGTCCGGGTCCACGCTCCCCTGGCGGATCCTCCCGTCCTCACCGCCGACGAGGCGCCGATGGACCTGGACGTCCGGATCCACCCCCGCCACTTCCTCCCCGGGCGGACCTCGGTCTCCGCGGCCCACCTCATGGGAGGGTGTGGCATGGGGACGGACGCCACCGACTCGGTGACCGATTCCCGGGGCCGGGTCCACGGGGTGCCCTGGCTCCGGGTGGCGGACAGCGCCCTGTTCGCCGATTCGGTGGAGATCAACCCCTACCTGACGGTCATGGCGCTGGCGGACCGGGTGGCCGAAGGGATCCTGGACGAGCTCGCGTGATGGAGGTGGACCGATGCGCAGGATGAGCGGCGGAGAGATCGTGGTGCGGGCCCTGGAGGACGAGGGCATCCGATACACCTTCGGAATCCCGGGCACCCACAACATCGAGCTGTACGACGCCCTTGGTATGGCCGAGGGTGTCCGTCCGGTCCTGGTGACGGACGAGCAGAGCGCCTCCTTCATGGCCGACGGGCATTGGCGGGCCTCCGGAGCGGTGGCGTGCGTGAACGTGGTCCCGGGGGCCGGGCTGACCCACGCCCTCTCGGGGATCGCCGAGGCCTTCATGGACACCGTGCCGCTCCTGGTGCTCGGCTGCGGAATCCGGCGGGACACCGGACGGGCGTACCAGCTCCACGACGTGGACCAGTTCGCCCTGGTCGCCGCGGTCACGAAGGGCCGGTTTCGCCCCATGAACGGGGTGGAGCTCTACCGGGATCTCCGGGATGCCTGCCTGCTGGCCCGGAGCGGGGCCCCGGGACCCGTCTTCGTGGAGGTGCCGGCCAACCTCTACCTGTTCCCGCACGAGGTGGTGCTCCCGGCGGCGGGGGCTCCCTGGCCGGCCGCCCGCGCCGCCGTGGGCCCGTCCCCGGAGGAGGGGGAGGTGGAGGACCGGGGGGCCACCGAAAGGCCCGCCCCCGGCACCGCCGTCACGGGCAGTGCCGTGCGTATCGGGGTGGGGGTCTCCGACGGGGCGGGTCCGGCCGACGGCTCGGCGGTCGAAGCGGCCGCACGGCTGCTCCGGGAGGCCCGCCGTCCGCTCGTCTACGCCGGCCTGGGGGCCGCCGGAGCCCGGGAGACGCTGCTCCGGATCGTGGAGCAGCTCGAGGCGCCGTTCAGCACCACCTTCCAGGGCAAGGGCGTGCTCCCGGAGCGGCATCCCCTCTTCCTGTGGCCGGGGTTCGGGGCCGCGGCGCCGCCCTTCGTCCGGCGCGTGGTGGCGGAGTGCGACGCGACCCTGGCCGTGGGGTGCCGTTTCGGGGAGGTGGCCACGGGAAGCTACGGCCTCACCCCGCCGGAGCCCCTGATCCACGTGGACATCGACCCAGGGGTCCTGAACGCGAACTTCGCAGCGGCCGTCGCGGTGAACGCCGACGCCGGCCCCTTCCTGGAGGCGCTCCTGGAGCGGCTGTCCCGGGACGCCCCACGGGAGGCGGACCTTGGGCTCCGGGAGGAGATCCGGGAGGGTCACGAGGAGGTCCGGGACGAGTGGTTCCGGCCCGCGAGGGGCGACCGGGTGTCCCCCTATCGCCTCCTGTCGACGGCCCAGGAGGTCTTCGGGCCCGACACCGTCTTCACCGCCGACAGCGGCAACGGGACCTTCCTGGCCATGGAGGCCCTCCGTCTGGACGAGCCGGGCCGCTTCCTGGCTCCCGTGGACTACTCGTGCATGGGGTACAGCGTCCCGGCGGCCATCGGCGCCAAGCTGGCCCGGCCCGATGCCCCGGTCCTGGCGCTGGCGGGAGACGGAGCATTCCTCATGACGGGACTCGAGATGATCACCGCGGCCCAGGAGGGCATCGGCGTGGTGGCCCTGGTCCTGCGGGACCGGGAGCTGGCCCAGATCGCCCAGTTCCAGGAGACCGCCATGAACCGCAAGGTGGCCTCGGTCCTGTCCGACTACGACCTCCGGAGCCTCGCCCAGGGCATGGGCTGCGAGTTCCTCCACCTGGACACCGACGACGAGGTGCCCGCCGTCCTGGAGAAGGCCCGGGAGATCAGCGGGCACGGCTTCCCCGTGATCGTGGACGTCGCCATCGACTACTCCCGGAAGACCTGGTTCACCCGGGGCGTGGTGAAGGCCAACCTGCTCCGGTTCCCGCTCCGGGACCGGGTGCGCTTCATCGGCCGGGCACTGGCGCGGAAGGTGACGGGGTAGGGGAACGAGGGGGGGGCTGGATACCTTCAGATCCCCCGACCTGCCCCCGACCCCCGGAGTCCCCACGTGGACGTACGTGAAGCCATCCGCACCCGCCGCTCCATCAAGCATTTCACCGACCGGCCCGTCCGACGCGAGGACATCGAGACGCTCCTGGAGCTGGCGGTCCTGGTCCCCAATCACCGCATGACCCAGCCCCTCCGCTTCCGGGTGCTGGGCCCGGAGTCGAGGCGGGCCTACGGCGCGGTCCTGGGCGCCCGCAAGGCGAAGCGGGTCGAAGACCCGGAGGCCGCCCGGGCCGTGGTGGAGAAGGTGGCCGAGGCCGAGGCGGCGGTGCCCGCCACCATCACCGTGGGCATGGTCCTGGACGAGAACCCCGAGATCCGGGAAGAGGACTACGCCACGGCCATGATGGCCGTGCAGAACATCTGCCTCGCGGCCCGCGAGATGGGATTGGGGACGCACATCAAGACGGGTGCGGTCATGGACGATCCCCGGTCCCGGGAGGCCCTCGGCATCCCCGAGGGGGAGCGGATCGTGGCGACGGTCCAGCTGGGGGAGCCGGCGGAGGTGCCCTCGGAAAAGGTCCGGAGGGCTGCCGCGGAAGACACGACCTGGCTGCCGTAGGCCGAGGGGCCCCACTTC
>DATHRY010000055.1:0-8000 GCA_035464715.1 Longimicrobiales bacterium
GGGCTCCAGGGTGTACATCTGGTGGGTGAACATTCCGGTGACCCAGACCGTGCCGCCCTCGTCCACCATCAGGTCGTGGGGGAGGTCGCCGGGCACCGGGACCGGGTACTCGGTGAGCACGGCCCCGGTGGTGCCCGACGCGGGCACGGGCCCCCGGAGCGGCGGCGTCCGGGGATCGGCCCCCGAGAGGTGCTCCGCCGCCCACTGGCCTACCGTCTCCGGTAGACTCCACCCCGAGATGATCGGGAAGCTCGTCCCCGGGCCGAAGTTCGCCCGCATCATGCGAACCGCGTCCTCCCAGGCTTCACGGGACCGGGGGCCGTCCGGGGTCTCGACCCGGCTGGCGTCGGTGACGTGGCAGCCCGTGCAGTCCAGGATGAAACGCCGGGTGTCGGGACCGTCCGGGAGATGGGCGAGCCAGGCGCTCCCCGGCGGGCCCACGGGATCGGAGGCGGGCAGGCGAAGGGCGGTGGGCGGCTCGGCACCGGCGGCGGCGGATCGTCCCACCCCGGGGAGCCACGCCGTCCAGCTCGAGGCGTCGCCGGCCTCGTCCGGGAGCTCGAAGCCGCCGTCGGCGTCGGTGTACACGGTCATGGTGCGTCCATCGGGCCGGGTCGCCGTCACGAGGGCCCCGGCGGCGGGCGCACCGGACGGATCCTCCACCCGTCCGGACGGGCCGGCGCCCGGAGACTCCCACGCGACGGATGCCAGGCCCACCAGCCCCAGCGTGACGACCCCCACCTTCCACGTCGTCCTCATCTCCCCTCCCGTCCGCGATCACGTCTTCCCGCACCGCCCGATGGTAGGGTCCGCCGGGGTGTCCGGGAAGGGGGAGCGCGATCCGGTCGGGCCCCGATTGCGCCTCCCCCGACGTAAGGTTTTCCTTGTCTATGCCCCCGTTGGCTCACTACTCTCCCGTGCACGGTCAGTGCAGTCTAGCCGCAGGGTTCGGGGGCAGGGCCGAAGCCCCGGACCGCCCCTGCGGAGAGATCGCTCCGATCGGTTGGCACGGCCCTTGTGTCTCTCGGAAGGCGCGAAGACGCGGGGGTCGATCGAGAATTCGGCCGCCCAAGTCCACGCTCTCCACCACGTTCCCCAGCCCCGCCGGTTCCAGATGAAAGCATTCTTCCGTCGCGGTGCGTGGCCCGCCTGCCGCAGGATCGTTGCAGGGACGCCGCAGTCCGCCGTGCCGGGCCGTCGACTCCGGACCCCGTGGTGAAGATGTCCCGACTCCTCGTCATCGACGATGAGCGCGCCCTCCGGGAGACCCTTCGGGATCACCTGGCGGAGCTCGGCTACGAGGTCATGGCGGTGGAGTCGGCCAGCGCGGCCCTGAACCGCATCGAGGCCTTCTCGCCCGACCTGGTCCTCACCGACGTGCAGATGCCGGGCATGTCGGGCTTCGAGCTGCTGGGGCACCTCCGGGCCAACCGGCCCGGGACCGACGTGGTGATCTTCACGGGCCACGCCGACGTCGAGGGTGCGATCAACGCCATGAAGAGCGGCGCCTCGGACTACCTCATCAAGCCGCTGGACCTGATGGAGACCGAGGAGGTCATCGAGCGCTGCCTGGCCAAGCGCCAGAGCGTCACCGAGGACGACGCCTCGGGTCGGCGCGTCGAGGTGGACCCCGCCCACGGGCTCGTGGGACGCCACCCGGCCATGGTGCAGGTGTACAAGGCCATCGGCGCGGTGGCGGCCACCGACGCCGCGGTCCTGCTCCGGGGCGAGACGGGGACGGGCAAGGAGTTGGTGGCCCGGGCCATCCATCAGGCCTCGCCCCTGGCGGACCAGCCCTTCGTCGGCGTCAACTGCGCCGCGGTCCCCACCGAGCTTCTCGAGTCGGAGCTGTTCGGTCACGTACGGGGCGCGTTCACCGGAGCGTCCGCCGACCGGCGCGGAAAGTTCGACGTGGCGTCCGGGGGCATCCTCTTTCTGGACGAGATCGGCGACACGTCGCTGGCCTTCCAGGCGAAGCTCCTCCGGGTGCTCCAGGAGCGGGAGTACTACCCCGTGGGTGGTGACAAGCCGCGGCGCACCTCGGCGCGGATCATCGCCGCCACCCACCGCCCCCTCCAGGAGATGGTGGAGGACGGCAGCTTCCGGCAGGACCTCTTCTTCCGGCTTCAGGTCATCGAGATCGCCGTGCCGCCCCTCCGGGAGCGGCGGTCGGACATCCCGCTCCTGGTCCGGTACCTCCTGGCCCGGGCGGCCGCGGGTTCCGGCCTCACGCCGCCCGTCGTGCCCGCCGAGGTGATGGAGCACCTGGCGGGCCGCGACTGGCCCGGCAACGTCCGGGAGCTAGAGAACGTCATCACCCGGGCCGTGGTCATGAGCCGCGGTCCGGCGCTCACGCTTCAGGACGTCGGCGGCACGGGGAACGGGGCTTCGAACGGAGCTCCCCACCCCTGCGGCACGGCGAGCCTGTCCGAAGTCCGCTCGTCGGTCGAGCGCCAGCACGTGCAGCGCGTGCTCATGGAATCCTCCGGGAACAAGACCGAGGCGGCCCGGGTCCTGGGGATCTCCCGACCGACGCTGAACCGGATCATCCGGGACCACCGCCTCGTGGTGCCATGACCATGATGTCGATTCAGGCCATCGCGGAGTACGGAGCCACCACGAGCTCCGGCGCAAGCCTCGGGACCCGCCTCAACCAGATGGCCCAGGGCATGACCCAGGAGGTGGGTCAGCTGGTGGGGGCTGCGCAGCGCAACCCGGGCATGACCACCCTGGTGGTGGCCCTGCTCCTGATCCTCATGATCGCCTGGTCGCTGGGGAGCCGCTGAGGCGACCCCGCTCCCGGGCCCCTACCGCTCCTTGGGATCGGTGCGCTCCAGCTCGCGGATGATCTCGATGGCGCCGTGGTTCAGGGCGACGCGCTCGACCTGCTCGTCGGACCCCACGATGCGCACGGACCAGAGGGGCAGAAAGCCCGGGTTGGCGTCCAGGTAGTCGGACATCCGCGTCTCCCGGGCCACGTTCATCTTCACCTGCAGCCGCACGTCGTGATCCACGTGGAGCTCCACGCTCCGGCTCTCCTCCGAGGGGAGTGTGGCCGAGGAGAGGTGCAGCCCCGGTTCCAGCGGCTCCACCCATACGATCTGGCCCAGCCGGACGCTCACGTGGGGGAGGACCCCGTGGGCGCCGCCCGCGCTCCACTCCACGTCCGTGAGGTTCAGGAAGTAGAGCTTCGTGCTGAGGAAGCTCGTCAGGGACTGGCCCTCTGTGATGTGGATCTGGCCCTCGACGATGCGTTCGTTCGTGAGGCGGACCCGTACGGCGCGGCGATGAAGGGACATGTGCGCGGGGGTGGCGGTGGGCGGGGCCGATGGGCGCCCCGGGAGCGGAAGGTGCCTGGTGGACCGCAGTCCACCACTACCACAGTGCCATCGCCTCGCCCAGGAGGCCATCCCCGGGTGCCGAGCCGGGCCCCGCCGACGTCGTCCGCGTTGCCGGCGGCGGCGTCCCGTGACACACTCCGCACAGCCTTCCACCCGGGCCTTCCCCGATCCCGGCCGGATCATGTCGCTCCACCATAAGATCGTCTGGCTCTTCATCGGCGTCGCGATCCTCCCCCTCCTGATCCTCGCGGGGGTGGCGAGGCAGCAGAGCCTCGCGGCCTCCGACTTCGCCGCCGAGACCGACATCGTCCAGCAGGCGAACGACGTCGCCCGGCACCTCTACGAGGAGTCGGCCGTGGCCGAGTCCACCCTGGGCGCCCTGGCCCGGCTGGCTCCCGAGGCCCTGTCGCGGGAGTTCCTCGCGGGCGTCCTCGAGCGGCGGGCGGGTCCCCAGCCCTCGGGGTTCGAGGTCCTCGAGGTCCTGGGGCCCGACGGGTCCGTGCTCGCCTCCGGAGGGCGCTCCGCGGGCGTCGGGGTCTGCCGGGGCAGTCGGTACTCGGCGCTGGTGTACCTCGAGGTACCTCTGGCCGGCCGAGCGGGGCGGCTCCGGGGAGGCTACCGACCGGGGCGGGGTGCGGGCTTCCGGGCGGGCACGGGCGTCTGGGTCTACGACGTCTCCGGCGACCTGGTGGCTGCGACGCCCTGCGGCGCCGACCCGGGCCTCCCTCCCCGGGCCCGTGACAGCGGGTCGCTGGGCGGGCCGCTGGAGGCTCCGAGTGGTGCCGAGCCCCACCAGAGTGCGGCCTTCGCCCGCATCCCGACCCGGGAGTGGGTGGTGTACGCCACCGGGCGGAACCCCCTGAGGGGCCCCCTCTCGGGGCTGTTCCGGAGCTACTGGCTCTTCGTCCTGGTCCTGGCGGGTACCGCCGTCATGGCCTTCTCCCTCCTGCTCCGCCGGGTCACGGGCTCCGTGGCCGACCTGACCCGGGCCGCGGAGCGGGTGGCCGCAGGAGACCTCCGGCCCTGGCTCCCGACGCCCCAGAACGACGAGGTGGGCCGGCTGACCCTGGCCTTCTCCGACATGACGGACCGGCTGCGGGAGATGGTGGTGCAGGTGGACCGCACGGGACGACTGGCCGTGCTGGGCAAGCTGTCGGCCTACATGGCCCACGAGATCCGCAATCCCCTCAGCTCGGTGAAGATGAACCTGCAGCGTCTGCAGCGCTGGCAGCGGGCCGGCGAGCTCCCGGACCGGGCGGCGGGACCCATCGAGGTCAGCCTGAACGAGGTCGGCCGACTCTCCACAGCGGTCTCGAACATCCTGCAGCTGGCGCCGGGGAAGCCGGCCGCGGGCGAGGTGGTGGCCCTCCAGGAGCTGGTGGCGGAGGCCGCGCGGCTCATGGACAGCGAGTTCGTGCGGCGGGGCGTCGCCCTCCGGTGGGACCTGAACGCCGAGCTGGACCGGGTCGTGGGGCAGCCGGGGCAGCTCAAGGGCGTCATCATCAACATCATGCTGAACGCCCTCGACGCGCAGCCCGACGGCGGGGAGCTGCTCATCCGGTCGGCGCTGCGCCCCGCTACCGGGACCGGCCGGGGGCCCCGGGTGGAGCTGCGGTTCAAGGATGCGGGCCCCGGGGTCCCGGCGGATCTCCGGGATCGGATCTTCGAGCCCTTCTTCTCGACCCGGGAGGGGGGATCCGGGGTCGGACTGGCCGTGGTGGCCCAGACCATCCGGGACCACGGCGGAGAGATCCGCCTGGAGGAGCCCGCGAACGTCGCCGAGGGCGCCGAGTTCGTGGTCACCCTCCCGCTGGCGGCGGCGGCGCCGGAGGAACCGTCGGGACCCCGGAGCCCGGAGATCCCCCCGTGGAGCGGAGACGAGGTCGATACCCGGAGGCCCCTGGGCGGGTCGGGTACCGTCAAGCGCTGAGGGGTGGTCCCGAGACGGCCCGGGGCCCGCCGGTCGGGCCGGGCCCACGCCGGCGGGCCGCCCGGGCGCCCCTCCACAGGTCCGCCACTTCCACCGCCAGCCAGGCGGAGAAGCCCACGCCGGCGAGGGACGGCGCCGTCGCCATCCACACCAGGTACTGCAGCGGCATCCAGAGCCAGGTCACCCCCAGGGCCACCCGGGCCCAGCGGAGCAGCCTCGGGTCGTGCCAGGTCTCCGGAGCGGCCCACAGCATGAGGGCGGCCGGAAGCGGAAGGAGCGCGTCGTAGAAGTGGGCGTAGGGGTTCGTCGCCACCACGGCCAGGAGCGCGACGCCGATGAGGCGCGGGATCATGGGCGTCTCCCGGCCGCGAAGCGCCCACGCGCCCAGGGCGCCGGCGAAGAGCGTCCCCCCGAAGGCCACCCACAGCGCGACGACCAGACCGTCGGACCCGGTGCGGCCCAGAAGGGACTGGAGCGAGGCGAAGAGGGTCGCCTGGCGCCAGGGCTGCGTGCCGTCGGTGATGAGGGCGCGGTAGCCCACCATGGTCCGCCACCAGTCGCTCCACACTTCGACGCCGAACGGGAGCGAGACGACGACCAGCGCCAGCCCCGCCACCAGCGCCCCGGCCAGCATCCGCCACCGCCGCCCCACGGCCAGGAGGAGGAGCATGGGCAGGCCCCAGTTCGGCTTGGCCAGGAGGAGCCCCAGGGCCGCCCCGGACCGGAACGGCCGGGCCGCCCGCCACGCCATCAGCGCCAGGACCGGCGGCACCACCAGGGTCGCGCTCAGGTGGCCCAGGATGACCGCCGCGTTCCACGGCGCGGAGGCGACCGTGCCCAGGACCGCGAACATCCGTCTCTCCCCGTCCACCCGGAAGATGCGGAGGCAGGCCAGCGTGGCGGCCACGGTGGCCGCCACCACCAGGAGCACGCACGCGGCATAGGCTCCCAGGGGCGGGAGGAACCCCAGGGGTACCGTCACCCAGGCCACGAAGGGCGGATACATGAAGTAGAGGCCGTCGTCGAACTCCGGACGCCCGTCGTCCACGAAGTCCCCGGGGTAGATCTGATCGTACGCCCCGGCGATCACCCGCTCGCCTGTACGGTGGAACTGGATCCAGTCCCGGTAGGCCGCGTCGAGAGGGTCCGGGTCGGTGGCCACCACCAGGAACCATCCGCCCTGGATGAACACGACCAGGGCGGCGAGGAGACCGGCCGCGACCAGGGCGGCCCGTGGAGTGCGACGCCCCGGCGACGGGCGGTCGGATCGCGCCCCGGGAGAGGGGGAGGCGGGCAGCTCCGGGGGTGAATCCAGCGACGCTCCTCGGCCCCACCGGTGGCATCCCGGCAGACGGGCTCCGATGTTGTAGGATGCGGGATCCGGGACGGTATCCCGCGACCCCACACTAGTGATGTGCAACCGAAGTCGTGATGCCATTCGGCGCCAGATGCATCCGCCCCAGACGTCGTTGGAACTCATTGCCGTAGCCTATCGCTACGCCGCTTCGTTCCGCCTCGCTGGGACGGCGCCTCCGGCCCCTCGATGTCTATCATACTTCGGTTGCACATCACCAGGCCTGCGCCCACCGCCCAGCAAAGAAGGACCGATGCCGTCCACGGAGGAGAGCGCCCCACCGCCCGCGATCCCGCGGATACCGTGGATCGACCTCCTGCTCGTGGTCGCCGCGGCCGTCCTGGTCTACCTGAACGCCCTGCCCAACGGCTTCACCCTCGACGACCGCCCGATCATCGTGGACAACGGGACGGTCCACGACCTGTCGAACCAGGTCCGGATCTGGCTCACCCCCTACTGGCCGGGCCTGGTGGGCCTCGAGGCGGGACTCTACCGGCCCCTGACGATCTTCGCCTTCGCGGTCCAGTGGGCCCTCGGCGGCGGAGACCCCCTCCTCTTCCACGGCGTGAGCGTGCTCCTCCACGCCGGCTGCTCGGCGCTGGTGTACGCCCTGCTCCGGCTCTGGGTCGGGCGCTTCCCCGCTCTGGCAGGCGCCGGGGTGTTCGCCGTCCACCCCGTCCACGTGGAGGCCGTGGCCAACGTGGTCGGACAGGCGGAGCTCCTCGCGGCCCTCTTCGTCCTGGCGGCGGTGCTCCTCCACGCCACCCGGCCGCCGGAGGGCCCCGTGTCCCTCGGCCGAACGGGGCTGATCGTTGCCTGCTACGGCCTCGCCATGCTGGCCAAGGAGCACGCCGTGGTGCTGCCGGCGCTCCTGGTGGCGGTGGACGTGGCCCGGGGGCGGGCCCGGGACGTCGGCGCCTACCTCCGGGGAACGGCGGGCACGGGCGTGGTCCTGATCTCGGCGGCGGCGGTGTACCTCACCCTGCGCTGGGCCGTGCTCGGGGGCCTCTCGGGAGAGGCGCCCGCCCACCTGGGGTTCCTCCAGGACCCCGGCACCCGGATCCCCACCGCCCTGGCCCTCTGGCCGGAGTACCTCCGCCTCCTGGTGGCTCCCCGCACCCTGTCCTTCACGTACGATCCGGGCGTCCTCCCCCCCGCCACGGGCTTCGGAGCGGCGAGCGCGGCCGGGTTGCTGGTCCTGGGTGTCGTGCTGGCGCTCGTGGCGTCCCGGCGGGCCTGGCCGGCGGCGGGGCTCGGCGCGGCCTGGTTCCTGATCGGCGTGCTCCCCGTGTCCAACCTCCTCCTGCCCATCGGCACCGTGCTGGCCGAGCGCACGCTCTACCTTCCCTCCGTGGCCCTCGCCCTGTGGGTCGGG
>DATHRY010000056.1:0-5409 GCA_035464715.1 Longimicrobiales bacterium
CCGCTCCTGCGGTCGATCCAGGCGCTGAACGACCAGGCGCTCCGGGCACTGGATCTCTTCGGCACCACGGCCAAGCGGGTCCGGGCCACCCTCGGTCCCGAGCAGGAGTTCTTCCTCATCGACGAGGAGTTCGCCTACCGCCGCCCGGACCTCATCACCGCGGGCCGGACGCTCTTCGGCGCCAAGCCGCCCAAGGGGCAGGAGATGGACGACCATTACTTCGGGGCCATTCCGGAGCGCGTCCTCGACTGCATGAACGAGATGGAGGAGGAGCTCTACAAGCTCGGCGTGCCCGTGAAGACCCGGCACAACGAGGTGGCCCCGGGCCAGTACGAGATGGCGCCCCTCTACGAGGACGCGAACACGGCAGCGGACCATCAGCAGCTCACGATGACCGTCATGCGCCGGGTCGCCCGGCGGTACGGGCTCGTGTGCATCCTCCACGAGAAGCCGTTCGCCGGCGTCAACGGCAGCGGGAAGCACCTGAACTGGTCCTTCGCCACCGACAGCCAGAACCTCCTGGAACCCGGGGACACGCCGCACGACAACATGCAGTTCCTGTTCTTCTGCTCCGCCGTTCTCAAGGCGGTGGACCGGCATCAGGACCTGCTGCGGGCCTCGATCGCCTTCGCCGGGAACGACCATCGTCTGGGTGCGAACGAGGCCCCGCCCAGCATCATCTCGGTGTTCCTGGGGGATCAGCTCACCGACATCTTCGAACAGATCGAGCGGGCCGGGAGCGCCACCGAGTCCTTGAGCTCCGGCATTCTCGGACTGGGGGTCAAGACGCTCCCACCGCTCCCCCGGCACGCCGGGGACCGGAACCGCACGTCACCCTTCGCCTTCACGGGCAACAAGTTCGAGTTCCGGGCGCTGGGTTCCTCCCAGAGCATCTCCTTTCCGGCCACCGTCCTGAACACCATCGTCGCGGAGGCCATCGACGAGATGGTCACCCGCCTGCACGAGGAGGTGGACGGGGGCAAGGAGCTGAGTACGGCCCTCGCCGAGCTTCTGGCCGCGGAGGTGAAGGGCTTCAGGCGCATCATCTTCAACGGGGACGGCTACTCCGAAGACTGGGTCGAGGAGGCCGAGTCCCGGGGGCTCCTGAATCTCCGAAGCACCCTCGATGCCCTGCCGCACCTGGTGTCCGAGAAGAACGCCGCCCTCTTCGAGAAGTACAACGTGCTCTCGACGCGGGAGCTGGAGAGCCGGCACGAGATCTACGTGGAGCAGTACTTCCACACGATCAACATCGAGGGAGAGACGGCGGCCCACCTCGTCCAGGCCATGGTCCTGCCGGCGGCGAATCGGCACCTGGCGGAGCTGCTGGGGACGCTCAAACGGGCCGACGAGCTCGGGATCCCCATGAAGGGTATGACCGAGCAGGCCCGGGAGCTCGCTGGGATCATCGACGAGCTCGTGGACGCCCAGAAGCAGCTGGTGGCCCGTAACGCGGAGCTCGGGGGTGACGACGTCGGCTCGAAGGCCGAACACATGCGGGAGAACATCATCCCGGCCATGAACGCCGTCCGGGAGGTCGTGGACCGGCTGGAGAAGCTGATGCCCGACGACATCTGGCCGATGCCCACCTACCGGGACATGCTCATGGTCAAGTAGGGTCAGGCCCGGGGGATCCGCCTGAGGACGTCCTCGAGCTGGCCCGGCCGGAGGGGCTTCGAGATCATTCCCAGGAGCCCTGCGGGACGCTCCGAGGCGGGCCGGCTCCAGCTGCCGGCCAGCACCAGCGCGAGGCCTGGGTCGGCTTCGTGGAGCGCCGCCAGCACCTCGGGCGCGACGTCGTCGGGTGCGCCGGCACCGGCGACCACGACACGGAAGGCGTCCTCGTCCTCGAGGGCCTCGACGAACGCGGCCACCGCCTCCGCGGCCGTCGACGCGCGGGCCACCCGGTGGCCCTGGAAGAGGAGGATCTGGGACACCAGCGTCCCGAAGGTCGGATCGGGATCCAGGACCAGGACTCGAAGAGACGAAGGTGGCGTGCGCGCACCCTCGGACCGGGGACCGTTCCGGAACGAGGGGAGGATGATCGCGGCCCGGGTGCCCTCGCCGGGTCGGCTCTCGAGTACGAGGCGGCCCCCGTGCCGCCGGGCCGTCGACCGGACCTGGGCGAGGCCCATCCCCGCGCCGGGATCCGCCCGGGTGCTGAAGAAGGGATCCATGCAACGGGCCAGCGTCGCCGCGTCCATCCCGATCCCCGTGTCCTCGACCTCGAGGACCACCTCTCCGCCGGCTCCCTGCGGGAGGTCGTCGCTCGGCCTCTCCGACGCTCGGGCCCGGAGCACCACCGTTCCCCCGCGGGCGCGAACCGCCGCCAGCGCGTTGGACAGGAGCTGCGCCACGGCGTCCCGGAGCTCCGGGCCGCTGCCCAGGACCGGTGGCGTCCCCGGTTCGACGTGCACCCGCACCCGGGACTCCCCACCCGTCTCCTCATCCTCCCAGAGGTGTCGTGCGTCGGCGACCACGTCGGCCAGGAGGCCTTCGGGGTCCAGGGGCACGAGCTCCCGCTCGTCCCCCGTCCGGGTGTGGGCCGCCTCGAGCATCCCGTCCAGGATCCGGGTCGCCTCGGCACCGGCCTCCCGGACCCGCTTCAGGGCCCTCCGCTCCGTGTCGTCGAGTCCACGGGCGGTGGACAGGAGCAGGCCGGACCAGGCGGGGACCGGCGCCACGACCCGGCCCAGCCCTTCGGCCATCCCCGAGGCGAGCTGCCCCAGGGACTCCAGGCGCTCCTGCCGGGAGGCCCCGTCGCGAGTGCGGCGCAGCTCACGGTACGCCCGATCGAGCTCCTGCTGCAGCGTCATCTGCCGGAGCAGGACCCCCAGGAAGGTGGCGACGGCCTCGAGGGCGATCCGGTCGGGGTCACCGAACGGCCGGGGCCCGGCGATCATGAGAAGCCCGTTCTGCGAGAGGCCGATCCGGATGGGGACCACCATGCGGTGGGTCTGGCCGGCAAGGTCGGGCCCGGCCTCCATCACGCGCCGCAGCTCGGGCAGCGGAAGGCCACGCAGGGTGCCGCCGATCTCCCTCCTGAGCTCCTCGGAGCCTCCGAAGACGGTCGGCCGCCCCGTGGCCCGGTCCACCAGGACCAGCAGCGCCACGTCCGCCTCCAGCTCGCCCTCGAGCTCGGGAAGGAGGATATCCGCCACCTCGGACCTCGAGCGGGCCGTCGCCAGGCGAGCGTGGAGCTCGTATGCCAGCGAGAAGCGATTCAGGTAGTCCCAGCGGGGGTCCGCCATGGCGGGCCCGGGGCCGGGTGTCGGCGGACGGGGCATGGGGCGTGGTCCTGACCACGGGGCTGGGCGCTCGCTGGGCCGGTTCGGGCCGTCTCGTGCGCGCGGCATGATCGATCGGACCCCGTCGAGGGGCAATGGGCGTGCCACCCGGGAGGAAGATGTTCCGAAGCCGTCGTTCGCGACGGAACGTCTTGAGATCCTCCGGAGCGTTTCATTGCGGAGCACCGAACGGGAACACTATCGTTCGGATATGGAACACGATGCGAGGTCGAGGCCCCAGGTGGCGTTGGTCGATGATGACCCGACGCAACGCGCCGTGTTGGAAGCGCTCCTCCATCAGGAGGGGCTCGAGGTCACCGCCTACCCTTCGGGTGAGGCGCTCATGGACGACCTCCGGGTCCGGCTGCCCGACGTCTTCCTCCTCGATCTGGGCCTTCCCGGCATGTCGGGGATGGAGCTGCTGGGACGGATCCAGGAGCGGTATCCGCACACCCCGGTGATCCTCCTCACCGGTCGCCGGGACGTCCCCACGGTGGTGGAGGCCATGCGGGCGGGGGCCTGGGACTACCTGACCAAGCCGGCGGAAGACGCCGAGGTCGTGGCCACGGTCCGGAACGCCCTCCAGTCCTCCCGGATGTCCCGGCGCCTCCGGAGCCTGGAGCGGGACGTGGCGGGCGTGGGGTACGGGGACCTGGTGGGGCGCTCCAGGGCCATGCTGGAGCTCTTCCGGGAGCTGGACCGGGTGGCCCCGTCCGAAGTCACCGTCCTGATCCGTGGAGAGAGCGGGACCGGGAAGGAGCTCGTGGCCCGGGCCCTGCACACCCACAGCGGCCGGGGAGAGGGCCCCTTCGCGGCCGTGAACTGCGGAGCCATTCCCGAGGGCCTGCTGGAGTCGGAGCTCTTCGGCCACGAGAGCGGAGCCTTCACGGGCGCCACGCGCACCCGGGCCGGACTCTTCGAGCGGGCCGATGGGGGGACCCTCTTCCTGGACGAGCTCGGGGATCTCCCCCCGTCCCTCCAGGGCGGGCTGCTGCGGGCCATCCAGGAGCGGGCGGTCACCCGGGTGGGAGGCGCTCGGGAGATCCCCACGGACTTCCGCCTCGTGGCGGCGTCCCACAGGGACCTGGAGGCCATGACGGCCACGGGCGACTTCCGGGAGGACCTCTTCTTCAGGGTGGCGGTCTTCGAGGTCCGGCTTCCCCCCCTCCGGGAACGCCCCGAGGACATCCCGGTCCTGGCGGAGCACTTCATCCGGACCCTGGCCAGGGGGAAGATCGTGACCGGCCTCACGCGCCGGGCCCTGGACCGGATGCTGGCCTACGGCTGGCCCGGAAACGTCCGGGAGCTGGAGAACGGCATCGCCCGGGCTCTGGTGACGTGCGGGCGGGAGATCGACGTCGGGGATCTCCCGAGACGGATCACCCGGCCCGAGGGGCGGGACCCCCCGCCGGGGCCGCTCCCGGACGGGGCCGCCGGGCCGCCGGACACCCTGGAGCTGTCGGTCCTGGAACGCTGGGCGGTGGAACGGGCGGTGGAGGCGGCCGGGGGGAACCTCACCGAGGCCGCCCGTCGCCTGGGCATCGGGCGCACAACCCTGTACCGCAAGCTGGACGCCTGGGGGCTGCGTTGACCGGAGGTGGCTCAGAAGTCTGGCTGCGACCGAGGGGCTGGAGGTGCCGTCCCGACGAGGCGGAGCGACGGGGCGTGGCGGGTCACTCGATGGAGGCGAGGATGGCCGCCAGGAAGGGGTCGATGGCGCTCCCCTGGATCCACCGTGCCACCACCACCAGATCGTTCTCGGGATCCACGTAGACCATGTTGGTCCCGTTCCCCAGGTGTGCCCAGGCGGAGGCCGGAGCGCTGGGGTAGCGCTTCTCCCCGTCGGCGTCCGGCAGGTTGAGGAAGAAGTTCATGAACCCGTATCCGCCGTTCGCGTCGGAGGGGGTTGTGGCCAGGTCGAACCATGCCTCGTCCAGCAGCTGCTCCTCGCCCCAACGGCCGCGACGAAGGGTGAAGAGGCCGAAGCGGGCCTGATCCCGCGCGCTCAGGAACATCCCTCCGCCCCAGTGGCCGCCGCCGCTCACGGCCTGGACCCGCAGCCCGTCCAGGGTGATCCAGGAGTTGTCGTATCCGTGCCAGCGCCAGGTCGGAGACGCGCCGA
>DATHRY010000057.1:0-1765 GCA_035464715.1 Longimicrobiales bacterium
CGCCCTGCCCATGGGCCCCGGCGTGCCGGCGGTCGAGGTGATCTCCGGCGAGACGGCCACCATCGTCCTGGCCCCGCCCAGTGCCGAAGATGCCGCCCTTCAGCTGTGCCCGTCGGACGCAGGCGCCGGATCGGTGATCCTCACCGGGCAGGTGGTGGACTCCCTCTCCGGGGAGGTGCTCGTCGGCGCGCCACTGACCGTCCGCTTCCCCGACCCGCGCCGCGAGGGCACCCCCTACCACGAGGCCCGGGTCTCCTCCGGAGCCGGGGGGTACTACGTCTACTGCGACGCCCCCCGGGGTCAGACCGTCCGGATCCGCCCTGCCCTGCCCGGTGCCCGGGCCGACGACGACCTGACCTTCGTGGCCCTGAGCCCCGTGGAGCGCCAGGACATCCGGGTCCGCCTCTCCACCGAGCAGGCCCAGGGCGGCGTGTTCGGCCTGATCCGGGACGCCCGCACGGGGCAGGCCATCGAGGCGGCGGAGATCCGGGTGAAGGACACGGACTACCGGGGCCTCACGAACAGCAACGGCTTCTTCGCCATCCCCGACGTGCGTCCCGGCCTCTACGCCGTGACCGTGGGCCACCTGGCCTACCAGGACCGGGAGGTGGTGGTCCGGATCGACGGGGGGCAGGCCTACCAGGTGGACGTGGACCTGGAGGTGGACGCCATCCCGTTGGAGGGAATCACGGTGTCGGTGGTCCCGTCGCGCCTGTTCGGCGACATGGTGGACCTCCAGCGTCGCATGGAGATGGGCTTCGGGGACTTCCTGGTCCGCCGGGATCTGGAGCACCGGGGCGGCACGCTTGCGTCCGCCCTCCAGGGCCGGCTCGGGGTCCGGGTGGTGACGGGAGGGAACCGGCCCGGGGAGCGCTATATCGTCCTGCGACAGGCCCGGGACATCACCTCCGTGCCGGCGTCCCAGCAGAACGGGGAGACCCTCGATGCGGGCCCGGCGGAGCTCATCCAGGAGTACTGCTTCCCGTCGGTCTGGGTGGATGGACGCCGCTTCAGCACCCCCCGGTCCGGGGGCGTGGGCCACGACCCGGTGGATTTCAGCCAGTTCCTCACCCTCGACATCGAGGCGGTGGAGGTCTACCGTGGCGCCGCTTCGGTCCCGGGAGAGTTCGGTGGCGGCGACGCCGCCTGCGGGGCCGTGGTGATCTGGACCCACCGGGGGGGACGCACCGTCCGGGGGAACATGGGACCCGGCAACGGCACGGAGATGAGATGAGCGTCACCCCGTCATTCGACAATGCGATCCGATTCGCCCAGGACCTCATTCGCATCCCCGGCCTCTCGGGGCGGGAGGGGGACGTGGCCCGCCGCGTGGTGGAGGAGATGGAGGCCCTGGGTTACCGGGACGTACGGACCGACCGGGCCGGGAACGCCATCGGGGTGATCCCGGGAACCGGGGGCGGACCCACCATCCTGCTGAATTGCCACATGGACGTGGTGGCGGCCGGCGACCCGGGGGAGTGGGAGGTGGCGCCCTTCGACGGCGTGGTGGCAGACGGGGTCCTGCACGGGCGGGGCGCCATGGACATCAAGGGCCCCCTCGCCCTCCAGACCCATGCCGCCGCCTTGTTGGCGGGGCAGGCCTCCGGGGACGTGGTGGTGGCCCACACCGTCTACGAGGAGCGGGGCGGCCTGGGGATGAAGGTGCTCCTGGAGGACGGCGAGGTGGCCCCGGACGGCGTCGTGATCGGCGAGTCGACCCACGGCTACATCTGCGTCGGCCATCGGGGCCGGGCCGAGGTGGAGG
>DATHRY010000058.1:0-3662 GCA_035464715.1 Longimicrobiales bacterium
CACCGGCTGGAAGCGCCATTCGAACCCGCTCTCGTCCCGGTCGTGGAACGACGTCCGGACGTCCCCGAAGAGGTTCACCGAGAGGAGCGAGGCCGTGGGATCCGTGGCCTGTTGAGCGAGATCCTCCTGAATCTGGGCCGCGACGGGCGTCGTCCCTCCGGCGGCAAGCCCGAACAGGAGGGCGAGGGTGGTCAGGGGGGCGGGACGGCCTGCGGCAGGGAAGCTCATGGGAGCGGCGTCCTTTGTCTCGTCGAGACGGGAGTGGGCACCGCCGGGACGACGGGCGGCGAATCGCGGGATGCGAAACCCCGGGGACGACCCGGGGATCCATGCGGAGTGTCTATCCGCATCCCCGAACGTGTCAAGCGATTGCACGACCTCGGAGGGGGTGGCCAGGAGACCCGGGCGTGATCACGCGGATGCGGTCGAAAGCGACGGGCCCCGATCCTGGGCGGCGTCGAGGACGAATCCAGGCCTTTCCGGGGGCCGTGGCGCCCGGTATCCGACAGGAGCTTCCCCACACCGCGGAGCGGAGCCGTCCCCGCGTGCACCTGGCGGCGGATGCGTCTAAGTTGTGACCGGTGCGGGTGCGTCGGGCTTCTCACGTCGGACCCATCCGCTCATCCGTTCCTTCGATCGTGTCCCGTAGCCCGGGCCGAACTCGGCCCGAGGGGAGCATCGTCATGAGGCGCTTTGGACCGCTGATCTTCTCCACCCTGCTGGTCGCTCTCCTCCCGTCTCTTCCTGCCGACGCCCAGATCGTCCCCTCGAGGGAGTCCCTGTCGGAGCTCTATCCCGGCAAGGCCTATTCCCCCTATGCCCAGCGGGCGTTTGCGAGCCGGCCGCTCTGGGGCGATACCCATCTTCACACGGGGCTCTCGGTGGACGCCGGCCTCTTCGGAGCGCGCCTGGGTCTGGACGACGCCTACCGGTTCGCCCGGGGTGAAGAGGTGGTCTCCTCCACCGGCCAGCCGGTGAAGCTCTCCCGGCCCCTGGACTGGCTGGTCATCGCCGACCACTCCGACGCCATGGGCTTCATCCAGGCCCTTGCGGAGAACGACCCCCAGGTCGTCGCCTTCGAGCAGGGCAAGCGGTGGGCGGACGGCCTGGCCGAGGGGGGCGACCGGGCGGTTGCCACGGCCCTCGATCTCATCGGGACCTTCTCCCAGGGGGCCATCGACCCGGAGCTGCTGGGCCTCTACTCCCCCGGGTCGTCGGCCTACCGCTCGATCTGGGACCACGTGATCGGGACCGCCGAAGAGTTCAACGACCCCGGGTCCTTCACGGCTCTGATCGGCTTCGAGTGGACCTCCCTGGTGACGGGGAACAACCTCCACCGGAACGTCATCTTCCGGGAGGGGGCCGAGCTGGCGGGCCGCGTGGTGCCGTACACCACGCAGGCGCCCATCGGAAGCACCGATCCCCTGGACCTCTACGCCTACCTGGCCCGCTACGAGGAGACGACGGGTGGGTCGGTTCTGGCCCTGGCCCACAACGGGAATCTCTCCAACGGCTTCATGTTCCCGGTGGACCAGCAGTACACGGGGCGGGCCCTCGACCGGCGCTACGTGGAGGAGCGGGCCCGGTGGGAGCCGATGTACGAGCTCACCCAGATCAAGGGGGACGGGGAGACCCACCCCTTCCTGTCGCCGGACGACGAGTTCGCCGACTACGAGACCTGGGATGCCGGGAACCTCGACCTGAGCGAGGCCAAGACCGACGACATGCTCCAGTACGAGTACGCCCGGGAGGCCCTCAAGAACGGCCTCCTCCTGGAGGAGCGGTTCGGGACCAACCCGTACAAATTCGGCCTCGTTGGATCCACCGACAGTCATACGGCACTGGCGAACGCGGAGGAGGACAACTTCTTCGGGAAGCACTCCGGCGGCGAGCCGTCGCCGGATCGCATGATGCACCCCTTCACCGCGACGGATCAGGGCCGCTTCGAGGGCTACCAGACGGTGGCTTCCGGACTCGCCGCCGTCTGGGCCGAGGACAACACCCGCGAATCCATCTTCGACGCCATGGCCCGCAAGGAGGTCTACGGGACCACCGGGACCCGGATGAGCGTCCGGTTCTTCGGTGGCTGGGCGTTCACGGACCAGGACCTGAAGAGCCGCGCACCGGCCTTCCTGGGCTACGAGAAGGGCGTGCCCATGGGCGGCGATCTCCGGCCCCGCGAAGGGAACGGTGCCCCCTCCTTCATGGTCTACGCCCTGCGGGATCCCATCGGCGCCAACCTGGACCGGATCCAGATCGTGAAGGGGTGGCTGGACGCCGCCGGCGAGACCCACGAGCGGGTGTACGACGTGGCCTGGTCCTCGGGCCGGGAGCTCGACGGCGACGGGAACCTGCCGCCGGTGGGGAATACCGTGGACATCGCCAACGCGAACTGGACCAACACCATCGGCGCATCGGAGCTCGCGACCGTCTGGACCGACCCGGACTTCGAACCGGGCCAGCCGGCCTTCTACTACGCCCGGGTGCTGGAGATTCCCACACCCCGGTGGGTGGTCTACGACGCCTTCCGCTTCGGCGTCGAGATCCCCGAAGGTGCGGAGACGATCCACCAGGAGCGGGCATACACCTCGCCGATCTGGTACATGCCGGGAGGGTAGGGCTCTTCAGGGGGATCGTTCTTCGAGCATCCCACCGCCCGCGGACGGAGGACCGGTTCGCGGGCGGGTTGCGGCTGGGTCCTGGCCTGGCCCCCGGGGTCGGGGCATCCCCCCGGTCCGAGGGTCCGAGCGGTCAGCCCCCGGGGTCGCCCCTCGGCCCCCGCCGCCGCGTGTAGATCACCCGGTACTCCAGCGATCCGGAGAGGCATACGTCGCATCCCGGATCGACCGCGTTCCCGGGGACCGGATCCGCCACGACCTCGAAGCCCAGCTCCCGGTATAGGGCGATCATCTCCTCCGCCCGGGCCCCGGCGGCGGTGAAGCGGTGCTCCCATCCCTCGGCGATCCGGGCGGGGTCGGGGCGAACGCCCCCTCCACCCGCCCGGTCATCCTCCGGAGTGCCTGGTCCGCCGAGCGGGGCGCCCGACCCTCGTCGGGGCCCCACGACCGGGAGCACCCGCCGCCGGGAAGGGCCTCCGCCCTCAGGCTCGTGCGGTGGCTTCCGCATCCAGTCGCTCCAGTCGACGCTGCCCCAGGTAGGCCGCACCGAGGGCCGAGGTGTACTGCACCAGGTCGCCCTCCGGCACGTTCACCGGCGCGTCCAGTTCCCGGCGGATGACGTCGGCCATCCGCTCGAAGCGGAGGATCCCGCCGATGAGGGTGAACTCGGGCTCCATGTTGACCCGCTTCATGAGCTGGACCGACCGGCCCACCAGGGAGACCACCGCGCCGTGCATGATGTCGGCGGGCGCCGCCCCCTGGGAGAGCTGGTTGATCACCTCCGATTCGGCGAAGACGGCGCAGACCCCGGAGATGGTCACCGGGCTCCTGGACGTGCTCACCAGGGGACCGATCTCCTCGGTCTCGAAGCCCATGTAGCGGGCGGTCTTCTCCAGGAAGGCCCCGGTTCCGGCCGCGCATTTGTCGTTCAGCCGGAACGACTTGACCTTGTAGTCGTCCCCCAGGCGCGTGGCCTTCATGGTCTGGCCGCCCACGTCCAGGATCGTGGCCGTCTTCGGGAAGAGGAGGGTGGCGCCCCGGGCG
>DATHRY010000059.1:0-92408 GCA_035464715.1 Longimicrobiales bacterium
CGACGCCATCCACGCCGAGTGGGCCGGCTCCGGCGAAGAGCTCGTCTTCGAGGCGGCGGAGGGCCCGGGCCGCAAGGGCCTCTACCGCGTCCCCCGGGCCGGGGGACGTCCCGAGAAGTTCCACCAGTTCGACAGTGACCAGGTGCACTCCGGCATCGGGACCTCGCCCGACGGAAGCGAGGTCGCCTACGTGGCTCCGGACGCCGCCGGCTTCTTCCAGATCTGGCGGGTGGCGACGACGGGAGGGACGCCCTCCCCGGTCACCCGGGACGCCTCCCACAAGACCCAGCCGTCCTGGTCCCCGGACGGCCGACGCATCGCCTTCACCCTGTGGGACTACACCGCCACCTTCTGGCTCATCGAGCCCTGACGCCCGGGCAGGGGCTTTCCCGACAGAGTCCGGGTCGGCCGCGAACGAGATTTCGTCAGAACTCCGGGACGCCCCCGGGGAACGACAGGACTCGTTTCCGTGGCCTGGCCACGAGGAGTGGGCGTGAAGCGCGCATGGTGGATCCCGATCGTCGTCGCAGCAGTGCTCCCGGCCGGGCCGATGGCCGCCCAGGGCCCCTGGAGCGTCGAGGTCCAGGGAGGCCTGGGCTTCCCCACCGGAGACCTCGAAGAGCCGCTGGTCACGGGGCCGGGGTTCGGAGCGGTGGCGGCGTTCCGATTCCTTCCCCACCTGGCCGTGTACGGCGGGTGGGATTGGTTCGTTTTCGACTCCGGCACGTCCTTCGCCGGCACCGAGGTGGAGTTCGAGGAGACGGGATACGTCCTCGGCCTGCGTTTCGAGCACCCGTTCCCGTGGGAGTCCCGCCTCTCCCTGGCCTACCGGCTGCACGGAGGGGTGACCTGGAAGCACCTCGAGCTCGAGGACGACGACGCGGGTCTCCTCGCCGACTCCGGACACGGCGCGGGATGGGAGGCCGGGGGCGGCCTCACGTGGGACGTCACGTCCCGGCTATACGTCAGTCCCGGGGTGCGGTATCGGGCCCTGAGCCGGGACGTGGAGATCGACGGAGAGGAGACCGGGCTGGATCTGGCGTACTGGGCGTGGCAACTGGGGGTCGGGCTCCGATTCTGACCTGCGGAGGACATGCATACAGCAATGCAAGACGACGTTAGTTGCTTATAATCATGCAACTTGATCTTGCGCGATTGCATTCTGAGATGCACCTTGGGGAGGATTGCACGCCTGGACGCACCCTGAACAACGGCCGTACACCCTCTTCTCCCGCCCATGACCTACTTCGTACTCATCGGTGACCTGGTGGATTCCCGCGGCCTCCCAGATCGGGCCGGCGTCCAGGCACGCCTCAGGGCGGAGATCGAAACGCTGAACCTCGCCCTCGGTTCCGGGTTCGCCGCACCCCTGCGACTCACCGCCGGTGACGAGCTCCAGGTCCTGACACTGGACCCCCCTCCCCTGGTGGACGTCCTGGTGTCGATCTCGGATGCCGTCCTCCCGGCCGGCCTCTCGTGGGGCCTCGGCAGGGGCCCGATCTCCACCGCCCTCGATCCCGATGTCTCCTTGGTGGACGGGCCCTGCTTCCACCGGGCCCGGGAGGCCGTGGAAAGCGCCAAGCGGTCGGGCCGATGGGTGGACGTGCGGGGCTTCCCCGGTGTCGGCGGCGTAGCGATCCCCGCCATCTTGAACCTGGTCGGCGCCCTCCGGGACGGGTGGACGGCCCGCCAGGCGGAGGTCGTCCAGGCGGCCCGGGGCCGGCTCCAGGTTGAGGTCGCCGAAGAGCTCGGCGTCCACGCCTCCACGGTGAGCCGTACCCTGGCGGCGGCCCATCTCGACCAGATCCTCGAAGGCGAAGCCGCAGCCCGCGCCCTCCTCGCGGCGGTTCGGGACGCCGATGCCCACACCCCGACGGAGTCCGCTCCATGACGGACATGATCACGCTCCGCGCCGACCTCTGGATCCCGCTGGTGGCCGGCCACTTCGTCGGGGACTTCGTGCTTCAGACCGACGAGATCGTCCACAGGAAGGGCGAGGTCCGCGTCGCTGCGTTCCACGCCCTGGTGGTGGCCCTCGTGACCTGGCTGCTCACCGGATTCACCGGGGCGTGGTTCTGGTTGGTGCCCGCGATCTTCCTGCCCCATCTCCTCATCGACCTGGGGAAGGTCCGGGCCGATCGCCGTCTGCGGGCCCGACACGGGCAACCGGGGGACTTCCTCGACCGGAACGGGGGGCTCCTCCTCTTCCTCGTGGACCAACTCCTCCACCTGGCCGTCCTCGTGGGGATCCTGGCGGTGGTGGATCGGGCCACCGGCCTCCAGACGACCCTGGATGCCCCCAGCCTCTGGGTGAACACCTTCGGGGCCGGCTACCTCCCCTTCCTGGTCCTGGTGACCGGCTGGGTCCTGTCCACCAGCGTCGCGGGGCACACACTCGCGCTGGGACTGGCCCGCTTCGAGGCCGAGCTCACCCCACGGCAGAAGGCGGGGCTGCGCGGCGGAGGCTACTGGATCGGCGTCACCGAGCGGTCCCTGATCTACCTGTTCATCCTATTGGGTGAGCCGGCGGGCATCGGGTTCCTGGCGGCCGCGAAGTCTGTCTTCCGCATCGGCGAGATCCGGGAGGCCGAGGACCGGAAGCTGGCGGAGTACATCCTGATCGGGACCCTGATGAGCTTCGCTGTGGCCATGCTGGTCGGCGTGGCCGTCCGGGAGGCGTTGCGAGCCCTGTCCTGATCCGGATCGGGCGGTGGCGCAGGGTCAGTCGGACCTGAGGATCGCGTGGGGTTGCACGCGGCCCGCCTGAAGGGCGGGCCGAAGCCCCGCGGCCAGCGCCGCGAGGGTGAACCCGACGGCCACCGCGACGAGGGTCACCGGGTCCGCCACCGGGACGCCGTAGAGCCAGTCCTCCAGGACCGGTCCTGCCAGCGCATAGGTACCGGCCCCCGCGGTGAGCCCCAGCCCCGTCAGCCCCACGCCCCATCCCACGATCAGACGCCCGACGTCCGCCGGACGAGCTCCGACCGCGAGGCGCAGGCCCATCTCACGGCGCCTCAGCAGGGCCCCGTAGGAGAGGATGCCGTAGAGCCCCAGCGCCGCCAGGACGTAGGCCACCCCAGCGAACGCCCCGACGACCAGGGTCACGTACCGGGGCCGGGCCAGAGCGTCTCCCACCATCTCCCGCATCGTGGCGACGTCGGCGACCCTGATCCTGGGGTCGAGCTCGGCCACGACCTGCCGTACCAGCGGAACCGCTTGCAGCGGATCCCCCCGGGTCCTGAGCGCGAGGTGCGAGAGCTTCCACGGCGACTGGGCCGTGGGCACGTAGAGGTCCAGGCGCCCCTCCCGGACGCTCCGGTATCGGGCGTCCTCCACCACGCCGATCACCCGGAGCCAGGGCAGCTCGCTCTCCGGCGGACCGAACTTCAGCCTTCCGCCCACCGCGGAACCGGGATCGCCCCAGAATCGAGTGGCCAGGGCCTGGCCGATCACCACCACGGGCTCACCCGTGCCGTCGTCCGCCGGCCCGAACCCGCGGCCCGCACGAAGCTCGATGCCCATCGCGTCGAAGTAGCCGGGAGTGGCGGCCTGGTAGTTGGCGTAGGGGTAGCCGGCCTGCTCCTCCGGCGGACGGCCCTCCACCGTGAAGGGGTAGTCGTATCCGTAGGACGTCTCGAGAGGGCGGATGAGCACTCCCCCGGCGGCGTCCACCTCGGGCCGAGCCTGGAGTCGCTCCGACAGCCGGGCGAAGAAGCGGTCGGACACCGCCACGTCGTCATGCTCCTCCTCGTAGAGGGGGATGGTGGCGGTCAGGGTTCCCGCCTCGAACCCTTTGTCCACGCTGTAGAGGGCCCGGAGGCTCCGGGCGTCGCCTCCAACCGTATCGTCGAGCCCACCACCCCCGGATCGGCCCCGAAGCGGCGCCGCCACAGGGCCTCGTGGAGGACGACCACGGGGGCGGCTCCCGGCGCGCCGTCCTCCGCCTCGAAGAGCCGGCCCCGCAAGGGCTCCACGCCCAGGACCCTGGAGAAGTTCCAGGTCACCACCTTCCCCGGGACCCTCTCGACGGCGTCTCCGAGCTCCACCAGGCGCCCTGATCCCGATGCCCAGGCCGCGACCCCATCGAAGGCATCCAGCTCCTGGTCCAGGGCCACGACGTCGACGTACGCGGCCTCGACGGACACGTCCGGTGCCTGCTCCCGGCGCTGTTCGAGCCGGACCAGCCGTTCCGGCTCCGGAAAGGGCAGCGGCCGCAGGAGGACCGTGTCCGCGACGCTGAAGACCGCGGTGGCGGACCCGATCCCCACCGCCAGGGTGAGGACGGTCACCGTCGTGAACCCCGGGCGGCGAGCCAGTCCACGAAGAACCTGCCGCACCCCGTTCACGTCCACCTCCCATCAGCGCGCCGACGATCCGGACGGGATCGGGTCACGGCCGTCTCGGGGTGGAGGGGCCGGACGTACGGCGCCCGGTGACGGTCCTCACCCACCGAACAGGGGTGGGTGCAACAGGTGATGGCCGGTTCCGTCCTGGTAGGCCCGGGCCACGCGCAGGGCCGCCCCTTCCTTCCACAGGCCCCCGATGAAGGAGAAGCTCACGGGGCTACGGTCCTCGTCGAAGCCGTTCGGGACCACCACGGCCGGGTGCCCGGTGAGATTGGTCATCAGAAGAACCCCCTCGGCGAAGGACGGCGTGATGAGGACATCCACGCCCTGCATGGCGGTGTGGAGGGCCCCCACGACCATGGTTCTGACGCGGTTGGCCTGGATGTACTCCACCGCCGGGATGAAGCGGGCGGTACGGAAGGCGTTCGGCCAGCTCCCCGGCGTCTGACGGACCAGGTCGTCGTCCATCCCGGAGCGGGTGAGGTCGTCGAACGCCGCCGCCGCCTCGGCGCTCAGGACGATGCGGAGCGCCCCCAGCGGAAAGTCCCCGGGGAGGTCCATGGGGATGAGATCCACGCCCGCCTCCCGGAACCACCCCAGGGCGGCCCGATCGAAGGCGGCGGTCCCCTCCTCCCCTCCGTATGCCTCCGGAACGTACCCGATGCGCAGGCCCTCGAGGCCGGCCCCTCCGTCCCAGGAGAAGGGTACGTCCCGGGCGGTCGGGTCCCGGCCGTCGGCACCGTGGATGGCGTTGAGGACCAGGGCGCAGTCCTCCACGCTGCGGCAGATGGGGCCCAGCTTGTCCATGCTCCAGGAGAGGGCCATGGCGCCGGCCCGGCTCACCCGTCCGTAGGTCGGGCGCAGGCCCGTGGCCCCCGTCCGCGTCGATGGGGAGATGATGGAGCCCAGGGTCTCGCTGCCGATGCTGAAGCCCACCAGACCCGCCACCGTAGCCGCGGCGGAGCCCGCCGAGGATCCGGAGCTGCCCTGCTCCGGGTTCCAGGGGTTCCGGGTCCGCCCGCCGAACCAGTAGTCCCCCATGGCCAGGGCGCCGAGGGTCAGCTTGGCCACCAGGACCGCCCCGGCGTCGTCCAGGCGACGGACCACGGTGGCGTCGTCATCCACCTCCTGGGCCTGGAACGGCATGGCGCCCCAGGTCGTGGGATAGCCCCGGGTCGCCAACAGGTCCTTCGCGCCCCAGGGGATCCCGTGGAGGGGACCCCGGTAGCGGCCGTGGGCGATCTCGCGGTCCGCCCCGCGAGCCTGTCGCAGCGCGCGCTCCGGGGTGAGGGTGATGACGGCCTCGAGGGTAGGTCCGTGCCGCTCCAGACGGTCTAGGTACATGCGGGTCAGCTCCTCCGACGACACCTGTCTCGTCCGGACGAGCTCGGCAAGCCGGGTCACGGGCCAGAAGGCGACCTCTTCGACGCTGCCCGGCTTGACGACCCCCCTGGGCCGGGAGGGGGCGAAGGGCCCGTCTCCGACCTCGGGCGTCGTTCCCGCCGGCTGGGGCTCGAAATGGAGTGCGGGAGGGACCTCGTTCGGGACGGACTGACGACGGAGCGCCTCGTACGCGTCCCGGTTCCCGTTCAGTCCGTCGACCATCATCTCCCTCTCCTCCTCGGAGAAGGAGAGGCCGGCCAGCTTCTCGGCTTCGGCCACCATGGCGGTGGTGACGGGGGCCTCCTGCATCCGGGCCCACAGGGCTCCGGGAAAGAGCGTCCCCCCGAGGCCGAGCGCGGAGAACCATACGAGAAACTCCCGTCGGTCGGGGGCCGGGCCGGTGACGTCCAGGGACACGGAAGACATGGGCGGTCTGGTCGATGGTAAGCGATGGCTATCCGCAGGGAGGGCGCAGGGACATTTGACGCGGTCGCCGCCACCCGGGCAACCGGGAAGGGGGTTGTGGGCGGTCTCGCCGGCGGGTAGGCTGACCCCCGTCGAGCCGTGCCCGCAACGGGCCGGAGGCTCCAACGCCGGGTCGTCTCACGGGCATCCGGCCAACCGATAGAGGGGGCGCTCGTGAAGGTCGCGGTACTCGCAGAAGGAGCCGAAGAGGCCCGGGTTGCTGTGGTCCCCGCCTCGGTGGCCGAGCTGGTCAAGGCCGGGGCCGAGGTGGCCGTCGTACAGGGGGCCGGGGGCCGAGCCGGCGTGACCGACGACGAATACCGGGCGGCCGGAGCGAAGGTCGTGCCCGACGCCCGGACGGCGCTGGAGGGGGCCGACATCCTCCTCGGCGTGCAGCCGCCCCCGCCTGGGTCGGAGCCGGGTGGACTCGACGCCCTCCCCTCCGGCCTGGTCCTGGTCGCCTTCCTGGATCCGCTGGGCGATCCGGAGCTGGCGGCGGCGCTGGCCCGGCGCGGGGTGAGTGCCTTCGCCATGGAGCTGATCCCCCGGACGACCCGGGCGCAGCGCATGGACGCCCTCTCCTCCCAGGCCATGGTCGCGGGCTACAAGGCGGTGCTGATGGCAGCGGACGCCCTCCCCCGGCTCATGCCCATGTTCATGACCGCGGCCGGGACGATCCGGCCGGCCAAGGCCCTGGTCCTGGGCGCCGGTGTGGCGGGGCTCCAGGCCATCGCGACGGCCCGACGGCTCGGCGCCCGGGTCGAGGCCTTCGACGTGCGGCCGGCGGTGAAGGAGCAGGTGGAGAGCCTGGGGGCGAGCTTCCTCGAGACCGAGCACGAGGTGACGGCCGAGGGAGAGGGAGGCTACGCCAAGGAGCTTTCGGAGGAGCAGCACCAGCGGGAGCTGGAGCTCATCGCCGAGCACATCCGGGACGCGGACATGGTCATCACCACGGCCCAGATCCCCGGGCGCCCCGCGCCGCTCCTCATCACCGAGGACATGCTCCGGACCATGCGACCCGGCTCGGTGATCGTGGACATGGCGGCGCGGAGCGGCGGCAATTGCGCTTTGTCCGAGGCGGGCAAGACCGTGGAGCGCCACGGCGTCACCATCATGGGCCCGGACAACCTTGCGGCCGCCATCCCGGTCCACGCCAGCCAGATGTACGCCAAGAATGCCGTCACCTTCCTCCTGGAGATGGTGCAGGACGGGTCCCTGAGCGTGGACCTGGCGAACGACGTGGTGGGGCCCGCGTGCCTCACCCATGGGGGGGAGGTCCGGAACGACCGCGTCCGGAGCGCGTTGGGACTCGCCCCGCTGGCCCCACCGCCCCCTCCGACCGACGACACCCCCGACCCCGAACCCGCCGAGGGAGCGAGCTGATCCATGGGTGAGATCATCATCGGACTCTACGTCTTCGTCCTGGCCACCCTGGCCGGACGGGAGGTCATCGGGAAGGTCCCGCCGACCCTCCACACGCCCCTCATGTCCGGGGCGAACGCCATCAGCGGCATCGCCATCATCGGGGCCATCGTGGTCACCGGCGGCTCCGAGGGCGGGCTCGTCACGGTGCTGGGGATCGTGGCCGTGGTCATGGCGACCGTGAACGTCGTCGGGGGCTTCATGGTCACCGACCGGATGCTCAACATGTTCAAGAAGAACGACTGAGGACGGGAAGACACGCATGGAGCTTCTGACCCTGGTGGAGATCGCGTATCTCCTGTCCGCCATCCTCTTCGTCACCGGCCTGAAGCGGATGCAGTCCCCGGCCACCGCCCGTCAGGGGAACGGGCTGGCCGCCCTGGCCATGCTGGTGGCGATCGTGGCCACCCTGGTGCATCCGGAATACCAGATCCTGTCCTGGACCGGGATCCTGATCGGCATCGTGATCGGCTCCCTGGCGGGCGCCGTGGCGGCCCGGACCGTGAAGATGACGGCCATGCCCGAGATGGTCGGGATCTTCAACGGGTTCGGGGGCGGGGCTTCCGCCCTGGTCGCGGCCGCGGAGTTCGCCCGGATCCAGCAGACCCCGGGGGCCTCCATCGGCCTCGAGGCCGGCATCACCATCGGCATCGGCATGCTGATCGGGGCCGTCACCTTCTCCGGTAGTTTCGTCGCCTTCGGCAAGCTCAGCGGACGGATCACCGGAAACCCGGTCACCTTCCCTCTGCAGAAGACCTTCAACGCCCTCCTCTTCGCCTCCCTGCTGGTCATCGGGGGCATTCTCGCGACGGGCGGGACCCTGGGCAGCCTCCCACCCCTGACGCTCTTCTGGGTCTTCACGGGCCTCGCCCTCCTGCTGGGGATCCTCCTGGTCATCCCCATCGGCGGCGCCGACATGCCGGTGGTGATCTCCCTGCTGAACTCCTACTCCGGGCTGGCCGCCTCGGCGGCGGGCTTCGTGATCGGGAACAACGTCCTGATCCTCTCCGGTGCCCTGGTGGGGGCGGCGGGACTGTTCCTCACCATGCTGATGTGCAAGGCGATGAACCGGTCCCTGGCCAACGTGGCGTTCGGGGCCTTCGGGGGGGAGTCGTCCGGGACCAAGGCGGTGGGGGGTGGCGACAAGCCGGTGCGCTCGGTGGACCCCGACGGCGCGGCCACGATGCTGGCCTACGCGTCGAGTGTCATCGTCGTCCCCGGGTACGGCCTCGCCGTGGCCCAGGCCCAGCACGACCTGAAGAAGGTGATGGACATCCTCGGCGAGCGTGGGGTGGACGTGAAGTACGCCATCCACCCCGTGGCCGGCCGGATGCCCGGCCACATGAACGTGCTGCTGGCGGAGGCCGACGTCCCCTACGACCTGCTCTTCGACCTGGACGAGATCAACGACGACTTCTCCCGGACCGACGTGGTCCTGGTCGTCGGGGCCAACGACGTGGTGAACCCCGACGCCCGCGATCCCAAGAGCGTGATCGCCGGCATGCCGATCCTGGACGTGGACAAAGCGCGGAACGTCATCGTCATGAAGCGGAGCCTCTCTCCGGGCTTCGCCGGTATCGACAACCCCCTCTTCTACATGGACCACAACTACATGTTCTTCGGCGACGCGAAGAAGTCCATGCAGGAACTGGCCAAGGCCGTACGGGAGGTCTGACGTGGCCACCCCGGGCCCCGGGGGAGCGGAGGCCTCGACGCTGCGGGAGTACCACCGGGTCCTCGTAGGACTCTCCTGGGCCCTGATCGCCGGGGTCGCGGCCATGGCGGGAGGCGCGTGGTTCCTGGTGGCCGCGGAGCTCTTTCAGCCCTTCCTGGGCTTCACCACGCCGGTGCGGATCGGGATCGCCGTGTTCCTGGTCCTCCTGCTCCTGTCGGCCGGTCCGCTCAAGCGGGCCGTGGGCGGGGACGGCCCCCCCTCGGACCCGACCGAAGCCCTGTCCCGTGTACAGACGAGGGTGATGGTGGGGATGGCCGTCCGGGACGCGGTGGGGGCCATGGCGGCCGTCCTGATCCTGCTCAGCGGAGACCTGCTGGTCGGTGGCTCCGCCGCCGTGGCGACGTTGGTGGCCATGGTCTCGGACCTCCCGGGCCTCGGCGATCTGGAGGAGGCGGTCCGCCAGGTCCAGGGCGCCTGAGAGCGGGCCCCTCCGGCGGGAACCCGGGGCAGAGGACGACGGGATCGGCGCACGAGCCGGTCGCCGGTCCGGCACGCGCCCGGGCACGGTCAGCCGGCGGTGAGTTCCGCTGCCGCCCGGTTCAGCTCCGCCCAGGTGCGGGCGAGATGCGCCCGGGTCGTCCGGATGTTGCCGATGGAGAGGCGCAGGGCCAGGCGCCCGTCCACCCGGGTGTGGGACAGGAAGGCCACCCCGCTGGCGTTCACCCGGTCCAGGATGGCCTGGTTCAGTGCATCGACCTCCTCCCGGCCGAGACCCGGAGGTGCGAAACGGAACACCGGTGTGGCCATGGGACACGCCGCGGCGAGCTCCCAACCCGGGCCGTCTTGGATCCGGCCCACCCACTCGGCGGCCAGCTCGAGGTGATGCCTCAACCGCTCCCGGAGGCCCTCGGCTCCGAAGGCCCGGAGCACGAACCAGAGCTTCAGGGCACGGAAGCGTCGTCCCAGCGCCACGCCGTAGTCCATGAGATTGGTCACCTCGGCTCCCTCGTCGGTGCGGAGATACTCCGGCGTCAGGCTGAAGGCCCGCCGCAGGAACTCCGGGCGCCGACAGTACAGCACCGAGCAGTCCACGGGGGTGAAGAGCCACTTGTGCGGGTTCACCACGATGGAGTCGGCGGCCTCCCACCCGTCGAACAGATCGTGGAGTTCGGGGAGGAGCGCCAGCGGCCCCCCGTACGCCGCGTCGACGTGGAGCCACAGCCCCTCCTCGGCGCAGATCCGCGCCACGTCCCGAAGCGGGTCGACGGCCGTGGTCGAGGTGGTGCCCAGGGTGGCGACCACCGCCATGGGCCGGTCCCCGGCGGACCGGTCGGCCCGGATCGCCTCGGACAACGCCCCGGGATCCATCTCCAGCGCCGGGTTGGTGGCCACCCGCCGGAGCCCGGCCCGCCCCAGGCCCAGGGTCAGCACGGCCTTGTCGACCGAGAAGTGGGCCTCTGCGGAGCCGTAGCAGCGCAGCCGCGGGCCGCCGGCCAGCCCATCCTCCCCACCCTGCTCTGCCAAGGCCTGCTCCCGGGCCGCCGCCAGCGCGTAGAGGGTGGAGTGTGAGGCGGTGTCGTTGATGGTCCCCATGAACGCCTCGGGAAGGCCCAGAAGGCCTCGAAGCCAGGACAGGGTATGCTCTTCGAGCTCGGTGGCCGCGGGCGAGGACCGCCACACCATGGCGTTGACGTTCAGGGCGGCCGTCAGCATCTCCCCCAGGATTCCGGGGCCCGACCCGGAGATGCTGAACCACGCGTGGAAGGACGGGTGGTTCCAGTGGGTCATCCCCGGGAGCACGAGCGTGCGGAAGTCCTCCAGGACCCGGTCCATGTCCTCGGGCCCGTCCGGGGCTGTTTCCGGGAGGGCCTCCCGGAGGAAGCCGGGGCGTACGTCCGGGAAGACGGGGAGGGATCCGACCCCTTCGAGGTAGTCGGCCATCCAGTCGGCCACCTGGTGCGCCAGTCGCCGGAACTCCTCGGGCGGGAGGTCCCCCGGCTCGGAGCGCCCGGCGCCGCTCATGGACGGACCGCTCGGACCTCGTCCAACGAGTGGCGGATCGCCTCGAGCTGGTTCCGGATCTCGTAGCGCACGTCGTCGCTCAGGCGCTCCGGCACCCCCGACCCCTGGAAGAGGGCGAAGAAGAGGGCGTCCGTGTGGCCGACCGACGCATAGGTCACCAGCTCGTCCATGATCCGGTTGAGGCGGAGCACCTCCCGGAGACCCATGGCGCCGGTGGGTGCGCGAGGTGGATCCTGATAGAGGAGACGGAGAAGCGCCTCGCGGAGGAGCTGTGCCTCCTCCACCGCCTCGCCCGCCGCCAACCCCCGATTGGCCGCCAGCGAACCGAATAGCTCGCTGGTCTGGGTCCACAATGGCTCCAGCTGCTCCCGGTGGGGTCCGATCAGGCTCGGGAAGAGGTCCAGGAGAAGCTCGATGAAGAGCTCCAGGAGCTCCTCGACGCCTTCCCCGTCCACCCCACCCCGGATCCGCAGGTCCTGTAACCACCGCTCCCGCAGAGGGATGGTCCTGCACTCGAGCCAGTGGGCGAGATCCAGGGGATTCAGGGGGGGGTCCAGGGTCGTGGGGGATGGCCGGTGTCAGTCCTTGAAAGGTTGGCGAATTCCTGCGCGAATGCCACCCCCCCGTCACGCCCTCCAGGGCTGGAAACGGACCTCGGCCAACGTCCCCTCGCCCTCCCGACTCGTCACCGAGACCGACCCCTCCCAGGACTCCACGATCCGGCGGACGATGGCCAGGCCGAGGCCCGTCCCGGCGGAGCGCGTGGAGAAGTGCGGCTCGAAGATCCGGCCCAGTAGCTCGGCAGGGATTCCGGTGCCTTCGTCCTTGACCCGCATGACCACCGCGTCGTCCCCGTCCCGATCGACCTCCACGGCCACCCTGCCCTCCCCCGGCATCGCCGCACGAGAGTTCTCGAGGAGGTTCACCAGGACCTCCTTGACCTCCGTCTCCCGGGCCTGGACCAGGGGGGTGTGCTCGTCGACGAGCAGCTCGAATCGCACGGGCCCCTCCCCCGAACCGTAGAGCGTCATCGTGTCCCGCGTGACCCGGACCAGATCCACGGCTTCGAGTGGGCCTTCCGCCGCCTCCGGGGCCCCGAAACGGGAGAACCCCGAAGCGATGGCCGCGAGGCGATCGATCTCCCCGAGCATGGCCTCGGCATTGCGGTCGAGGATCTCGCCGAAGTCCATCCGCTGATCGTCCCACGCCCGACGAAGGTGCTGGACGCTGAGCTTGATCGGCGTCAGGGGGTTCTTCACCTCGTGGGCCACCTGGCGGGCCATCTCCCCCCACGCCAGGATCCGCTCCGAGCGCAGCTCGTCGGTGACGTCCTCCACGCTCATCACCACGCCCGAGTCCTGAGGGCCCTCGCGGGTGATGCGCCGGGCCTGGATCCGGAGGCGGCGCTCCCCGACCTGGGCCTCCGTGCCTCCCTCCAGGAGCCCGTCGCGCATGATGCGGTGCAGCCACTCCACGACCTCGCCCGAGGCGGCGTCACCCGCCTCCAGGGGCTCCCCTTCCCGGATCTCCAACTGGAGCAGCGCGCGGGCCCGGGCATTCGCCAGCACGACCTCGCCCTCGGGGTCGAGCGCCACGACCCCGGTGGCCACGTCTTCGACGATGGCACGGGTCCGGCGGGTGTTCCGGACCAGGCTCCGTCGGGCCCGCCGCAGTCGCCGCACCATGCGGTTGAAGGCGTGGAACACGGTCCCGAACTCGTCGGACCGATCCGTCGGCAGGCGCATGCCGAGGTTGCCGGAGCCGACCCGCTCCGAGGCGATACGGAGCGCCTGGATGGGCCGGGCCAGCGCCTGCCCCACCAGAAGGGCGAGCACGAGGGAGAGCCCCAGGCCGGCGACCAGCGCGAACCCGAGGAGGTGGGCCACCTCCCGGCTCTGGAACGCGGTCGCGCCCGTCTCCAGGGGCACGGGCGCCCCGAGGATGTCCCCGTCCACCAACCGGCGGTACGCCGTGACGTAGGCCCAGTCCCCCACCCGGGTCGGGACCGCCTCCATGAGGACCTCCCGCTCCGACAGCGCCGAGTAGAGCGGATACGGCACCCAGCCCTCGTACAGGCCCAGCTCCACCAAGGGCTCCAGCGAACCTTCCCACAACGCCCCGTCACGGTACTCCAGAAGGTCGGCGTCCACCCGCTGAGCCAGAAGCTCGATCACCCCCGAGACCTCCTCGTACGACATCGCCGCTTCGTTCACCAGCCGCTCCGAAAGCACCTGTGCCGCACGCTGCGAGGCGCCGACGATGGTCCGGTACGCCAGGGTGCCGAAGATCAGGTTGGACAGGGCGAAGAAGGCGAAGAGGGCGACGGTGACACGGGCCCTGAAGGACCGGAAAACGCCCAGGCTCTCCCGGAGCACGGGCCCGGAAAGGCCCCGCAACGCCCGTCCGGCGGCCCAGGGGAGCCCCGAGAGGAGGAGCACCAGGAGCATCATCAGGGTGGCCCGGGCCACCGCGACCAGCCCCCCGGGGAGCTCGACCTCGTAGTGGGCGTGGTACAGGGCGTCCGGGTAGGCCAGGGCCAGCTCCCCACGCCACCCCGAGGCCGTCCGTATCCACTCCAGCGTGTCCCGCCCCGACGGCTCACCGGGCAGCAGGGGCACCAGGGTCAGGGGCGGCCCGCGCTCTTCCTCGAGGCTCCCGAACAGTGGTCCGAGGAGAAGCTCGCTCCCCCCGTCCCGGACCGGCGGAACGACCCCGGTGGCGACCCACCCCTCGTCCAGGAGCGGCACCTGCACGGCGTAATGCGCATCGGCCCGCTCGTACCGGAGGACCTGGAAGGTGTCTGCCACGGGGGAGACGCTCAGCGCGTTCGCCACCCCGGGCCGCACCGACGTCGACATGCCGATGCGGAGGTCCTCCCGGGGCAGGCCGCCCTCGGTCCAGAGGGTCAGCCAGATCGGATACGACGCCTCGGCCAGGCCCGACCCTCGCCACGCCCCGTACAGCATCTCCACGGGGCGCACACCCTCGGCGGAGAGGGAGTCCAGCGATCGGGCCAGCCGCGTCAGGAGGAACTCCAGGTAGGGATCCTCCTGCACCCCGAGGCGCTCGACCTGGGCCTCGGCCAGCGTCATGCGGGCTTCGATCCGCCCCCCCCACAGGTAGGGGACCGCTGCGCCACCCCCCAGGAGACCCGCCGCGAGCCATACCAGTCCCGTGGACCGTCGGAGACGGGCCAGCCCCGGACCGCCCCAGAGGAGGAGGGGGACGCCCCACACGGCCAGGGCCGCGGCCGGCAGGCCGGGACCCAGGCCCGCGGCCACGGCGGCCAGGAGGGGGAGTAGGACCAGGACGGCCCACCCTGCGGCGGCCCGGAGATCGCTCGCCTCGTGGAGGTCCGCCACGAGGAGCCGCTGGAGGAGCCAGCTCACCAGCGTCATCGCGACACCCAGCGACAGGACGACAGGGAGCCACGCGTCGTCGGGACCCGCCAGTACGTCGGCGCTGACGCTCCCCCGCCAGGCGGCGCCCAGGACCGGGAACAGAACCGCGACACACGCCGCGACCGCCCAGGCGGGCAGGACCCGGGGCGGGCGCGTCAGCCCCAGCGCCACGCCCACCGCCGCCAGGAGGACGAGCCACCGGATCAGCGGCAGGTCCCGGAGGAGGAAGGCGGCGGGGCTGGCGAGGTCCGAGTTGGGGACCAGGGCCTCGGCGGGGAGGAGGAGTGCCAGCGCCAGGCCCGTACCCACCGCCCAGGGGATCCTCGCGGGCCCGGGGACGAGCGCCAGGATGATCCAGGCCAGAACGACGCCCACCGTCCCCCATACGCTCGACCATCGGTCCAGGGCCCGGAGTCGGGCCGCCTCGGTCGGCCGCTCCACGGAGACGCTCAGGAGGGGCTGGTCCTCCCAGTTCAGGTCGTAGACCCCCGCCCCTTCCCCGACCCGGTCCGGTCGCTGGATCCGGATCCTCGCCCCGGTCTCCTCCTCGAATCGTGACTCGAAGTCCCCTGCGGCCCGGCGTACCCCCTCGGGCAGGTCGGAGCGGAGGAGCGCCGCAACCATGGCGGTCCCCGCGCCCGCCGGCGCGGTGGCGTACAGGTAGCCCGCCAGCGGAAGATCCTGGTAGAAGAAGGCCATGTTCCCCATAGCGACCGCTTCCGGGACCCGCCCGCGGTGCTCCCCGTCCCAGACCACCAGCCGGCCCGTCGCGTCGAAGATGGCCGCCGCGTGGAATCCTCGACCACGTCGGAGCCTGGACACCTCCCGGTGGGTGGGTGGATTGCCGTCGGCCACGAGACCGGCCAGTGTGTTGGCGGCCTCGGGACCCCCGTCCAGGAAGGGGGCCAGCGCCTCCTGGAGCTCCTCCAGGATCCGCTCCTCCTCCCGGGCCCACTCCCCGGGCCAGTCCGTACGGACACGTCGCCGGGCATCGAGCTGGAGGAAGCCGATCGCGGTGGTGGCCAGCAGAAGAACCAGGGCAAGGGAACGGAGAGATCGCTTGGGACGGCCGGAGAGCAGCGCCAGGACCACGAGGGCCGACGCAACGAAGAGGGACGCAGGCCCGGGCCAGGCGGCCCAGACCCCGACGGACAACAGCGCCAACCATGGCGCCATGGCACCGGCCGACGCCCCCCGCGGCAGCAGCTCCTTCACCCGACGTCGCCCATGTCCCTAGCGCCTCCCTTCCTGGAACGGATGCCCTGGCCCCTGATTCGGGATACCCTGGCCCGGGATCCGAGGCTCCTCATGGCGGTCGGTGCCCTGGAGCAGGCCGGACCGCACCTCCCCCTCGGGACGACGACCCACATCGCCGGCGCCGTGGTGGACGAGGTGGCGCGAAGAACGGGAATCCTCCGGGCCCCACCCTTCCCCTACGGAGTGACCCTGAAGGGCTCCGAGGCTTTCGCAGGGACCGCCGGTCTGCGCCGCAAGACCTTCCACAGGGCCGTGAACGAGCTCCTGGCGGACTGGGAGGATCACGGGGTACGGGAGTTCATCCTGGTGACCAACCACCCCTCGGCTCCGCACCTGGAGGCCCTCCTGATGGCCCTGACCGCCGACGCCGTCACCACCGTCTTCGATCTTCCCACGATCGACATCCGGGATCTCGTGGACGGAGACCCGGGGCTGGAGCACGGCGGTGAAGTCGAAACGTCCCTCCTCCTTCATCTCCTCCCCGAGGCGGTATCGATGGAGAGTGCGCGAGACCTGGGCCCCACGCCGGCGGCGACCCGAAGGTATCGCCGCGGACTCCACCCGACACCCCCGTCCGACGGACCGGGCCTCATGGGCTTCCCCAGCCGGGCCGACGCCGCGAAAGGGGCGGCGATCTTCCGACGCTATGTGGAGGTCGTGGCGGACTTTCTGCGGGTAGACCGCGGATCGTCCCCCGAAGGGGACGGGTACCAGAAACCATGACTTCCACGACGATGTCGACGGCTCCCACCGTCCCGGCTCCCGCAGCTCCCCTCGCCGCTCCTCCCAGGCGGTCCCGGTTGTCTGCGCTCATGCTCCTCGCGGCGGCTACGTCGATCCCGGCCGCCGGGGCCGAGGCCCAGGTGGTTCCCCTGGACGAAGCGACGTTCCAGCTCTCCCGGAACGGGAGCCCGGTGGGCCAGGAGCGGATCACGATCCATCGGCTGGGGCTCGGGCAGGACGCCCGGATCCTCGGACAGTCGGAGATCGTGATGAACGACGGGTCCCAGCTGCGTCCCCGCCTCGAGGCCGGGACGGATCTGCGGGCGTCGTCGTACCAGAACGAGTTCACCGGGGCGGCGTCCGGTGAGGTGATCGTGTCCCGGGTCGGCCGGCGCCTGGTGGCCCGGAGCAGCTCCGCGGCGGGGGAGTCCCAGCGGGAGTATCCGGCGTCGGACCGCACCGCCATCCTCGAACCCGAGGTGGCCCTGCTCTACTACTTCCTGCAGCCCTGGGCCGGCAGCGACACCGACCTTACCATCCTCGATCCCCGTGCGGGGTCCAGGCAGACCCTGACGCTGCGCCTCATGGGGCCGGAAGAGGTCCGCGTCGGTCGGAATCCGATCCAGGCGCGGCACCTGCGCCTCGAGGGCCCGGACGCCCGGATGGACGTGTGGATGGACGACGAGGGCCGAGTGCTCCGGGTGGAGGTCCCCGCCTCCGGCTACCGCGCAGAGCGGCTCCCCGGTTGAGGCGCTGCGTGTGAAGAGGGTTGGGGGCGATCTCCGTAGAGTTGGTACGCCCGCCGGAAAGTGAGAAACTCCGGGACGGGGAGGCCCGTACGGCCCCCCATCCCGCCCCACCCGCAGAACAACCATGGAGCGCCCGTGTTCCGACGACTCCGCGGACTCGTCGTCCTGGCCCTCGTCCTGGTCCCCGGGACGATCTCGGCGCAGTCCGTACCGGGTTCCCTGAGCCTCGCAGAGGCCATGGAGCTCGCCCGCCTCAACAACCCCGCCTTCCTGGCCTCCCAGAACGACGTCCGCGTCGCGGACTGGGACGTGAGATCCGCCTACGGGGCCTGGTTTCCGTCGGCCAGCGTGTCCGGCGGGCTGGGATGGCAGGGTCAGGGAGAGCAGGTCCTGGCCGGTGCCCTCACCGCCAGCCAGCTCGGGCTGGGCGCTCAGCCCGACTACTACTCGAGCTCGTGGCGGGCGGGACTCAACTGGTCGTTCGACGGGCGAACCCTCTTCGCCCCGTCCCAGGCGAAGGCGTCGCGCGAGGCGACGGAGGCACGGGTCCTCGAAGCCCAGATCGCCATGGAGACGGAGATCACCCGGCTCTACCTGGATGTCCTGCGGCAGGACGAGGCGGTGATCCTGGCGGAACAGCAGCTCGAGCGGGCCAGCTTCAACCTCCGTCTCGCCGAGGCCCAGGCCGAGGTGGGTACGGCCACACTCCTCGACGTGCGTCAGGCCGAGGTCCAGGTGGGTCGGGCCGAGGTGGCGGGGCTGGTGGCCCAGAACAACCGGGCCACGGCGCGGCTCCGGCTCCTCCAGGAGGTCGGAGTGGACCCGGCTCAGGACGTCGCCCTCACGACCACCTTCCAGCTCGAGGAACCGGTCTATGACGGCGACGCCCTGTTCCAGGAGGCCCTGGAGCTGAATCCCACGCTCCTCGCCCTGCGGGAGTCCCGGGAGGCCTCCGGCGTCGGCGTGAAGATCGCACGTTCGGCGTACTTCCCGACCATGAGCCTCTCGGCGGGGGTCTCGGGCTTCGCCCGGGAGGCGTCGGACCCGTCCTCCCTGATCGCCCAGGCCCAGTCCGGCGTGGCCTCCCAGGCCGCACAGTGCGAGGCGACCAACGACCTCTACTCCCGCTTGGCCGATCCCCTGCCGGCGCTGGACTGCTCCCGCTACGTGTTCACCGACGAGCAGCGCCGGGCCATCGTCGACAACAACAACGCCGTGCCCTTCGACTTCACCCGCCAGCCGCCCTCGGCGAGCCTCTCGGTCTCCATCCCGGTCTTCCAGGGCCTCAGCCGCCAGCGGAACCTGGAGGCGGCCCGGGTCCAGGAGGAGGACATCCGACTCGAGCTCCGGTCCCAGGAGATCGCCCTGCGGGCGTCGCTCACGGCGGCGCTGGGACAGGTGAGCACCGCCTACGCCGCCGCGCTCATCGAGCAGCGGAACGTGGCGCTGTCCGACGAGCAGCTCCGCCTGGCCCGGGAGCGCTACCAGATCGGCGCGATCTCCTTCGTGGAGCTGGTGGACGCCGAGACGGTCAAGGCCGAGGCGGACCGTGACCTGGTGGCCGCGGTCTATGCCTACCACGATGCCGTGACCACCCTGGAGGCCGCCCTTGGGCGTCCTCTGCGCGCACGCTGATCCCTCTTCCCGACAAACACGAGAAGCCGACCTGACATGAGTGGACGTGTGAAAGTGGTCATCGGCATGATCGCCGTGGTGGTCCTCGGATCCGCTGCACTTATCGCCCTTCAACAGGGTCGGTCCGGGGGGGTCGAGGTCCGTCTGGAGGCGATCCAGTCCCGGGACCTGGTGGCCAAGGTCATCGCAAGCGGAAACATCCGAGCGCGGCGGCAGGTGGACATGTCCTCGGACGTGTCCGCCCGGGTCCAGAACCTCTACGTGGCCGAAGGGGACGAAGTCTCCGCCGGGGACATCCTCATCGAGCTGGATCGAACCCAATTCGAGGCCAACCTGTCCAGGGCCCAGGCGAGCCTGAGCCAGAGTCGGGCCAATGCGTCCCAGAACCGGGCCAACCTCCTCCGTGCGCAGCGGGAGTCGGACCGCGTCCAGGCCCTGCGAGCCCGGGACTCCCTCCTGGTCAGCCAACAGCAGGTGGACGACGCCGAGACGAATCTCCAGGTGGCGGAAGCCAACATGGAGGCGGCCCAGTTCGCGGTGGAGCAGGCCGTGGCCGGTGTCGACGAGGCGCAGGACCGTCTGGACCGGACGATCTTCCGGGCGCCCATGGACGGGAAGGTCACACGCCTGAACGTGGAAGAGGGCGAGACCGTGGTGGTCGGGACGATGAACAATCCCGGGAGCCTCGTCCTCTCGATCTCGGACCTCTCGGTGATCGAGGTGGTGGTGCGGGTGGACGAGACCGACGTGCCCCTGCTCACCCTGGGCGACTCGGCGTCCGTGGAGATCGACGCCTTCCCCGGGCGGTCCTTCGCAGGCGAGGTCACCGAGATCGGGAACAGTGCCATCCAGGCCCCCTCCCAGCAGTCCGGGGCGCAGCAGGCCATCGACTTCGAGGTGGTGCTGACGCTGGATCCCACGGACGCCGAGCTCCGCCCCGATCTGTCGGCGACAGCCGATATCGTCACGGAGACCCGCTCGGGAGCGGTGGCGGTGCCCATCATCGCCCTGACGCTGCGGGACGCCGAAGACGTGGGGATCGAGGTCCCCGACGACGTCGACGACCCCCTGCTACGGGAGGTGGAGGGCGTCTTCCTTGCCGCCGGGGACACCGTGGCGTTCCAGCTGGTGGAGGTCGGGATCGCCGGCGAGGAGTACTTCGAGGTGCTGTCCGGACTGCAGCCCGGTGACACGGTCGTGGCCGGCCCCTACCAGGCCGTCCGCCAGTTGCGGACCGGCGACGTGGTGCGACCGATGGCCACTGCCCTGGCGGGTGGATCGGACCCATCCCGGAACTGACGACAGGGATCGCCCGATGAACCTGTGGGAAGGCATCACGCTGGCCATGACCCAGATCTGGTCGGAGAAGCTGAAGAGCTTCTTCAGCCTGCTGGGTGTGATCATCGGCGTGATGTTCCTGATCGTGGTGGTCAGCGTGGTGGAAGGGATGGACCGGTACGTCCGGGAGGACTTCTCTTCGCAGATCTTCGGCATCAACACCGTGACCGTCCGGCGCTGGCCGAACGTGAACATCAATACGAGCGCCGAGGAGTGGCGGCGGCGGCAACGGAACCCCCAGGTGACGCTGGACGACGCCGAGTTCCTCCGGGAGCGGCTGGACTATCCGGTCCGGGTGGGCGCCCTGACCGACGGGGGCGGGGAGGTCACGCGGGAGAACGGGCGCTCCGTCGAGAACGTCACCTTCGTCGTCTCCACCTACGAGATCTTCCAGATCCGGGACTGGTCGGTCGAGCGGGGACGCCTCTTCTCCCCGCAGGAGGCCGAACAGGGCGCCGCGGTCGCCGTGCTGGGCTACGAGACCGCCGAGGTGCTCTTCGAAAACCTCGACCCGCTGGGCCGGACCGTCCGGGTACGGGGCTTTCCCTACCGGGTGATCGGAGTGCTCGAGGAGGAGGGGACCCTTTTCGGGCAGTCCCTCGACAACCGGCTGGTGGCTCCGGTGACGTCGCCCCTCGGCCGGGCGCTGGCGCCACGGGGGGTCGTGGAGGACATCGTGGTGCAGGTGGAGGACCCCCTCCTCGTCCGGCCGGTCCAGGCGGAGATCGAGGGGCTCATGCGGGCCCGGCGACGGCTGCGCCCCTCGGAGCCGACGAACTTCGCCGCGGACACCGCCGACGATTCCCTGAGCTTCTGGGACAACATCAGCCGCATCCTCTTCACCGCGCTTCCCGGGCTCGTCGGGATCTCCCTCGTGGTCGGGGGAGTGGTGATCATGAACATCATGCTGGTGTCGGTGATGGAGCGGACCCGGGAGATCGGAGTGCGGAAGGCGCTGGGGGCCCGGCGCCGGGACATCCTCACCCAGGTGCTGATCGAGTCGGCGACCCTGAGCACCGTCGGTGCCGTCTTCGGCGTGTCCGTGGGCATCGGGCTGGCGGGCGTGGTGGCGGCCGTGTCCCCCCTTCCGGCGGCCGTTGCGCCCCTGTGGGTCACCCTGGGCGTCCTCCTGGGCACCGGGGTGGGGATCGTCGCCGGGGTCTATCCCGCAGCGAAGGCATCCAAGCTCCACCCGGTGGACGCGCTTCGCTATGAGTGAGCACGGAGAGCGGGGACCCGGCCATGCGTGACCGGGGGCGAGGGCTCATGGCGTTGGCCGAGGGCATCGGCATCGCCCTCGACGCCATCTCCGCGAACAAGCTGCGGGCTGCCCTCACGATCCTGGGGGTGGGAATCGGCGTCTCCGTCGTGGTCACGATCGCGGCCCTCATCACGGGGGTCCGGACCTCGATCTCGTCCTCGATCGAAAGCTCGGGACCCGACAACTTCAACGTGATGCGGTTCGATCTGACCCAGGTCCGACTGGTCAACGTGGGAAACAACCGGCCCCCCTGGTGGGGCCGCCCGGTGATCACCGACGACGAGGCCGAGCGGATCGACCGCCTCCCCGGGGTCGCGGAGTCGCTGTACCAGGTCAACCTGAACGTGTCGATGGACTTCGAAGGGGAGCGGGTCACCGGCATCGTCGCCCAGGGTCTGTCGGCGGGCTGGCCGGCCTACAGCGAAGGAGACTTCACGGCCGGCCGGGACTTCACCGATGCCGAGGTGGGCCAGGGACGCCCGATCATGGTCATCACGGCGGCCCTCGCCGAAGAGCTGTTCGGGCAGCGAGACCCCATCGGTCGGACCGTCCGGGTGTCCAGTCCCTTCCGGGGAGTGCGAGAGGATTTCCGGGTCATTGGTGTCTTCGAGCCCGAGGAGAACATCTTCTCCTCGTTCGTCGAGCACTTCGCAGTGTTCCCGTACACCACTGCGCTCAAGCGTCTCAAGGCGTCCCAGGGCGATGCCCAGATCGTCGTGGTGCCCCGCAGTGACGTCCCGCCGGCCCTGGTCCGGGACGAGGTGATCGCCGCCATGCGGAGCATGCGCGGGCTCGGCCCCCGGGACGAGAACAACTTCGACCTCCTTGCGTCGACCCAGTTCCTCGAGTTCTTCGATCAGTTCACCCAGGTGTTCTTCCTGATCATGCTCGCCCTGTCGTCGGCGGGGCTCATGGTCGGGGGCGTGGGCGTGATCGGGATCATGCTGATCTCCGTGACGGAGCGGACCCGCGAGATCGGCGTGCGGAAGGCGCTCGGCGCCACCCGACGCGAGATCCTCTGGCAGTTCCTGGTTGAGGCCGGCGTCCTGACGATGTTGGGTGCGGCCGTCGGTCTCGGGCTCGGTGCCGCCGTCGCATACACCATCGCGGAGCTGACCCCGGTCCCGGCCCGCATCCCCTTATGGTCCGTGGTGGTGGCCCTGACCGCGGCGGCCTTCACGGGGATGGTCTTCGGAATCATCCCTGCCCAACGCGCGGCTCGCATGGAGCCGGTGGACGCCCTGCGGGCCGAGTGACGCCCCACGACACGGACCTCAGGATGCCCGAGCCGCCCGACTGGGCCCGCGCCGACGCCGCAGAGCCCGCACGAGCACCATCGGGGAGGCCGGGCGTCCAGCTCGTCTGAGGCGCTCCGAGCGGCAGGAACCGACGCGGGCCGGTCAGGAGGTCACGGCGTGCCCGCCCCGGAGCTCCACCTGCACGACGACGCGCCGCCACGACGGCGTATCGGCGCCGTGGACCCGCAGCGCCCGGGCGTCGGCCTCGCCGCCGGCCTGGAGGTGGGGCCACAGCCAGGCGGCGATCTCCGGGGGCAGATGCCCCACCGGGTCGCCCGAGGCGAGGTGGATCCACACCTCCGGCTCCTCCCCGCCGGGCGGGTCCGGGATGACCAGGACCCGGTCCCCCTCGTGGAGATGATCCAGGTGCCGGTCGCGCCCCGCGAAGGCGGTGCCGTGGACGGTCGCCCGGAAACGGGCAGGACAGCGGGCGTCGTTCGGATCGTGCGGGTCAGTCACGCGGTACCATCGGTACATGGAGCCAGGATTTGCCTTAACTTAGGCGGTCCGTGGAATCCCCGAAACGTGAGGAAGCTCCGTGGAGCCGATCTACCTCGATTATGCCGCCACCACGCCCGTCCGGGACGAGGTCAGGGCGGTCATGGAGCCATATCTCTGGAAGGCCTTCGGGAACCCCTCGTCCACCCACCGATGGGGCCGGGAGGCCCAGGCCGGGCTCGAGGAGGCCCGCTCGACCGTCGCCGGGTGCCTCGGGGTGTCCCGCCGGGAGATCCTCTTCGTGCGGGGTGGGACCGAATCGGACAACCTCGCCATCCTCGGCCGGGCCGAAGCCCATCAGGCCGACGGCGCCTGTCCGCACGTGGTCACCTCGACCATCGAGCACAAGGCGGTTCTGGAGGCGGCCCGGGCCGTGGAGGGCATGGGCGGACGATGCACCGTGCTCCCCGTGGACCGGGGCGGACGGGTGCTCCGGGAGCCCCTCGAGGCCGCCCTGGCGGACGACGCCTGCCTCCTCTCCCTGATGTGGGTCAACAACGAGGTCGGCACCATCCAGGCGCTTCCGGAGATCGTCGCGCTGGCCCGGGAGAGAGGCGTCCCGGTCCACACGGACGCCGTGCAGGCCGTGGGGAAGGTCCCGGTGGACCTCGAGGAGGTCCCGGTGGACTACCTCAGCCTTTCGGGCCACAAGTTCTACGGTCCCAAGAGTACCGGCGTGCTGTTCGTGCGGGACGGATCCCCCCTCTCCGCCCGCCTCCACGGCGGCGGCCAGGAGGCGGGCCTTCGGCCGGGCACCCAGGACGTCGCAGGCGCCGTCGGGCTGGCCAGGGCCCTCGTCCTCGCGCTGGAGGAGCAGGAGGCGTTCCGGGAGAGCCGGCAGCCCCTCCGGGACCGTCTCCAGGCCCGGCTTCAGGAGGGGATCAGCGGCCTGGTGGTCCACGGGATCGAGGGGGATCGCGCTCCCCACATCCTGAACGTCGGTGTACCGGACGTGCCCGCCGAGCTGCTCCACATCTCCCTCGACCTGGAGGGCCTCGCCGTGTCCGGCGGGTCGGCCTGTCAGAGCGGGTCGGGGACGGGGAGCCACGTCGTCCGGGCCCTTCTGGGCGACGAGTCCCTCCCGGCGACCCTCCGGTTCTCCCTGGGCCGGACCACGACCGAGGCGGAGGTGGATCGGGCGGCGGAGATCACCCTCCAGGTCGTCCATCGGCTTCGCCCCGCCGTCCCGGCCTGATCCCGATGAGTGCCGGGAAGGGCGACCGGGTCCTCGTGGCCATGTCCGGGGGGGTAGACTCCTCGGTTGCCGCGGCGCTCCTCGTCGAGGCCGGATTCGAAGTCGTGGGGGTCACCATGAAGACCTTCTGCTACACCGGCACCGGCGATCACGGGAAGACCTGTTGTGGCCTGGATGGGATCGTGGATGCCCGTCGGGTGGCCGATCGATTGGGCATCCCCCACTACGTCTTCGACGTGGAGGAGGAGTTCGACCGGGACGTGATCGAGGACTTCGTCTCGGAGTACGCCAGGGGGCGCACACCGAACCCCTGCGTGAACTGCAACTCGAACACCAAGTTCCGGGACCTGCTCCGCCGTGGCGAGCAGCTCGGCTGCCGGGCCATCGCCTCAGGGCATTACGTGCGGGTGGAGCACGGGCCCGGAGGGAGCCGACTCCTGCGAGGGCGGGATCCGGCCAAGGACCAGGCGTACTTCCTCTGGGGCCTCCCGCCGGACATCCTCCCCCGGCTCCTCTTCCCCGTGGGCGAGCTCACCAAGCCCGAGGTCCGGGAGCGGGCCAGGGGCCTGGAGCTGGCCACCGCGGAGAAGCCCGAGAGCCAGGAGATCTGCTTCGTGCCCACCGGGGACTACCGGGACCTCCTGAAGAAGCGCCTGAGCACGCGGCACCCGGCCCTGGAGCCCGGCCGGCTCGTCCTGGAGGACGGGACCGACGTGGGAGGCCACGACGGGTATGCGGGGTTCACGGTGGGACAGCGGCGGGGCCTGGGCGGGGGGTTCGAGGCACCCATGTACGTCCTGGAGGTACGGCCCGAGCAGCGGGAGGTGGTGGTGGGCCCCCGGGAATCCCTGTACGCCCCGGGCGTGCGGGTGGGACGACCCCACTGGCTGGGGCCGCCGCCCTCGGAGGGGGACCGGGTGTCCGTCCAGATCCGTTCTCGCGCCCCGGCGGTCCCGGCCCGGGTCTCGGAGACCGGGGCCCACGCCTTCGAGCTCCGGTTCGACGAGTCGCAGCGGGCGGTGAGCCCTGGCCAGTCGGCCGTTGTCTATCAGGGGGACCGGGTTCTGGGTGGCGGCCGCATCGACGCGGCACTCCGAGCGGCCGAAGTCGCGGTCAGCTGATCAGCTGAGGGGCTCGGCCTCGGCCAGAAGGTCCCGAAGGGCGCCCGTCTCGGAGCCACGGACGACCTCCGCGCCCGACCCCGCCCCCTCGGGCAACGCGTGGATGCGGCTGGGGACGGTGCGGTCGGATACGCAGCGGAAGACGATCCGCTGAGGGTGGGGAAAGCCCCCCTGCCCGGCGTTCACGAAGACCTCCCACTCGCGGAGGTCGGCGTCCATGAAGGTACGTGCCATCGGATTCGGCCCTCGGGGATCAGTGACGGAGCCCCGCCGCATCGGCGAACTGCTCCATGGCCTGCCGCTCTTCGTCGGAGAGCTTCTCCGGGATCTCCACCTTGACCTCCACGATCTGGTCGCCGAGACGATCGCCCTTCTCCACGCCCTGTCCCCGGACGCGGAAGCGCGTCCCGGTCTGCGTGCCGGGCGGGATCCGGAGGATCACCTTCTTCCCGTGGACCGTCCGGACCCGGACCTTCGAGCCCAGGGCCGCCTGCACCAGGTTGATGGGAACGGTGACGTGGATGTCCAGCCCCTCCCGGTGGAAGAACCGGTGCGGCTTGACCCTGAAGGTGATCAGGAGGTCCCCAGGAGGGCCGCCCCCCACCCCCTTCTCCCCCTGCCCGGAGAGGCGGAGTCGGGTGCCCTCGTCCGTGCCCTTGGGAACGGTGATCTGGATCTTCCGGCTCTGCCGGACCTCGCCACGCCCGGAGCAGGAAGGACACGGCTTCTCGGGAATGCGACCCCGGCCGAAGCACGCCGGACAGGGGCGCTTGACCGCGAACCCCGGCTGGCCGAACGACACCGTCCCGCTCCCGCTGCACTCGCTGCACGTCACCAGGCTGGATCCCGGTGCGGCACCGGAGCCCCCGCAGGTGGCGCACTCCTCGGTGATGGGTACCTCGATGGAGATCTTCCCGCCGGACACCGCGGTCTCGAATCCGATGTCCACCACGTACTCGACGTTCTGACCCTTCCGCCGTTCCGACCGGCGCTCGCCGGTCCGCCGCCCACCCCGATCGAAGATCGAGGAGAAGAGGTCACCGAGGCCACCGAACCCCTGAAGGTCCTCGAAGGAGAACGAGCCGCCCCCCGGAGGGGCACCCGCGCCAGGACGGGAGGCGCCACCGGGCCGTCCTCCGAAGCCCAGCCCACCGAAACGGCGCATCTGGTCGTACTGTTTCCGCTTCTCGCCGTCCGACAGCACCCCGTAGGCCTCGCCCACCTCCTTGAAGCGATCCGCGGCGGCGGGGTCGTTGGGGTTCGCATCGGGGTGGTACTGCTTGGCGAGCTTCCGGTACGCCTTCTTGATCTCGTCCTGGGACGCCTTCTCGGAGACGCCGAGGATCCGGTAGAAGTCCTTCCCCCCCGAGGCCATCCGGTCAGTCCGCCTTGTAGACGCTCACCCGGGCCGGGCGGACCAGGTTGCCGTCGACCAGGTAGCCCTTCTGGAAGACCTGGGCCACCAGGTCGTCCTTCGCGTCGTCGTCCGTCGGAACGCGCATCATGGCCTCCATGGACTCCGGGTTGAAGGGACTGCCGTCCTCGGGATCGACGATCACCGCCCCGGCGTCCTCGAGGGCCCTGAGGAACTTCCGCTCCACGAGGTCGATCCCCTCGACGATGGCCTGGACCGTGACGGACTCCTCGGCCGGATCGAGCCCGCTGACCCGCTGCAGGTCGTCCAGGACGTCCAGGAACCGCCGCAGCAGGTCGGCCTGCGCCCGGCCCCAGGTCGCCAGGGACTCGCTCTCCGCCCGCCGTCGGTAGTTGTTGAACTCGGCGGCGAGCCGGAGATGGCGGTCGTGGAGGTCGTCGAGCTCCCCCTGGAGGGTGTCGAGATCCTGGTCCAGGTCCGCCTCCGCCAGGGCCTCCTCCACCTCCTCGGGGGTGACGGTGTGATCCCGTCGCGACTGCCCGTCCTCGGCCGGGTCCGGCGGACCGTCCACGTCGATCATGTCGCCGACGTCCACGGTGCCGTCCCGGCCTTCCAGGTCTTCGTCCTTCACAGGCTTCTCACCTTTCTTCTCGGTCATCCATCCTCCTTCCCGCCCGGGCTCGCCCGGACGTTCAGCCACTCTACGAGTCGTTCGAACGTTTCGTTCCTGCTCAGATCGTTGAAGGGTTCGTGGCGGGTGTCCGGGAGCTCCCAGACCTCCAGCCCCGCCCCCCGAGCCCATCGTCGGGCCAGGTCGCCGTCCGCGAGGGCGTCGTCCCCCGGGATCAGCACGACCGCGGACACGCCCTCGGGCAACCCGGCCCCCAGCGCCGCCTGCTGCGCCTCGCCCACCTGATCGAAGAAGCTCACGGCCAGGGAGCTTCCGACCAGCGGGTCCTCCCTGTAGGCCCGAACCCGCTCCGGGTCCCGGGTCAGGAGCTCCGGCCGCATCGCCCGTTTCAGGGGCAGGTCCGGCGCGAGGCGCCGGAGCAACGGGGCCACGAAGCGCTCCACCAGCGTCATCCGTGCGGCGGTGCCGAGCCACGGCGCCGAGATCACGGCGCCGGGAAGCTCCGGCCGCACCGTCTGAAGATATCGAATGCCCACCAGGCCACCCAGGGAGTGGGCCACCAGGAACGGAGCTCCTGGACCGGGGGCCAGCCGATCCGCGAGGGAACGCACGTGCCCGACGTCTGCCACCAGGTCCGGGAAGCGGCCGAACACTCCCCTCCGACCCTCCGAGCCACCGTGGCCCCGGTGGTCGTGGCCGAAGACGGAATAGCCGGCCCGGTTGAGCGCCGCAGCGAGGAGATCGTACCGGCCGACGTGCTCGGAGAGCCCGTGCACCACCTGGACGCGGGCCCGGGGGCGCTCCACCGTCCACGCCAGCGTCCTGAGCCGGGTGCCGCCGGCCCCCAGGGTGTGGCCGACCTCGGCGGTGCTCACGGCCCCTCCTCGATCATCCCGAGCAGGAGGACCAGCGCGGCCTGGGCCGAACGCACACGGATCGCCTCGCGATCGCCGGAAAACCGCCACGCTTCGGCCTCCACCCGGTCTCCAACGGCCGCCGCCACGTGGACGGTGCCCACCGGCTTCTCCGGTGTTCCGCCGGACGGACCCGCGATCCCGGTGACGCCGATCCCACACCGGGCGTCGAAGGCCCGTGCCGCCCCCAACGCCATGGCCCTGGCCACCTCGGCGGACACGGCACCCCGGGCTTGGAGCACGTCCTCGGAGACCCCGAGGTGGCGCGTCTTCGCGGCGTTGGAGTAGGCCACCACGCCCCCCATCAGGACCGCGGAGGCGCCGGCGACGCCGGTGATCCGCTGGGCCACGAGCCCCCCGGTGCAGCTCTCTCCCAGGCCCAGGGTCCACCCACGCCGGGCGAGCGCCCCCACCACCTCCACCGCCGCGTCTCCGCTGCCCGGGATCCGGTGGCCCTCGAGAACCGGCCCCAGCAGCGCCTCCGCGGCGTCCAGGGCCGCCTCCGCCGCCTCGACATCCCGATCCCGGACGGTGAGGCGCAGGTCGACGCCCTCGAGATCCGGAAGGAAGGCGAGCTCCACATCGGGCGCGCCCTCCATCGCGGCCTCGACACGAGGGGCCAGGACCGACTCCGGAATGCCGCTGGTGTGCAGGGACCGGATGTGCACCGGGCGCAGCCGGGCCCCGTAGGTCGTCCGGATCCGCTCCACGACCGCGGGAAAGAGCGCCTCGAGCTCCCGGGGCACCCCCGGGAGGAGCGCCACGAGCCGACCGGCTTCCCGGAGCACGAGCCCCGGTGCCGTGCCCACGGGATTCGCCAACGCCTCCGCCCCTTCCGGTACCTCGGCCTGGCTCCGGTTCGCCGGGGGAAGCTCGGCGTAGCCGCGAGCCCGGAATCGCTCGGTGAGGGCCTCGAGGAGCTCGGGATCCACCCGTAGCGAACGACCCAGGCTTCCGGCCACCGCCGTACGGGTGCGGTCGTCGGAGGTGGGTCCCAGGCCCCCGGAGGTGATCACGATCTCGGCTCCCGCCATGGCCCGCCGCAGCGCCTCCTCGATCGCGGCGTCGTCGTCCCCTGCGGTGAAGCGCAGGAGGACGGGTGCCCCCAGCTCGGCCAGGGCTCGGGAAAGCCAGGCCGCGTTGGTGTCAACCGTCCGGCCCAGGAGCAGCTCGTCCCCCACCGACACCAGGGCGGACCGGAGGCCCGAGGGGGTCACGACCGGAAGCCCACCAGGGAGCGGTAGCGCCAGAGATAGTCCAGCATGGAGTAGATCGTCAGGATCAGCGCCACGGCCAGGGTGACGGCCACGAACCAGCGGTGGATGAAGCTCCACGTCGACCACAGGGGGCCCGAGAATCCACGAGCCATGGCCCACTGGAGCAGCGGGTACCAGAGAAGCAGGCTCCCCACGAAGAGGTTCTGGACGAACGCCTTGTACTTGCCCGAACGGCCGGCGGCGATCACGACCCCCCGGCGATTGGCCCAGCTCCGGAAGAGGGTGATGAACAGCTCCCGGCCCAGGAGCACGACCAGCGCCCACATCGGGAAGTCGCCCCAGACCGGCACGTCGTCCCCCGGTGAGATCCGGTGGGAGATCAGGTAGAACGGGATCAAGGTCGCCGCCAACAGCAGCTTGTCGGCCAGCGGGTCGAGGAGCTTGCCGATGTCGGTGATCCAGCCGTGCTTGCGGGCCAGGTACCCGTCCCACAGGTCGCTCAGGGCCGCCGCCAGGAAGAGGACGAACGCCGCGAACCGCATGCCGGTCCCGTCGGAGAGGGCGAGCCACGCCACCATCGGAGCCGCCACGATCCGGGCGATCGTGATGACGTTGGGAAGGGTGAGCCGACGCTCCGACACGAGACCGCCTCAGCTCAAGGCGTTGACGACCAGCTTGCTGACCGCGGTGAGGGTCTCGAAGACCCCCGTTCCCTCGATGGCCACGCCTTCGAAGTCCGGCACACCTTTGGGGTTCAGCTGGGCACGAAGCTGCTCCACCGGAAGCACGTCGGGCAAGTCCCGCTTGTTGTACTGGATCACGAACGGAATGGAGGCCAGGTCGTACCCATACGACTCGAGATTCTCGTACAGGTTGTGCATGGCCTCGATGTTGGCCTCCGCCCGCTCCTTCTGGGAGTCGGCGACGAACACGATCCCGTCGACCCCCTTCAGGATGAGTCGGCGGGAGGCGTTGTAGTAGACCTGGCCCGGGACCGTGTAGAGGTGGAACCGGGTCTTGAAGCCCTTCACTTCCCCGAGGTCCAGGGGGAGGAAGTCGAAGAAGAGCGTCCGCTCCGTCTCGGTGGCCAGGGAGATCATCTTTCCCTTGGTATCCGGATTCACCCGGGAATAGATGTGCTCCAGGTTCGTCGTCTTCCCGCCCAGACCAGTGCCGTAGTAGACCACTTTGCAGTTGATCTCACGACTGGCGTAGTTGATCATCGACATGAGGTTGTCACCTCCATGTCGTTGGCATGCTTCACCTTCGGCATAGTCATCCGTTCTGATCGGCAGGGGGAGCCGGAGTCCGGGCGGTCCGGCCGGGAGCGGCCCCTATACTCGGGAGGCCAGGCGGCACGTGCAAGGTGGACCGAGCGGCCCGTTGCGGGGTCAGATCGCCCGGATCAGGGCCTCGTCCTCGTGGACCTCCTCCTGCATCCGCTCGAGGATCGCCCGCGCGCGGTTCCGCAGCAGGGGACGGGGCTCCCAGGAGATGAAGTCCCGGAGCAGCGTGATCAGGTCCACACTGGCCGGCGCGTTTCGCAGGTGCGACAAAGCCGCGAGCCTGCGCAGGGAGTGAGGGCTGAAGAGGTCTCGCCGCGCACGGGACACCTGGTCCCGCACCACGAGGGTGACGGCGACGCCGGCCGCCGCGATGGCGAGTCCCGTGATCAATGCGATCCTGCCCTTCCGTGTCATGGTCCTTCACGTCCCGGATTCGAAGTCAACTTCGGTCGTGCCTCAAATGTACATCATGTGCCCCCCTCCGGGGGCACGACCTACATCTCCCTCCGCCCGGTCAGGGCTTCCGCCAGGGTGCTTCCGTCCACGTACTCCAGATCGCTCCCCACCGGAATGCCCCGGGCGAGGCGCGTAACCCGCACACCTTCGGGGCGGAACAAGCCCTCCAGATAGACCGCCGTGGCCTCCCCCTCCACCCCGGAGCTGGTGGCGAGGATGATCTCTTCGACCCGCTGCCCGGCCTCCCGGACCCGGTCCACCAACGACGCGACGTTGAGCTCGTCGGGCCCGATCCCGTCCAGGGGGGACAGATGGCCGCCCAGGACGTGGTAGGTCCCCCGGAACCCCCCCGTCCGCTCCACTGCCGCCACCTCGTAGGCCTCCTCCACCACGCAGATCACCGAAGCATCCCGCCTCGGGTTCCCGCACACGATGCAGAGCGCCTCCTCCGCGAAGTTCCCGCAACGGGGGCACGGGTGGACCCGCTCCACGGCCGTGCGGATGGCCCCTGCGAGACGCCGGGCGTCGTCGGACGACCCCTTCAGGAGGTGGTAGACGAGGCGTTGGGCGGTCTTGGGGCCGACCCCGGGGAGCCGCCCGAACTCTCGGGCCAGCTCCTCGATGACCGACACCGGGGCTACATGCCGGGCAGGGGGAACGGGAGGCCGCCGGCGGCCTTCCGCATCTCCTGCTCGTAGACCTCTCGGGCCTTCGTCTGGGCCTGATTGACCGCCGCGAGGACCAAGTCCTCGAGCATCTCGACGTCGTCGGGGTCCACCCACGCCGGGTCGATCTTGATCCGCTTGACCTCGCCCTTGCCGTCGGCGGTGACCTCGACCATGCCGCCCCCGGAGCTCGTCGTGACGGTCTGATGATCCAGCGATTCCTGCAGCTTCGTCATACGGGCCTGCAGTTGTTGGCCCATCTGCATGAGCTGAGAGAGATCGGTCATTCGGGTACGCCCCTCCGTCGGGTAGAAACTCGAAAAGGAGCCGCTACCGGCGGCCCTCGTAGTCCCCTCTACGGGCTGTCAGTCCAGCAACTCGAGATCCAGTTCTTGTACCGCATGCTCCAGGGCGGGTTCCTCGCGGATGAGCTCCCGGAGCCGGCCTTCACGGACCCCTTCCTGCGAGATCCGGTCGATCCCGGAAGTCGTCCCGGACACCACCACCTCCAGCTCCACCGACGCCCGGCCCAGCACCGCGGCGAGGGAGCAGGCCAGCGCGGTCCGGTGCCGCGTCTCGAGGCGGTCCGCGACCGGCGCGGGAACGGGGAGCACGAGATGCCCATCGCCGGACCCCGGACCCGGCTCGCAGCCCATCAGGAAGCCTACGGCCCCGGGGGGGAGATCCTCCGTCGAGGCCACGGCCCTGGCCCAGGCCTCCTGGAGGTCCCGTGGTGGGTCGGGTCCCGCGGCGCCCGGAGACGGCTCGGGAGCGGGGGCCGCAAGGGTGTCGCCTACATCCGCCGGCTCGGGCTCGGAGGCAGCCGCGGACGGCCCGGAGGGCGGTGCGGGTGCGGACGGAGCGGGGGTGGATGCAGGGGGCTGCGGGGCGGCCGGCGGCACGGCTCCCTGCCCGGTCGCTTCGTCCCCGTGCTCCGCCTGGGGGGACGCTCCCGGGCCCTCGTCCAGCGACTCCGAGGAGGCCGGCGCGACACCGGTCTCCGGGACCCCACCGGTGGCGGGAGCCGCGGACTCGTCGGGAACGGGGACGCCGGAGTGTTCTGGCAGCCCCGGGGCTTCGCTCCGCTCAGACTCCGCCGGGGGCGCCGGCGGCCCGGGAGGGTCGCCGAGAGGGGCACCCCCGAGCCCCCGGAGGAGCTCCTCCAGCCCGACCGTCCGATCCAGATACCCGAGCCGGAGCAGAAGCATCTCGAGGAGGAGCCGGGGATTCCCGCTGCGGCGAAGGCTCCCGCTGGCTTCGAGCTCCGACGCCAGGGAGAGCATCCGAACCAGGTCCTCCGGCGCGTAGCCCTCCGCCCGGCGCTGGAAATCCCCACGGAGGTGGTCCGAAAGCTCGGGCACGGGCTCGCCCGGCGTCAGCCGGATCCGGAGCAGCGTGCGCAGGTTGTCGACAAGCCCCCCGTAGAACTCACTCAGGTCGTACCCCTCGTCGAGGAGGGTCTGCACGAAGGCGAAGATCTCACCGTGCCGGCGCTCGTGGAGGAGATCGAGGAGCGCCAGGTAGCGTTCCTCCTCCACGAGGCCGAGGACCCTCCGGACCGCCTCCTGGGTGATCTCGCCGCCGGAGAGCGCCAGGACCTGATCCAGGAGCGACAGCCCGTCCCGCATGCCTCCGTCCGCCTTCCGTGCCAGGATGCGCAAGGCATCCTCGGGGGCCTCCTGCCCCTCGGCCTCGAGAACCTGCTGGAGCCGCAAGACGATCTCCGAGACGCCGATGCGCCGGAAGTCGAAGCGCTGACACCTGGAGAGGATCGGGGCGGCGGCCTGCTGGATCTTCTGGGGCTCGGTCGTGGCGAACACGAAGATCACCCGGGGGGGCGGCTCCTCCAGGATCTTGAGGAGGGCGTTCCAGGCCTCCCGGGTGAGCATGTGGGCCTCGTCGACGATGTACACCTTGTGGCGGTGCTCATCGGACGGCGCGTACATGGCCCGCTCCCGCAGGTCCCGGGCGTCGTCCACTCCCCGATTGGAGGCGGCGTCGATCTCGACGACGTCCAGGGCGGTGTGGCCGGACCAGATCCGCTGGCAGCTCTCGCAGACCCCGCAAGGCTCTCCGCCCTCCTCCCGCTCCGGGCAGTTGAGGGCCATGGCCAGGACGCGGGCCAGGGTGGTCTTCCCCACCCCACGCGGTCCGCAGAAGAGATACGCGTGGGCGACCCGGTCCCCCGCCACCGCACGACGGAGCGTCTCGGAGACGTGCTCCTGTACGGCCACCTCGGCGAAGCGCCGGGGACGGTACCTGCGGGCGAGGGCTTGGTGCGACATGCGCCGGGTGGAGGCCGGATCGGATAAAAAAAAGTGCCCCAGGCTACCCGCAGCGGCGATCACCACACGTACCGCTGCTACCGGCAAGGTCCTGACGGGGTTGGCGGGCTCCCGCCCTGCGGACCTGGGGCACCTCTGATGGTAGTGTGACGCGGCGGGGCGGGTCAACGCCCGACCCACCCTCCGGGCGCGGCCTGCCGCGAGACCTTAGCTTGGCTGCGCCACGACACCGCCCCTTCTGCAGGACGCCCATGGACCTCCCCGGTCTCGACCTGACCACCATCGGGTCCGACGTGATCCGGATCGCCGTCGCCTACCTCCTGGCGCTCCCGGTGGCGTGGGAGCGGGAGCAAGGGGCCCGAAGCGCCGGGCTCAGGACCTTCCCGCTGGTGGCGACCGCGAGTTGTGGCTACGTGATGGTGGGATTGTCGGTGGTCGAAGGCTCCGATGCCCTCAGTCGCATCCTGTACGGATTGATGACGGGGATCGGGTTCATCGGCGGGGGCGCCATCCTCAAGCACCACAAGGTGGTGCGGGGCACGGCAACGGCCGCCAGCATCTGGAACACCGGGGCCATCGGTGCGGCCGTCGCCTTCGACCGCACCGAGATCGCCGTGGTCCTGAGCGTGATCAACTTCCTCACGCTTCGGTTGGGTGGGAAGCTCAAGGAGCGGGTCCATCGACCGGCGGGGTCACCGGAGCCGCCCGACGATCCCATGGACACCCTGAGCCAGGAGCGCTGAGGGGCTCAGCCTCCGACGCTCTTGGAGCCACCCAGCCGCAACCCCTCGAGTCCCTTGGCCTCGTCGATGAACAGCTGGAGGTGCGGGAAGGGGATCTCGATGTCGGCCGCCGCCAGCGCCTTCCGGATCTTCTCCGTGTACTCGAAGCGAAGGGGTACGGAGAGGGCGGCGTCCCGGACGTGGACCCGCAGCAGCATGTCGACGCTCGAATTGTTCAGGGCCACCACGACCATGTCCGGCGCCGGGTCCTTCACCAGGCGGTCGTCCCCCTGCACGGTGCCCAGGACAACCTCCCGCGTCTGGTCGATGTCCTCCTTGTAGGCCACGCCGAAGGGGATCTCCACACGGAGGGGAAGGTGGGCCGACTGGTTCGTGACCGCCTGGTTCACCATCTGCTCGTTGGGGATCACCACCACCTCGCGGCTCCGGGTCTCGATCCGGGTGGAGCGCAGGCTGAGGTCCCGGACCCGGCCCTCGGTGTCCCCCACCTTGACCCAGTCCCCCACCTGGAAGGGCCGGTCCATGAGGATCGTCACCCCGGCGATGAAGTTGGCCAGGGACTCCTGCGCCGCGAACCCCACGGCAAGCCCCGCGATGCCCAGACCGGCGATCACCGCCGAGACGTTCAGGCCCAGTTGGGACAGGGCCACCAGGCCGATGAAGCCCACCCCGAGCACCCGGAGGGTCTTCACCACCATGGTGTGCGCCCCGCGACTGACCCGGCGGCCTCGCTTGAGGAGGCGGTCGACGGCCCCCAGGGCGATCCGGTACAGCACGTAGAGCGCCAGGGCGACGAAGGCGGCGCTGAAGAGCTTGGGCAGCATGGACGCCGTGGCCCGGACGAAGCCGTCGGCGAGGAGGGCCATGAGCCCGCTCCAATCGCCCTCGAAGAGGAGCCGGCCGGCGCTCGAGACCTCCTCCCCGAGGGTGCTGAACACATCGGAAGCCGAGTCGGCCGCCGCAGGGGGCACGGTGTCCTGGGACTGACCCAGGATGGCGTCCACGGGCGTCTGCAGGATGCGAAGGAGTAGGCCGGGGGTCATAGGGACCTGCGCCGGGGGGGACGGGACCGGATCCCGTGTGGCACCCCCGATACCGGGGGAAAGGTCCGGAGCCGGGGCGTCAGGCCCAGTAGTCCACTACGGTCACGACGAGCCGCCCGCCGCCGTCCTCTCCGGGCGCGAAACCCGGTGTCTCCGGATAGAGGACGAGCTTGTGCCCCCCGGGGATGCCCACCAGGAAGCGCCGGGTGGTTCCTTGCGGGACGCGGACGGTGGTGAGGGACGTCGCAGGGTTCGCCGCGTCGGGATCCTGGGTGTAGGCCGCCACCACGTCGAACACCACGTCGGGGACGTCCTCGCCCCCCCACTCCGGCTGCGCCTCCACCAGGACCACGGTCTCCTCTTTCGCGAAGCTCTCGAAGACCGTGAAGGCGGCCCTGCCCTCCCCCTGGCTCGACGCCCGGAGGGAATGCGGGAAGGGATTGAAGACGAGATTCGTGGCGTTGGATTCGATGGTCATCGGCGGACGGCCTCCTCGGCGGCTCAGGTCCCTCCGGACCATCCGGACGGGTGGGTCTGTGTGCCGCGGTCGCACCCCCTGCATGTAAGCCGGGGCGTCCCGAGCCGGCAAGGGCCGCCGGGGTCCCGCCTCACGGGTCCTCCACGACGCGCCAGACCCGCTGAGCCCCCAGGGCCGCGGGTGCCGGGAGCTCACGGAACCCCGGTGGAGGATCGCCTGCCAGGAGTCGCTCGAGGAGGGTCGGGCCTTCTCCCGGCGCCGACGGTGCGAAGGCTCGATCCCGGGACGGACAGGCCACCAGGAAGTGCGCCCCCAGACGCCGGGCCCGGTCCGCTGCCGTCGTGCCGTCGGTGTGGGTGAAGAGGTCGTACACCGCCCGGATTCCATGTCTGTTGCGGTGGTACGGCGTGGCCAGGACCCGGTGGGGCGTCCGGTAGAGGAGCACGGGGCCCAGGTCCATGTGGGCCGCCACCGTCCACGGCCCCGGCCCCAGGGGGCCCGCCGGATCCAGGAACGCCGCCACGGCCTCCATGTCGCAGGACGACGGGGGCTCGGCGAGGGAATCCGTCGGGGCATCGGGGGCCAGGGCCACCATGGCTCCACCGACCACGAGGGGCCCCAGCAGGAGGACCCCGAGGGCGGCGATCCTGGGTGCCAGAGGTTCCGGCGAGATCGCCTCCACCCCACGGAAGCGACCGGCGAGAACGGCCGCGGCGGCGGGGCCCGCCAGCACCCCCACGTAGGTCACCCAGCGCACCTGGACCAGGGCGATCCCCAGGAAGAGGACCAGCCCGGCCAGGAGCAGGCCCCGCCCGCCTCCCCCGTCCCGCCGGACCCGCGCGGCCAGCCACACCGTTACGGCCACGGCGCACCCCGTGACCACGACGAGCACGCCGGCCCTCGTGAGGTCGACGGGGAGGAGTCGCGGCTGAAGCTCCGGGACCTGCGAGAGCCAGCGGCGCACGACGGGATCCGTGACGGCCACCATGGGCCCGCCGAAGAACCCCGGCGCGGCCAGCCACACCACCAGCCCCGCACCTGCCGCGGTGGCGAGCCCCACCACGGCCCGTCCCCGGGCTGATCGGTCTGCCTCCGTGCCGATCCGGGTCGCCGCCACCCAGACCCCGGCGGCCAGCGCCGTCACGAGGAGGTGGACCCACGACAGGCGGTCGTAGGCGGCCATGCCCAGGTCCGGCGCCCGCTCGAGGAGGAGGGCCGCCGCCACCCCCGCCGCCAGAGCGCCGGTCCATCGGCGCTGGAAGACGCCCGTGATCCCTCCCTGCCCGACCCATACCGCCATCCCGGTCGCCAGGAAGAGGGCCAGGGGCAGGAGGAACTCGGTGCTCGTCCACAGGCCCAGCGCGCACGACAGCCCCAGGCCCCAGGCCCAGGATCGCCGTTCGGGTTCTTCCAGGCCCCGGAGCGCGAAGCCCAGCGCCGCGGCGAAACAGAGCAGGATGAGGGCGTGATGGTCGGCGCGACCCACGCGGCCGTAGAACACCAGGGCGGGCTGCGCCAGGAGGACCACGGGGACGGCGAAGCGCAGGCGGGGGTCTCCCACCGGGGCCGCGGCCCAGGTGGCCACCAGCAGGATGGCGAAGAGCAGGAGAGGAGGGACGACGATGGCCGCCGACCGGAGCCCGTCGTCGAGCCCACCGATTGGGGCGACCACGCCCACGGCGGCCAGCAGCACCACGTCCATGGGCCGCGTCCAGTGCAGGGTGTCCCCGTCGGGCCAGTTCGCCCGCTCCAGAGTGGCGTCGAACCAGGAGCCGCCCGTGGCCAGTTCACGGACGCGCAGGAGCCGGGTGTAGTCGTCGGTGTCCAGGTAGCGCTGACCCGAACGCACCTCCGGAGGGGTCAGGAGGGTCGTGAAGGTCCCCACCGCCACCGCCAGGACGACCAGACCCGCCGCGAACCGACCGTTCATGCGGCGTCGGGACGGTCGCGATACGGCGCCAGGGGGTCCCCCGCGGGTGCGGGCGTGGCCAGGCTCACTCCCCAGAGCAGGACGAAGGACACCACCACGCCCGGAAGGACCGGATCGACGGTCTCGGAACCGAAGGCCTCCCACAGGAAGGTGGCTCCGGCGCCGCCGATCATCGCGGCCAGCGCCCCCTGGCGGGTCGCCCGCGCCCAGTAGACCCCCAGGACCACCGGGGCGAAGAAGGCCGCGGCCATGAGGGCCGAGAAGAGGAGGACGATGAACTGGACCAGCTCCCCCTCCCCGACGCCACTGGCCAGAAGGAGGAGGGGGACCACGCCCACCACGACGATTCCCAGCCGGTCGATCCACAACCGGGTGCGGCGGGAGGCCCGCTCGCCGGCCCAGGTGCCGTAGAGGTCGTGGGACAGGGCCGATCCGGCCACGAGCAGGAGGGAGTCGACGGTGGACATCATCGCCGCCGTGACCGCGGCCAGCATCAGGGCACCCAGGACCCCCGGGAGGACGGTGGTGGCCACCAGGGGCATGGCCAGATCTCCCGTGGGCAAGGCCGGAAAGAGGACCCGGGCCGACAGCGCCAGCAGGAAGACGAGGAGGTTCATCCCGGTGGTCAGGACCACCGCGAGGAGGATCCCCCGGCGGACGGTGGACATGTCCCGCATGGCGTAGAGCCGCACCAGCTTCTCGGGGGTGCTGACCGAGCCCAGGGTGAACGCCACCGCCATGGTGAACAGGAGCGGTCCCGGCAGGGCGCCCCACGAGAAGGTCCCGGGGTCCGCCACCCGCACCCAGGAGAGGAGTCCGTCCAGTCCCCCGAGGTGTCGCAGGACCATCGGCACCGCGGCCATCGCCCCCAACGTCATGACGGCGAGCTGCAGGATGTCGGTGTAGACCACGGCCACCATGCCACCCACCATCGTGTAGACGATCAGGAGGGCGGTGAAGCCGGTCATCCCCCACAGGGTGGGGATCCCGAAGAGGGTGTTGGCCACGAGCCCTCCGGCGACCACCTGGGCCTGGATGTAGACCACGGTGGCCAGGAGGATGATGATGGCCGCGGCGGTGCGCACGACCCGCGAGCCGTACCGGGTCTCGAGGAAGGCCGGCAGCGTCAGCTCCCGGACCCGGGTGAAGCGGGGGGCCAGGAACACCGCCATGAAGCCGTAGGCGACCGGGATCGTCAGCACCAGCCACGCGAAGGACCAGCCCACCGTGTAGATCACCCCTACCGTGCCGATGAAGGTGCCCGCGGAGGCGTGGGTCGCGGCCAATGTGGCGCCGCCGGTGAGCCATCCGAGCCGCCCTCCCGCGATCCAGTAGTCCGACTCGTCCCGTGTCCGCCGCAGGGCCCACGCCCCCAGGGCGAAGAGCGCCGCGAAGTAGCACCCGAAGACCCAGAGAGGCGCCGTCATGCCCGTCGCTCGTGTCGGATCATCCAGGCCAGGTAGGCCGCCACCACGAGGCCGAACGCCAGGAAGAGGCCCGAGAAGACGAAACCGGGCGCCGGCATGGGCGGGGGTCCCCCCGACCCCGGACCCGACGCGTCCCCGGCCAGGACGGACCCCACGGCCGGCGCCGGCAGGCCCTCGACCCGGGCGCGGACCAGGGCCGGCAGGACCGCGAGGCTCGAGCCCCACCATTCCGCCGCGTCCGCCCGGGACCCCGGGGGCTCGGCCCGGAGGCCGGCGGGAAACGCGGCGGCGAGGCGGACCGGCCCGTTGAACCCCACCCGGACCCGGACGCGGTCCGGGGCGCCGTCCTCCGGCGCCCAGGGAACGAGGACCCAGGGCAGAGCGAGCTCTCCCGCCCCATCTCCCGCCCCCGGGGCCGCCCGCAGCGCCTCCGGGACGCCGTAGGCGAGCCGCAGGGCGACCACCTCCCCCACCCCGGAGGCCAGCTGGACGCGGCCCTCCCAGAACCCCGGCCGGGTCTCCACGAGGTCCACGGGGACCGGTGCCCCACCGTTCACCGTCGCCGTCACGTCCCCGGGGACGGCTCCGAAGGCCAGGGCCTGCACCGGAAGCGACGCGTGCCCGCCGACCCCTCCCAGCTCCAGCACGACCTCGACGCGCGCCGCTCCACCCGTCCCGAGCCGGGCCGTGAGCTCGGCCCCGAGGAGCCACCCCGGAGGCGGCTCCTCGGGAGCCTGGGGACGGGGCCTGTCGGGCCGTGTCCCGTCGACCGGCCGGGCCCGTGGCCCGGAGGTCGGGAGGGGAACACCGGACGCCTCCGCCGGAGGGGACCGCGGAACGAGGAGGACGTCCCGTCCCGGGGCCCCCGCCCCACTCGCTCCAGACGAAAGAGACACCGCGAGGCCGAGCAGGAGGAGGCGCCGAGGGCCGGGTCTCATCCCCAGACTTGGGTCAGGACCCTCAAGACGTTCCCTCCCATGACTTTGCCGATGTCGTCATCGGAGTACCCCTCACGCACCAGCCACCGGAGGATATTGTGCCCCGCCTCGGTGGGATTCTCCAGACCCTGGACCCACTCCACGGGCTCGTATCCGGGGGTCCCACCCCCTCGGGACTCCTTCAGGGACAGGTTCCCTGCGTAGAGCCGGTGGAGGCCCACGTGGTCTCCGTAGACGGTGTCGGGCCCGAAGCCCACGTGATCGATCCCCACCAGGCTCCGGATGTACTCGAAGTGCTCCATGAAGGCCTCGATCCCGTGGCGCCGGTGGGTCGGGGTCAGCGTGGTGTGGGGTGCGGCTTCCACCCCGATCACCCCGCCGGAGGCTGCGCAGGCCTCCAGCACCTCGTCCGGAGCCAGGCGGTTCGAGTCCCACAGGGCACGGGCCCCGATGTGGGAAAGGACCACCGGATGCTCACTGCAGGCGATGGTGTCCAGGGTGGTCCGATCCCCGCAGTGGGAGCAGTCGATGAGCATCCCCACCCGGTTCATCCGGGCGACGGCCTTCCGTCCCAGAACGGTCAGGCCTCCGTCCGAGGGCTCCTTGAGCCCCGACCCCAGGGCGTTGGCCTCGGAGTACGTGATGCCCAGGGCCCGGACGCCGAATCCGTAGAGGAGATCGATGCGGTCGACGTCGTTCTCGATCATGGCCGCCCCCTCCATGGAGGCGATCCACGCCACGCGCCCCTCCCGGTGGGCCCGGTGCAGGTCGTCCACCCTCCGGGCGTGGACCACGAAGTCCTGGTGGGCGAGGTCGCACAGTCGCATGCCCAGGTCGTGGAGGACGTCGTCCCACTGCCAGCCCGTGCGCGAGCGGATCGTGCAGATCCCGTCCAGGAGGTTGTCGAAGACCGCGTCCCAGACCCCCCGGGACAGCCCGTCGAAGGCCGTGGCCATGCGCCCCTCCCCGACGTAGGCCCGGGTCTCGGTGATGTCCGCCGGAAAGACGCCGGCGTGCTCGTGCATCGAGATCAGGACGCGATCCCGACGAATGGCCTCGACCCGCGCTTCCTGCTCCGGGGTCAGGGGAAGCGTCCACTCCTCGACCCGGCCCACCTCCCGGGCCAGCTCGAAGGCCCGGTAGTCCTCGTCGGGGGTCAGGTACTGGAAGGACGTGTATGCGGAGCGGGCCGTGGGGTCGGGCATGGGCGGTCGGGGTCCAGGGCGGATGTGGAGCGGCGCGACGGCAAATGGAAGGTTCCCGGACCGGGGGCGCAACGAGAAAGGGGCGGCCCCCCGCCCTGCCGAGGAAGGGAGGCCGCCCCTGCGACGTTCGACGGCGGCGGCCCTGCCGGACCGGCGACCGCCCCTACCGCCCGCGGCTCAGCTCATGCACGCCTCGATGGACAGCCCGAGCTCATCGGCCACGAACCTGCCGAGGGCCGCCATCGTGTCGTCTTCGATCACACCGAGCTCGTACAGCAGACGGGCGAGGTTCCGCAGCCCGGCCCGCGGGTTCGACTGGTCGCTGGAGTGCTGTCCCATCTCGCCCATCTGCGCGAACACCTTGCTGGCCTGTCCCCAGCACGCGTTGGATGTCGTGGCCGCCTCGGCGCGGAGCTCGGACGAGATATCCGCCGACGTATCCGGGGCGACCGGGTCCGCCCCGACGCAGGACGCGGACAGGAGCCCTAAGGTGAGGGCCAGGGCCAGGGTGGGAATGCGGCGCATCGGAACCTCCATCATGGGGAAAGAGACACACATGCGTACGGTCGCATCCTACGAGCCAGGGCTCGGCAATGCCACAGAGGCCCGCCGCCGGCGGCTCACACTCCCCTGGTGCGCCCCTCCCCTTCCTCACCACCACCCCCTTCTCCCCCGCCGTCCGAGAGGCGGCGCCGGAGCGAAACGATCGGGCCGTCAGTCCGAGGCGGCCAACAGGCCGCACCCGACCCACGCGGCGTGGGCGTGATCCCCGTCGCCGCCCAGGAGATCGTGGAGCATCTCGTGCTTCACCACGAACTCGTCGAGGCGGGAATCGCTGCGCAGGGTGATGTCGTGGGGGGAGTTCCAACGAGCCCGCAGGTCCGCGCCCACGGCGAAGGACTCGATCTCGAACCAGGACACCCGGTCGAAGTCGGCCAGGGGGAGGCCGCTGCACTCCACCACACTCCCCCAGTAGAGGGTGAAGACCGGCCGTGGCGGTTCGAACGGAACCCGATCCTGCATGAAGAGGAGGGGATCCTCGCAGGACGCGAGGAGGATCGCGCCGGCGAGTGCGACGGCCCACCTGACCGAGGCCCGGCTACCGCCGTCGCTCAACGCCCCTGGGCAGCAGAAGGTAGCTCTCGGTCATTCACGTCCACCTCATCCCCACGTCGTGCACGCAGCACGGTCAGGAGACCGATCGTCATCAGAGCCCACTTCGGGTCGGGCATCCCACTCCTCCGGTGCTGAAGGGGCCGGTGGCGACGCGGGACGATGAGGTGAGGAGACGCGCCGGGCAAGCGAGTCGATCGGCATCCCGCCCGATCGAGCCCCCCTCGATGAATGGGCGCTGACGGATTCGAACCGCCGACCCCCTGCTTGTAAGGCAGGTGCTCTGAACCAGGCTGAGCTAAGCGCCCCGAGAATGCGCCGGGACCGGGCGCACGACGGAAGGTATCATCGCCCGTCGGGCGGGTCGATGGAGGGTGCGGGCCAAGGCGACCCGGCCCTCACCGCCTCCCCCGCTTCGGCGGCCGACGCCGCGCTGGCGGCTTCTCCTCGGCCTTCACCGCCGCTTCCCCATGATGCGCCACCAGGGCGTCCGCGTACAGCTCGAGGTACCGCTTCGCGGAGCGCTCCCAACCGAAGTCCCTCGCCATCGCCCGCCGCATGGCGCGTTCCCAGGACTCCCGCTCGGGAAAGGCGTCGAACGCCCGGCGCAGCGCGACCTCGAGGGCGTGGGGGGTGAACTCGTCGAAGAGGAAGCCCGTCTCCTGGTCGTCCACGGTGTCGGACAGTCCGCCGACCCGCCGGACCACGGGAAGAGCCCCGTAGCGCTGCGCCCTCATCTGGGTCAGGCCGCAGGGCTCGTACAGGGACGGCATCAGGAGGATGTCGGCGCCGGCCAGCAGGAGGTGTTCCTTGGGCTCCGAGAAGTCGAAGAAGACGGCGACCCGGCCGGGGATGTGTCCCGCCACCTCTCGGAGCCGCTGCTCGTAGCCCTTGTCCCCCTCCCCGAGGAAGATGAACTGGCCCGGAGACGTCCGGTACAGGAGGCCGTCGTCCAGGATCAGGTCGAAGCCCTTCTGTTTCGCGAGCCGGGCGGTCATCCCCACCAGGGGCACGTCGGGATCCACGGGAAGACCGGCCGCCTCCTGGAGACGCGCCTTGCACACCGCCTTCCCGGAGAGGTCGTCCGCGGTGTACGTGGCCGGAATCTCCTCGTCGGTGCCGGGATCCCACAGCTCCTGGTCGATGCCGTTGAGGATGCCCACCAGCCGACTGCCCATGGCGATGAAGGGGTCGTGGAGCCCGAATCCGCCGGCGGGGGTCCGGAGCTCGTGGGCATGGGTGGGGCTCACGGTGGTGACCCAGTCGGCGAAGGAGACCCCGCCCTTGAGCCAGTTCAGCTGGCCGTAGTACTCCATCCGGTCCCACCGGTAGACCTCCGGCGGCAGCCCGAGGGCGCCGAGGATGTCCGGGGAGTAGAGCCCCTGGTACCCGGCGTTGTGGACCGAGAGGACACAGGCGACGGCGTCGTAGTAGGGATCACCGGCGTACACCGTCCGCAGATAGACGGGCGCGAGGGCGGCGTGCCAGTCGTGGGGATGGAGGACCACGTGCCCCTCCGGGGCCACCTCGGGCAGCGCCTCCAGGACCGCCCTCGCGAAGAGGGCATAGCGGAAGGCGTTGTCCGGGTAGTCCCCTCCGCCCTCGCCGTAGATACCGTCCCGGTCGAAGGCGTCGGGATGATCCACGAACCAGGTGGTGGGCGTTCCCTCCTTGTACTCCGCCTGGAGGATCCGGCACTCCCTGTTCTGCCCCGCCACGGGAACGGTGACGGAACGGCGGGTCTCCAGGGGTCCCACCACCTCACGGACCCGCCGGTAGAAGGGCATGAAGACGTGGGTGTCGGTCCCATGCGCCGCCTGGTGTGAGGCGATCCCCCGGACGGCCTCGGCCAGTCCGCCGGTGCGGGCGTAGGGCCAGTACTCCCCGACGAGGTGAACGACCTTCATGACAGCCTCCTGAGGCGCTGGCGCGAGGATCGCGCGACGGGTCGGCGATCCGACATCAGCCGGCGACGATGTGCAGATGGGCGGCCACCCGTTCCGCCATGGACCGGGTGGTGGCGAGGTCGGGATGGCGCACGGTCACCATGCCGTCGCCCACCAGGAGCTTCCGCCAGTCGCGCCTCGGCGCGCCGATGGGGTTCAGGTCCAGGTCGACGAGGTTCGGCCCCAGCTCCGAGAGAATCCCCTCGAGTCCCTCGTACCGCCGGATCCGCCCCTGCCCCTGCGCCCGCTTGTAGATCCAGGCGGCATTGTACTTCCGATCCACGGTCTGGGTGAAGCGGCCGTGGACCACGCACTCGGCCCATCCGGTGTAGGTGTCGATGTCCGAGGCGTAGTTGATCAGGTCCACCAGCCCCGCCCCGGGGGAGCGGGCGCCGATCTCCCCGAAGACCGCCTCCCCGTCGGGCCTCCGGTACCACTCCATGTGGGTGTAGCCGGTCCGGAACCCCAGCGCCTCCAGGACCTGGAAGCCCATGGCCTTGCCGGCAGCCAGCTCCGGCAGGTCCGGGTCCCGGTAGACCAGGGTGATGGGGCTCACCCACTCGTTCTCCCTCATGTACAAGGCCCGGGGGATGTAGGTGGCGATGCTGTGGTGGACCACCTCGCCGGCCACGCACAGGGTGTCGAAGGTCATGTCGTCTCCTTCGACGAACTCCTCGACGCTCACCTCGGTCACTTGGCGGAGTGCCGGCAGGATCCGGTCCAGCTCTTCGCGGCTCGTGACCTTGTAGGTGCTCTCCGACCCCGCCCCGGCGATGGGCTTCACGATGACCGGGTAGCCGATGGTCTCGGCGCCCTCCACGGCCTGGGCCGCCGTAGTGGCGCTGTAGTGGTGCGGGGTCCGGATCCCGGCGGCGTCCAGGACCCGCTTCATGACCTCCTTGTCCCGGAACGGCACGGTCTGCTCCACGGTGAGACCCGGCAGCCCCAGGCGCTCCCGGATCCGGGCCGCCAGGATCACGTAGGGCTCCCACAGGCATTCCACCCGGTCCAGATGGACCCGCTGCGCAAAGTGGGCCACCCGTTCCACGATGCCGGCCTCGTCCTGGAACGAGCCTACGTGGAGGTAGGCCGAGAGGCTCTCCCGGGCCGCGGGAGGGAGGTGGTCCTCGGGCTGGTCCCCCAGCCCCACCACCCGGGCCCCTTCCCGGGCCAGGCCCCGGGTGAAGTACTGCATCTCCTTGGGGAACCCCGGCGAGATCATCAGGACGTTCATCGGCACATCACCCCAACTCGATCCGGACCCGGGTCACGATCTTCCTCAGGGCATCCTTGACCACCCCGGTCTCGGGATGCCGCACGATCACGTAGCCCTCCCCTTCGTAGCCCCCGGACGGTGTCTGGGCCTCCCGGGGGAGACGGGCCTCCACCACCAGGGGCCCCAGCTCCCGGGCCACCTCCGCCAGGCCCCGGACCGCCTTGACCCGACCCTGACCCTGCCCTCTCAGGTACGCCGCACCCGCCGCGAAGGGTCGGGGACGGGGGGTGAACCGCCCATACACCACCGCCTCGGCCCAGGCCCGGAACAGGTCGAAGTCGTGGGCCCAGGAAATGAGGTTCACGAACCGGGCCCCGGGGGGTCGGGCGGCCACCTCCGAGATGGCCACGCTCCCGTCGGCCCGCCGGAACCACTCCATGTGGGAGAGTCCCGTGGTCATCCCGAGCGCCTCCAGCGCCCGCCCAGCCACCCCGCGGATCCCCTCGTAGCCGGGGTCGTCCGCCTCCCGGGGGAGGAGGACGCACCACTGGATCCAGGGCTCGCGGAGCGCTTCCAGGGCGGAGGGGAAGTAGTGGTTGATGGAGTGCCACACCACCCGTCCGTCCAGGGACATGGCGTCGAAGGAGTGTTCGTCGCCCACGACGAACTCCTCCAGGAGCGTGGGCCGGTCCGGCGACGGGGGCATCTGCGCCAGCAGGCCGTCCAGATCCCCCTCGGACCCGATCCGGAACGTCCCCCGGGACCCGGACCCCGCAGGGGGCTTGGCGATCACCGGCAGCCCCACCGCCTCGACGAAGGCTCGGGCGTCCTCCGGCGAGCGGACCAGGGCGTGGCGCGCACACGGGAGGCCGTGGTCCCGGAGGATGTCCTTCATCCGGGACTTGTCCCGGAAGTTCTCCGCCACCTCGGCCCCCATCCCCGGGAGCCCCAGACGGTCACGGACACGTCCCAGGGGCACCTGCAGCTCCTCGAACGTCCCCAGGAGGAGGTCCACCGCCGGGCCCCGTCGTCCGAGCTCCTCCACCGCGCCCTGAAGAATCCCGGGGTCCAGGGCGTCGCCCACCCGAACGAACTCCGCCAACCCGGCCCGCAGTTCGCTGGGGAGCCGGTCCGGGGGATCCTGGCTGACCAGGGACAGCCGCGTCGCCTCGAGTCGGGCCAACGCCGCCATGAAGCGCAGCGTGGTCTCGGCGAAGAACGGGGCCACGAACGCGACGTGGGGCATGGTCGGGAGGCCGGGCCGGCCGCCGCCGGCGTGGACAGGGTGAGGGAGGACGTCGGGAGCTGGACGGCGGGAAAGGTATCCGCCGAACCGCCGCCACGGTACCATCAGGGCCCGTCCGCCCCTTATGTTGTGCCCGTTTCCCCTCCGCTCTCCCCGGACGGGGCCCTCGTCCTCCAGCGCCCGGCCCCATGCACGTCGTCTTCGTGGAACCCTGCTTCCCGGCGAACCAGAAGGAGTTCGTCCGTGGCCTGGCCCAGTCGGGGGCCACCGTCTCAGCCGTGGGCGAGCGTCCGCGGGAGGCCCTGGACGACGACCTGCGGCGCTGGATCCTCCACTACGAGCAGATCCCCACGGTGGTGGACGCGGACGCCCTGGCCCGCACCGTGTCGTGGTTGAACGACCGCCTCCGGGTGGATCGGCTCGAGACCACCGTGGAGGCCCACGTCCTGCCGGCGGCCCAGGTGCGCGAGGCGCTGGGCATCGCGGGCACGTCGGTGCGCACCGCCTTCCTGTGCCGCGACAAGCCCGCCATGAAGGAGGTCCTCCGGGAGGGCGGAGTGGCGACGGCCGCGTCCATGGGCGGAAACGACCCGGAAGCCATCTTCGCGTTCGCTCACCAGACGGGCTACCCGCTGATCGTGAAGCCCCGGGCGGCGGCAGGGGCCTCGGGGACGGAGCGTGTGACCTCCGACGACGAGCTCCGGGGCGCGCTGGAGCGGGCCGGCGTGTTCCAGGGTGCCGAGGTGGCCTTGGAGGAGTTCGTGGAGGGGCACGAGGCCTTCTACGACACCATCACGATCAACGGCAGCGTGGCCCACGAGTTCATCACCCACTACTACCCGAACGTCCTCGAGGCCATGCGCACCCGGTGGATCTCGCCCCAGTTCATCACCACCAACCGGATCGAGAGCGCCCCGGACTACCAGGCGGTCCTGGAGCTGGGGCGACGGGTGAACCAGCTCGTGGAGATCGAGACGTCCGCGACCCACATGGAGTGGTTCTTCGGCCCGAAGGGCCTGCGGTTCTCCGAGGTGGGGTGTCGGCCTCCCGGGGTCCGTGCGTGGGACCTCTACGCCGCCGGGAACGACCTGGACATCTACCAGGAGTGGGGCATGGCGGTGGTCCACGGCCGGACCTTGCGAAAGGCGTCCCGCCGCTTCTCCGCGGGGATCATCGCCCTGCGGCCCGACCAGGACGGCGTCATCGCCGGGTACGACGGGGTCGGCGAGATCCAGGAGCGGTTCGGCGAATGGATCCTGGACGCCCACCTGCCGCCGGAGGGCACGCCGACCCAGCCGGTGGAAGCGGGATACATGGCCAACGCCTGGGTCCGCATGCGGCATCCCGATTTCGATCACCTCCGCTTCATGCTGGACACGGTGGGCGAGGTGATGCAGGTGCGGGCCCGGTGACCCAGGTGACCGGTACGGCGGACCGGGTGGTCCTCGTGAGCTCTCGGCGCAAGGACCCGGGCCTGGCCGAGGTCGTGGAGGAGCTCGGGACCGCGGGACCGGTGGCCCTGCTCACCGCGGGGTGGCAGGAGTGGGAAGAGGACGACGAGGCGCTCCGCAGCGCCCTGGGCCGGGAGGTGGTGAACCTCCGCCTGTGGCACCGGGCCGAGGAGGTCTGGCGGGAGGACCCCGAGCTGGCGGCGGGGCACCGGGAGGTCCAGAGCCGGGTCCGCCTTCTCCGTCAGGCCTACAACCTCCGCCTGGCCCACGCCATGGACGCCTGGATCCACCTTGAGGCGCTCCCGGGGGAGAACGAGGTGCTCGATGGAGAGCGGGGCTCGGCTCTCGAGGCGGTACGACGCCTGGATCGGGAGCACGCCGCGAGGCTCCGGGAGTTCCGTCGGGCCTACCACCAGCGCTTCGATCCCCTGGTGCGGGACGCGGTGGCGCGGCAGCGGTGCGAGATCGCCGACGCCCTCGAGGACGCCGGGCTTCTGGTGGTGGCGGGCGGCCACGTGGCGGTGATCCTCAACCGGATCCGGCTCTTCGGTCTGGACCGCCTCCTGGAGGGCAAGGCGGTGCTGGCTACCGGAGCGGGGGCCATGGCCCTGGGGCAGCAGGTCGTGCTCTTCCACGACTCCCCGCCCTGGGGACCCGGCCACGCCGAGGTGGGGGAGGTCGGTCCGGGCCTCTACTCCGGCGTGGTGCCCCTCCCTGAGCCCGACGTCCGGTTGCGGCTCGACGATCCGGGTCGGGTGTCCCGCATGGCCCGGCGCTTCGCCCCGGACAGCTGCCTCCTCCTGGAGCCCGGCACCCGGGCGGAGTGGCGGGGCGGCTGGACCACGTCCGACGCCCGGCGCCTCGGGCCCGTTGGTCGTCCCGAGGCCTGGGACGGACGCACCCCCCCTTCCCTGGAGGCGTCGTGACCGTCCCGGAACTGGCGGGTCTCGCGGTCGCCGAGCTCGCGGAAAGCCCGCCTCCCGACCCCGCCAGGATCGACGCTTTCCTCGAGCGGCACTCGGTCCCGATCGTCGAGGGACGCTCGGTCACCTTCCTCTTCCGGGGGGAGGCGGACGCCGTCCGGCTCCGTCACTGGATCTACGGACTCACCAGCGACGACGACCTCCGGCGGATCCAAGGGACGGACCTCTGGGTCCTCGTCATGGAGTTGCCCGAGGGGTCACGGGTGGAGTACAAGCTCGAGGTGACCCGGGGCCGGCGGGTGGAGTGGCTCCAGGATCCCCTCAACCCCCACCTCGCCCACGACCCTTTCGGCGCCAACTCCGTGGCCCACGGCGAGGGCTACGAGGTGCCGGACTGGACCCGGCCCGATCCCGAGGCGCCGGAGGGCACGCTGGAGGAACGCATCTTCGAGAGCGCGGCCCTGGGCGGGACTCGACGGATCACCCTCTATCGACCCCACCGGTTCAGAGCCTCCCGGCGCCACCCGCTCGTCGTGGTCCACGACGGGGGAGATTACCTCCGCTTCGCTGCGCTCAAGACCGTCCTGGACAACCTCATCCACCGGCTCGAGATCCCGGGTCTGGTGATGGCCCTGATGCACCCGCCGGATCGGATGGAGCAGTACCGGGACAACGAGGCCCACGCCCGCTACCTCACCCACGAGCTGGTGCCCCAGCTCGAGGCGGAGCTCCCCCTGGCGGGGACCCCCGACGGACGGTGCCTCATGGGGGCCAGCCTCGGTGCCGTGGCGGCCCTGTCCACAGCGGTGCGCCATCCCGGGTTCTACGGCAGGCTCCTCCTCCAGTCCGGCTCCTTCGCCTTCTCGGACATCGGGGAGCACGGCAGGGGCCCCGCCTTCGACCCCGTCGCCGAATTCATGAACCGGTACCGCAGAGATCCCGAGGCCGTGAGCGGGAAGGTCTTCATGAGCTGCGGCATGTACGAGTCCCTCATCTACGAGAACCGCTCTTTCGTGCCCGTGCTCCAGAGCACCGGCATGGAGGTTCGGTACGTGGAAGCCCGGGACGGGCACAACTGGGAGAACTGGCGGGACCGTCTGCGGACCGGGCTGTCGTGGCTCTTTCCCGGACCCCTCTGGATGGTGTACGAGTAGCTGGCATCCCACCCCGATACACAGGAGACGGCATGGCAGAGGTGACCCGCAGGATCGGCCTTTCACTCGGGGCGGACATCTGCTGGCCCATCGCCTTCACGGAGATCCTCGACCGGCTGGACCTGGCGATCCCGGTGGGAGGCGACACGGTGCGCTTCGAAGTGGAGCGGATGACCATCGACCCCTTCGACCTGCGGGAGCCGAAGCGGTACGACCTGGTCGTGGACCGGCTGACCCACTGGTACAACACCCGGAGGGAGTGGATCAAGAAGGCGGTGATGATGGACGACGTCTACGTCTTCAACAATCCGTGGTCCGTCCAGTCCATGGAGAAGTCCACGTCCTACGCCGTCATGATGCGGCTGGGCTTCCCCATCCCGAACACCTGGCTGGTCCCCCCCCGGGCCTACGAGCCCATGGACGACCTCGAGGTGACGCTGCAGCGGTACGCGCGCCACTTCGACCTCGGCACGATCGGGTCGGAGCTCGGCTACCCCATGTTCATGAAGCCGTACGACGGCGGGGGATGGCGGGCCGTCACCCGGCTGGAGGACGAGTCCGCGCTACGGGAGGCCTACGACCAGAGCGGAAAGCTGGTCATGCTGCTCCAGGAGGCGGTGGAGCCCTTCGACCGCTTCGTCCGCTGCATCGGCCTGGGGCCTCAGACCCACGTGGTCCGGTACGATCCCAAGGCCCCGCTCCACGACCGCTACACCATGGACCACGGCTTCCTCTCCCCGGAGGAGCGGGACGTGATCGACTCCACCACCCTGATCATCAACGCCCTATTCCGGTGGGACTTCAATTCCTGCGAGCTCCTCCACCGGGACGGGGTCTGGTACCCCATCGACTTCGCCAACCCCTGCCCCGACTCCCAGGTGACCTCCCTCCACTACCACTTCCCCTGGCTCATCCAGGCCAACCTCCGCTGGGCGCTCTTCGCCGCGGCCACGAAGCGGAAGCTGCGTCCCCTGGACTGGACCCGGTGGTTCGAGGCCGTGGACGAGGAGATGACCCTCAGGGAGCGGTTGGACGCCCTGACTCCCATCGCCCACGAGCACTTCGAGACCGAGCGGTTCCGGGAGTTCTGCGACACGCACCTGGCCCACCTGGACGAGGTCGCCCACACCTGGTTCGGGACCGATGACGCCCGGGAGGCGGTGCGCCGCAAGGTGGCCGCCCTCTTCCCGCCACACGAGGTCGATGAGTTCACCGGCGTCTTCTTCGATCGGATCCAGCGGTGGAGAGCCGACGCCGACGCCGGGGTCCAGCCTTGAAGGAGCGGCAGACCTGGTTCAGTCCTCGTGTGAACCGGGAGGTGACCGTGGTCCGGTGGGGGACCGTCGGCACGCCGTTCCTGATCTTCCCCACCGCAGGGGGCGACGCGGAGGAGATCGAGCGCTTCCACATCGTCACGGCACTGGCGCCCCACCTCGAGGCCGGCCGGATCAAGATCTACTCCTGCGACAGCGTGCCCGGGCAGTCCCTCCTCACCAACGAGGGCTCGCCCGAGCACCGCATGTGGATCATGAACCAGTTCCAGGAGTTCATCCGCCACGAGTTGGTGCCGGCCATCCGGACGGACTGCCGGAGCGACGACATCGAGGTGGTGGCCGGGGGCGCGTCCATCGGCGCCTTTCACGCGCTGGCCGTCGTCTGCCGCTACCCGGACGCCTTCAGCAAGGCCCTGTGCATGAGCGGCACCTTCGACCTGGCCCGTTTCATCCCGGCCCAACCGAACGGCGATTTCCTCGCGGCGTCCCCGCTCCACTGGCTGCCCCGCCTGCCCGAGGGCGAGCTCCTGGACGCCCTGAGGTCCCGCTTCATCCTCCTCGCCTCGGGCGAGGGGAAGGCCGAGGACATCGGAGAATCGTGGCGGGCGGCGGGTGCTCTGGGCGCCCGGGGCATTCCCAACCGGGTCGACTCCTGGGGAACCGAGTGGAGCCACGACTGGCCCACCTGGCGCCATATGCTGCCCGCCTACGTGGACGAGCTGTTCCCCACGAGCTGAAGGGCGATCGGGCCCGAGACCAGGCGTCGCGACGGGGGTCGATGTGAGGATGCCTCCGGGATGGGGCGCGTCCCGGACCCGAACGGCTACCGGTTTCGGACCACTAGTAGCTGGCCCAGACCGAGGTGCGGCCGTCGCGATCGAAGGCCAGGACCTCGTAGGGGTCGGCGGCCCGCCCCTCGATCTCCATCCCCGGGGAGCCCACGGGCATCCCCGGCACGGCAAGTCCAGCCACGTCGGGGCGCTCGTCGAGAAGCCGCCGGATGTCGTCGGCGGGAACGTGGCCCTCGACCAGGTACCCGGCGACCCGGGCGGTATGGCACGACGTCATCGCTCCGGGCAGGCCGAGCTCCCCCTTCACCGCCGTCATGTTCGGCTGGTCGATGACGTCGACGGTGAATCCGTGCTCCCGCAGATGCTCGATCCAGTCGCCGCAGCAGCCGCAGGTCGGCGACTTGTAGACCTGGACGACCTCCCCTGAGGGTGCGGCCTCCAGAAGGCTCTCCCCGGCGGCGGTCACCTGAGTCGGCGCGGCGGTCTCCGGGGGGGCGGAGTCGGCGCGGCTGCCGAGGATCACGGCGGTGGCGCCCACCAGGGCGAGGGCGGCGAAACCGAAGGCACGCAGGTTCATGTCGTCTCCCGAGGGCCGGCCCGCAGCCGGTCCGTGTTCACTTGATGATGGCTAGGGGCAGCAACACGACGTAGGCCAGGACCAGGAGGATGGGGGCCGCGGTGATGGAGCCGTTGGACAACATCCAGTACCCGGCTACGAGGCATCCGAGCCCCGCCAGCCCCAGCAGCGCGTTGACCGGCGAGAAGCGGAGGGATCCTGTAGCTTCGTCGTGCTTCTTCGAACTCTTCATGACCCATGGGTGGAGTGGCTCCGGATGCTAGGCCGGAAGCCGGTGCGGAGCAAGCACCCGGCCCTCAATCCGGGACCTCCAGATCGAATCGGTCCACGTAGCGCTGGAGCCGGGAGCGTGAGATGCCCAGCACCCGCGCCGCTTCGCTCTTGTTCCCCTCGGTCCGTCGGACGACGAACTGCACGTGCTCCGCGATGACCTTCGCCAGGGCCAGGTCGTCGGGATCCACCCGCTGATGCACCGCGGGCGGCGCCGTCCTGTCGTCCTCGTCCACGCTGGGCCGGTCCACGCCCAGCCGGAGGTGGTCGGCGGCCAACGTCCGGCCCCGGGCCACCAGGGCCGCCCGGGTGAGGGCGTTCTCCAGCTCCCGCACGTTTCCGGGCCAGTCGTAGGCCTCCATCATGGCCAGGGCCGCCGGGTCGACGCGGTCCACGTCCTGACCGGTCTCCGCACGGATGCGAGCCAGCAGGGCCTCGATCAGGAGCGGCAGATCGCTCATCCGCTCCCGCAGGGGGGGGATGTTCATCTCCACCACCCGGAGCCGGAAGTAGAGGTCCTCCCGGAAGGAGCCCTCGTCCACCAGGGCCTCCAGGGGCTGGTGGGTGGCGGCGATCACCCGGGCGTCCGTGGTGCGCAAGGACTCGCCACCGACCGGGTAGTACGTCCGCTCCTGCAGGACCCGCAGCAGCTTGGCCTGGAACTCCGGGCTGGTGTCCCCGATCTCGTCCAGGAAGATCGTGCCGCTCCCGGCGAGCTCGAAGTAGCCCCGCCGGCCGGAGGTGGCCCCGGTGAAGGCGCCCTTCACGTGGCCGAAGAGCTCGGACTCCAGCAACGACTCCGACAGCGCCGTGCAGTTCACGGCAATGAAGGGCTCATCGGAATGATTGGAGTACTCGTGGATGGCCCGGGCGACCCTCTCCTTCCCCGTGCCCGTCTCCCCCCGGATGAGGACCGTGGCCCGGTTCCGGGCCAGGATCCCGATGAGCTTGTAGACCTCGATCATGCGCGGGTCGCCTCCGACGATGGCGTCGGGACCCGGTGCGGGCCTGGGGTCGTCCTCGTCCCGGAGCGACGGGGTCTTCCGGTTGAGCGCCTGCTCCTTGAGCACGCGTTCCACCAGCGAGGCGAGGGCATCCATCTTCACCGGCTTGACCAGGTAATCCACCGCCCCGGCCTTCATCGCCCCGACCGCGCTGTTCATGTCCTCGTGCCCGGTCATGACCACCACGTCGGTGTCGGGTCGATCCTCCCGGATGCGCCGCGTCAGATCCAGACCGGACATTCCGGGCATGCGAAGGTCCGTCAGCACGAGATGGGGCTCCAGGCTCGAAATCTGGGCGAGGGCGGATTCCGCGGAATCCGCCGCCTCGACCTGGTAGCCCACGTGGCGGAGCTTCTCCGCCAGGGCCTCCCGGAGTCCCGTCTCGTCGTCGACGACCAGAATTCTACCGTCCATCGGCATGTCCGTCCCTCGTATCGATTCGCCCGGCGGAGCGGCGCTCCTCCGGTTCGCTGTCGCTCGTGTCCCCCTCGGGCACCGGCTGCCAGAACGCCGGTTCCTCGGGCAGCTCCCGCGCCCGCAGCCTCGCCATCTGATCGCGGGCGTACCGTCTCCGGAAGGAGAACATCCCCACCAGCAGCAGGGCGAGGAATCCCCAGGCGAGCCCCGAGTGCGTCAGCACGAAGAGCCAGCCGTAGCGGTCCCGTGCCCAGGCCCGCCAGTCCTCCTCCACCTGGCCGGTGGTGAGCCCGAAGGTGCCTCGGAATCCCGCCTCGAAGCTGCCGGTCTCCCGCCAGCGATCGAAGAGGACCTCCAGGCCTCGATCTCCCGACTGCTCCTGAAGATACTCCACGACGGACGCGGACAGGAGGTAGGCGCTCTCGGCCGGGGCCCGCTCGGCCGGCCAGGCGAGGCTCAGGGAATCCAGCGGCGGCGCCCGGCCCAGGGCCAGGAGGACCCGCAGCCGCCATGCCCGGGACCGGTCCCACCCCCCCGCCCACTCGGCGTAGCCTTCGGAGAACCAGCGAGGCGCGCGACGCCCTCCGCTGGCCTGGTACATCCCCACGTGGGCCCATTCGTGGCGAAGCAGCGAGACCCGGCGGGGACCCAGGATGTCCGATCCGGGCCAGGCCTGGAGCACGATGCGTCCCTGGGAGGGAATGGCCACCGCCGCGCTCCAGTGGGGCGGCCGGCCTCCACTCGCGGCGGCGAAGGCGTCGGGATCCGGCGCCAGCACCACCTCCACGTCCCGGGGCCGACCTCCCGGTACGCCCGGGAGAGGAGAGAGGCCTCGCAGGTCGTCCAGGATGTCCCGGGCCAGCGCGGAATCCCCCGGCTCGAAGACGATGCGGATGCCGTCCTCGGTCCGGACGCTCGTGCCGGTGTCGAGGTCCTGGGCGGCGGCGCCCCCCATCGAGCCGAGGAGCAGGGCGACGCCCAGCGTCGTGCGGAGCCTCACCCCGGTGCGTCCAGCGCCTCCAGCAGCTCCTTCACGGTCTCGTTGCCGGGATTCAGCTCCAGGGCGCGGTGCCAGAGGAGGCGCGCCACGTCGTGGTCGTCGTCCTCGTCGGCCAGGGTACCGAGGCGCAGATAGACGTCGTCCCCGAGCCGCGGATCGATCTTCACCGCCTTCTCGTACTGTACGCGCGCCCGCTCCATCTCTCCTCCACGATAGGCCTGGTCCCCCAGGGACTTGTGGGCCTGGGCGGGCGCGGGCGTCTGGCGCGTGGCCCGCTCGTGCAGGGCCGCCGCCGCCTCGTGCTCCCCGCGGCGCTCGAGCACCGCCCCGGTGTTCACCAGGAGGGGACCCGATTCGGGATAGTGCTTGAGGCCCTCCCGCCCGACGGACACCGCGTAGTCCAGCTCGCCCGCGATGCCCGCGGCCAGGACCGTGTAGGCGTAGTACACCTCCGAAGGGGTTCCGAGGTCCGGGGAGGTCCGGTAGGCCCGCAGGTGCTCCAGAGCCTTCTTCACGTCCCCACGCCGGAGCAGGATGATCCCCTTGGCCAGGTGGACCTCCCGATCCCCGGGGCGCACACGTCCCGCCTGGTCCAGCACCTTGAGGGCCTCGTCGAAGCGCCGGAGCGCCTCAAGTGCCAGGGCCCGGTTCCTCAGCACCGAGTAGCGCTGTCCAGCCTCGTCCCGGATCCGATCCCACAGATCCAGTGCCTCGGAGGGCCGGCGTGACTTGAAGGCGATGAGCCCCAGCCGGAACAGGCTGCTCGCGTTGCGGGGATCCCGCTCCAGAACCGACTGGAACTCCCGGGCGGCGTCCTCGAACATACCCGACCGGTAGAAGGCCACCCCGAGGTTCAGGCGCTCCCGGATGGCCTGGTCCACGGGCGCGGACCCCGCCACCTCCGAGCGACGGCCCGCCCGCTGGAGGAACCCGGCCTGGATGAGCCCATAGAGCGCCTTCCCCACTTCGAACTCCACCAATCCCGATTCGGTCACCACGTCGTCGACGGTCCGCTGTCCGTCCACCAGCGGGAGGATGCGCACCTGGTGCTTGGTGAGCTCCACCTCGTCCGACTCGTCGGGACGGCGCACCACCTCGAAGACCACGTCCATCGAGGGGATCTTCCTCTCGATCAGCCCCCACTCGTCCACCCGCCGCGCACCTTCCAGCAGGAGGTTCTCGGCAGGGATGTCCACCAGGTAGAGGTCCTCCTCGTCCGGCACCTGGTCGGGGTCGAAGTGGAACGAGCCCTGGGACCAGGTGAAGAGGTGATAGACCGCCTCCTCGATCTGGATGGAGACGTACTTCCGCAGGTCCTCCTCGGAGAGGGCGCCCTGGTCCACGAGGATCTGTCCGAGGCGGGACCCGCGATCCCGGGCCTGGGTCTCCATCGCCGCCGAGAGATCCGAGCGGGATACGACGTGGTTCCGCACCAGGAGCTCGCCGAGGCGATCGGGGCGGTTCAACACCGCCGAGTAGATGACCCGGCCGTCCCGGAAGTACACGTAGCCGAAGTTGGACCGGTCGGTGATGCTCAGACAGCCGGTCTTCCGGCCCATGGCCAGGAGCTGGCAGATGTCCGCCAGGCCGACGTCCTGTAGGGCGCCCTCGATGGCCATCTACTCGAACTCCTCGACCAGTCGAACCTCCATGCGGGGCCATGCCCACACGACGTTCTCCGGAGAGGGACGCCAGCGGCCGGCGGCGGTGGCTCCGGTCCCCTTCGGCGTCGGATCCGACGCGGGAGCGTCGACCTCGGCCCCCTCGACGGCGGGCGCGACGTCCCGGGCGATCCCGGTCCACCCCGAGTCGCGAGCCGGGCCCTCGTCCAGGTACACCTCCTCGAGCTCCAGCACGGCCGCCCCCTCCGGGAGCGACGACGACTCGGCCTCGAGGACGAGCCCACCCTCGAAACGTGAGCGGAGACGATCGTCGATGTTGTCGATCCGCACCGGGGGCCGGTTCGCCGTGAGGAGGACCCGCGCGCCTCTTCGCTTCAGGGCCTCGAAGAGGTGGAAGAACTCGTCCTGGGCCCGTTCGGTGTCGGCCAGATCCTGCGCCCCCTGGACCATGAGGAGGTCCACGGTCCACCAGCGTTCCCGCCACGCGCCGGCGACTCCCTCGGACAGGGCCCGGATGAAGTCCTCCGCGAAACCGGCCACCGACGTGACCGCCACCGTCGACGATGGGAAGGTCTCCATGAACGTGCGCCCGGCCGCCGCCATGAGGGCGCGGGGGGCCTCGGCCTCGGGGCCCCAGACGTAGAGGGGGTTGTACTGAGGCTTCTCGGCGGTGACCAGCTGGGCGGCGGACTTGATGGCGAGGGGCGGCATGTGGCCCTCGAGGTCGTCGAGGGTCGGTCCGGGCGCGAGGCGGGGGAAGGGCCGCATCCGCTCCCGCACGGAGCCGAGGAACGCCTCCGCCTCATCCAGGCGCTCGGGGTCCTTCACCAGTGTCGCCGCCACGTCGCCCCAGGGGTTCCGGAGCCGCTTGAGCTCCCGGTCGATCTCCCGGAGACGGCCGATCTGCTCCTGGAAACCGGCCAGGCGCTCCTCCCAGTCCGGCGGCGCCGCCTCCTGGCGCATGAGGCCCCGCAGTTTCCCGGCCGTGAAGCCCTCCGCCTCTGCCTGGTCCGCCACGTCGCGGACCGCCTTCCGCCAGGGTTCCTCGTGGGCGGCCACCTTCTCGGAGACCGCTCCGGCCACTTCGGTCAGGAAGCTCGCCAGCTCCCGGTCCAGCCCCCGGGGCTCGGTGGAGAGCCGCGGCGCCTCATCGGGGGGCACGCCGACCAGCTCCGCGATGTCGTCCGGCCCGAGCCTCCGTTCCTCGAGCTCCTGGACCGCCAGCACCCGGTTCAGCGCCCCACCCAGCTCCCGGACGTTCTTGAAGGGCACCCTCGCGAGCGCCTCCGCCACCCCGGGCTCCAGCTCCTGACCGGAATCCGCCGCTTTCTTGCGGATGATTGCCACCCGGGTCTCGAACTCCGGGGGGGCGATGTCCACGATGAGGCCCCCGGAGAACCTGGACACCAGCCGGGCGTCGAGCCCGTTGATCTCCGCCGGCGGACGATCGCTGGCCAGCACGATCTGCGATCCGGTGTGGGTCAGTCCGTCCAACGTCGCCAGGATCATCTCCTGGGCCTCGGACTGGCCGGCGAGGAACTGGACGTCGTCCAGTAGGAGGAAGTCCAGGTCCCGGTACCCCTCCCGGAGCTGGTCCCGTTCCCCTCGCTGGAGCGCCGTAGTCAGGTCCTCCAGGTAGCGTTCCAGCGTCAGGTACCGGACCCGGCCCTCACGCTCGCCCCGCTCCACCTGGTTCGCGATGGCGCCCAGGATGTGCGTCTTGCCCAGTCCCGACGGGGAGTACAGGAAGAGGGGGTTGTAGCTCGTCCCCGGCGACTCCGCCGCCCTACGCGCAGCCGCCGACGCCAGCCGGTTGGCCGGGCCGACGACGAAGGTGTCGAAGGTGAAGTTGGGATCGAGCTCCGCCATTCGCGCTCTGAATCCGGGAGTTCGGGGGGAACTTCAAGTATCGTCCTGAAAGCGGCAGAAATAAAGGCTGTTGGGCCCTCAGCCGGATGCCCCGCGAGCCCACTCCACCACGACCGAGAGCTCCGGGGGAAGCGCTGCCTGGAAGTGCATCCGCTCCCCGCTCACCGGATGGTCGAAGGCCAGCTCGGCGGCGTGGAGGAACTGTCGTCGGACCCGCCGTTCCAGCTCCGTCGCCCACCGGCGGGCCGCCCCGGAGATCCCTCGGGCCCCGCCGGCGCCGTACAGGGGGTCGCCCACCACCGGGTGGCCGAGGTGAGCGGTGTGGACGCGGATCTGGTGGGTCCGTCCCGTCTTGAGGGCGACGTCCAGAAGCTGGGCCGCCGGCCAGTCCTCACGAACCCGGTACCGGGTCACCGCCCGGCGCCCGCCCTCCACGACCGCCATCCGCTTCCGGTTCCGGGGATCCCGGCCCACGGGCGCGTCGATGGTCCCCTCGGGCTCGGGCATGGTCCCCCATACCAACGCGCGGTAGAGGCGCTTGACCCGGCGCCGTCGCAGGGCGTCGGCCAGGGCCACGTGCGCCCGATCCGTCTTCGCCACGACCAGGAGCCCCGACGTGTCCCGATCCAGGCGATGCACGATCCCCGGCCGAAGGCGTCCCCCGACGCCCGAAAGGTCCCGGAGATGGAAGAGGAGGGCGTTGACCAGGGTGCCGTCGGGGTGTCCCGGCGCCGGATGGACCACCATGCCGGCTGCCTTGTCGATCACGGCCAGGTCCGCGTCCTCCCACACCACCGTCAGGGGAAGGTCCTGGGGCTCGAGGCCCGTCTCCTCCGGTGGCGGGACCCGGACGTGGAACACCCAACCTTCTTCGGCCGGCTCGCTCTTGCGGGGAACGCGGCGGTGGCCGGAACCGTCCTCCACCTCGATATCCCCGGCCTGGAGCAGCTTCTGGATGCGTGTCCGGGAATGGTCGAGGAGCTCGGCCAGCACCGAATCGGTCCGCTCGCCGGCGAGGCGGGGACCCACCGACACCCGCCGGCGGTCCCCTTCCCCGTTCACCCCTGCATCCTCCGCAGCGCCACCGCGGCGGAAAGGCCGTCCAGGTCCACCTCCCGTACCCCCTCCCAATCGCCGCCGTCGTCCGAGGGGGCCACCGTGACGTCGAGGGCCAGCGTCTCCCCGGCGACGAAGTCACGCCAGGTGTCCGCCGCCATCCGGACCGCCTCGGGGCCGAAGACCCCCAGATGGATCCTGTCCGTGATCTCGAGCCCCGAGTCCTTCCGGAGTCGCTGGATGCGATTCACCAGCTCCCGGGCCAGCCCCTCCTCCCGGAGCGCATCGTCCAGCTCGGGATCCAGTGCCGCGGTGTGCCCGTCCTCGCTCTTCACGAGGAGGGCGCCTCTGGCCTCCTCCACCACGTCCAGGTCTCCCTCCTCGAGGTCGCGAGAGGTGCCGTCGACCTCGATGGTGACCGTCTCCCCGCCCCTGTACCGGGACAGCTCGTCCTGGCCGAGGCCCCGGATCACCTGGGCGGCGTCGTTCGTCGACTTTCCGAACCGTGGCCCCAGGGCCCGATAGTTGGGCCGGGCGGACAGGGTCACCAGCCCCTCGGCCGAAGCCAGGAAGGCGACCTCCTTCACATTCAGCTCGTCCCGGACCATCTCCAGGACCTCCTCCCCGATCTCCCCGCCGGGGACCACCGCGTGGAGCGTCCGCAGGGGCTGGCGCACCCGGATCTGGACCTCTTCCCGGGCCGCCCGCCCCAAAGACACCAGACGACGGGCCGCCGCCATCTCCCGGTCCAGCTCGGCGTCCCGGTGCCCGGTCCCGTCTGGGAACGGCTGAAGGTGCGCGCTCTCGCCGGTCAGAGACCGGTGCAGCCAATCCGAAACGAACGGCGTGACCGGCCCGAGGAGGAGCGCCACGGTCCGCAACGCATCCCAGAGGGTCCGGAAAGCCGCCCGGGCATCGCCGTCGTCGTCGTTGCCCCAGAACCGCGCTCGGCTGCGTCGCACGTACCAGTTCGACAGGTCGTCGACGAAGTCGCCCAGGGCCCGGTAGGCCCGTGTGAGCTGGTAGGCCTCGAGCTCGTCCACTACCTCACGGGTCACGGCCGTGAGCCGGGAGAGGATCCACCGATCCATCACCGGGCGGTCCGCCGGGTCCGGGTCCGCCTCCCCCGGCATCCACCCTTCGGTGTTCGCGTAGAGGGTGAAGAACCTGTACGTGTTCGCCAGGGTGTCGAAGAACTTCCGGGACGCCTCCTCGACCCCTTCGGGATCGAAGCGCTTGGGCACCCAGGGATTCGAGGCCTGGATGAAATACCAGCGGAGCCCGTCGGTGCCGTGAGCCGCCACCGCGTCCCAGGGATTCACCGTGTTCCCCTTCGACTTGGACATCTTCTGGCCCTCGGCATCCAGGACCAGGTCGTTGACGATCACGTTCCGGTACACGGGCCCCCGCCCGAGCATGGTGCCGATGGCCATCAGCGAGTAGAACCACCCCCGGGTCTGGTCCAGCCCTTCGCAGATGAAGTCCGCCGGGAAATGGGCCTCGAACTCGTCCCGGTTCTCGAAGGGATAGTGCCACTGGGCGTAGGGCATGCTCCCGGAGTCGAACCAGACGTCCAGGACGGCCGGGCTCCGACGGAAGGTGCCGCCGCAGGAGCAGCTCCAGGTGACCTCGTCGATGAACGGCCGGTGCGGGTCGAAGTCCTCGCCCAGGTCCCCCGCCCGCTCGGCGAGCTCGGCGAAGCCGCCGATCCACTCCAGGTGGTCGGGATCCCGGTCACAGATCCAGACCGGGAGCGGAGTCCCCCAGTAGCGGTCCCGGGATAGAGCCCAGTCCACGTTCCCCCGGAGCCACTCGGCGAACCGCTTCTCGCCCACCTCGGGGGGATGCCAGGCCACCTGCGCGTTGTTCGCCAGCATCTCGTCCTTCAGCGACGAGGTGGCGGCGAACCAGGAGTCCCTGGCCAGATAGATCAGGGGCGACCCGCAACGCCAGCAGTGGGGATACGAGTGGACCTCGCGTTCCTCCCGGAAGAGCAGCCCGCGCTCCCGCAGGTTCTCAACCACCAGAGGATCGGCGTCCTTCACGAACCGTCCTCCCACCACCGGGATGTCCGCCTCGAACACGCCCGCGTCGTCGATGGGCCGGAGCATCGGCAGATCGTGCCGCTGGCCGGCGGCGTAGTCGTCGGCGCCGAAGGCCGGCGCCATGTGGACGATGCCGGTGCCGTCGTCCGCCGACACGAAGTCCTCGGCCACCACCGTCCAGGCGTTGCCGGGCTCCTCCGGTGCCGGAACGAGCTCCACCGGCCGCCCGTAGCGGAGCCCCACCAGCTCGGCGCCGCGGAACGCCGGGCCCGGAGCGACCTCCTCCCCCAGGACGTCCTCCACTCGGCCGGCGGCGAGGATCACCCTCCGCTCACCCGCCAGCACCTCCACGTAGTCCAGCTCGGGATGCACCGCCATCCCCACGTTGGCCGGCACGGTCCAGGGCGTGGTGGTCCACACCAGGAGATGCCGTCCGTCCGGGGTCCCGTCCGAGCCGAGGACCGGCGCCAGGAAGTAGAGGGACGGGTCCTCCACGTCCCGGTACCCCTGGGCCACCTCGTGGGATGAGAGCGCCGTGCCGCAGCGTGGGCAGTACGGGACGCTCTTGTGCCCCCGGTACAGGAGGTCGCGATCCGCCAGCTCCTTCAGGATGGCCCAGACCGACTCCACGTACTCGGCGTGGAAGGTGACGTAGGGCCGGGAGTAGTCGAGCCAGTACCCGATCCGTTCGGAGAGCGCCTCCCACTCCTCCTTGTACGTGAAGACCGAGTCCCGACAGGCCTGGTTGAACGCCTCGATCCCCAGCGCCTCGATCTCCGGCTTGCCGCTGATCCCGAGCTTGGACTCGGCCTCGATCTCCACCGGGAGGCCGTGGGTGTCCCAGCCCGCGATCCGGGTGACCTGCCGCCCCTGCATCGTCCGGAAGCGACACACCAGGTCCTTGATCGTCCGGGAGAGGATGTGATGGAGGCCGGGCCGTCCGTTGGCCGTAGGGGGACCCTCGTAGAATATGAAGGGGTCCCCGTCGACGGTGGCCTCCTGTACGCGGTGGAAGAGATCCTCGGCGCGCCATCGCGCCAGGACCTCCTCCTCCAGGGACACCAGGGATTCGGGGTACTCGGGATAGGTCATGATCGGGTCGTGCGTGCGGTTCGGGAGGGCCTGGATCTCAGTCCCGGGATCCCGGTGGCGGCTTGCGGGGGAAGTTGGGCATCCACACCGGATCGGGCCCGGGGGCCTCTTCGCCCTCGGTTGCCTCGGCGGCCGGAGCGTCGGCGGCGTCCTCTTTCCTGTCATCGTCCTCCACGAGAGACGGGAAGACATCGGTGTCCTCGCCGAGCCCCAGGAGCTCCCGCGCCTCGACCTGCGCCGAGACATCCTCGGCAGGAGAGATGTCCACCCGGCTCATCCCCTCCAGGGGCTTCCTGCCCTCCTCCACCGCAACGTGGTCCAGCTCCCTCTCCAGGAACTGGCGGTAGGAGCCGAGGAAGCGGAGCCGTCGCCGGTCCAGCTCATCGATGCCTTCGGTGGCCTGGACAGCCCTCCGCTCGGCCTCGGCGAGGATCTCCCGACCACGGGCCCGGGCTTCCTTGAGGGCGAGCTCGGCCTCCTTCTGCGCGTTGGCCTGGATCTCGTCCCGGAGCTGTTGGGCCGTGACCAGGGCGTCCTGAACGGCCTGCTCGCGACCCGTCTGGGCCGCGACCTGTTCCGCCAACCGCTCGGCACGCTCCCGCAGGGTGATGTTCTCCTTGACCAGCTCCTCGAGCCGCTCTGCAACGAGCTCCAGGAAGGCGTCCACCTCCTGGGAATTGTATCCCCGGACACCCCGGCCGAAGTCCCCGCGCTTCTTTCTGACGTCCAGCGGCGTCAGGTCGATCATCGTCCCGTGTCTCCCATGAGTGAGTCCCTCAGTCCCCGGCCCCGGGACGGGGTCCGAACAGCGCCGTCCCGATCCGCACCATCGTGCTGCCCTCCTGTACCGCGATCTCCAGGTCGTTCGTCATGCCCATGGAGAGCACGGCACCGATGTCGGCATCCTGCTTCCGGACGGACTCGGACAGCTCCCGCAGCCGACCGAACGTCCGACGGAGGACGCCCTCGTCCGCCACGAACGGCGCCATGGTCATCAGTCCCCGCACCCTCAACCCCGGTGTCGTGGCCAGGCGCAGGACCTCGTCCTCGGAAGCGTCCCACGGGACACCACCCTTGGCCTCCTCGCCCGACGTGTTCACCTGGATGAGCACGTCCGCCGATCCGCCGCCCTCCGACGCCGCCCGGCCCAGCCGGCCCGCCACCGACGTCCGGTCCACCCCGTGCACCAGATCCGCCAGCCCGACCAGGCGCGCAGCCTTCCGGCTCTGAACGTGCCCGATCATGTGCCAGCGCACGCCCGTGCCGGGGTCCACCTCGGCCGCCTTCGACTCGAGCTCCGCGACCCGGTTCTCCCCCAGGTCCCGCAGGCCCGCCTCGATAGCCGCCCGAACGGCCTCGATCGGGTGGCCCTTGGTCACCGCCACCAGCGTGACCTGCGCCGGATCCCGCCCCGCGCCCTCGGCCGCACGGGCGATGGCATCCAGTGTGCGAGGCAGCCGTTCGGCGAGCAGGTCAGGGTACATGACGGCAATCTACGGAAAGACCGGGTCTTGGCGAGGGAACGACGGTGAAGCGGGGCAACGAGGCCCGGGAGAGGGTCGGTACATGCAAAGAGGCCCCGCCGGCCAACGCCGGCGGGGCCTCGAACTCCCGATGCCGACGGGTCAGCGAACCTGGAACGTAATCGGGAAGGCAACCCACACGGGCACCTTCTTGTCCCTGTTCAGCGCAGGCGTGAACTCCATGATGTCCGCCACGCGCAGTGCCGCGTCGTCCAACTGGGCGTGCCCCGAGGACTCCTGGATCCGGGTGTCCTGGACCCGACCGTTCTCGTCGATGAAGAACCAGATGTTCGCGGTTCCACCGATCCCCGCGTCCCGCAGGAGCGGCGGGTACTCCCGCTCCAGGGCCCGGATCACGGCCGTCCGGTTCGTGATGTCCGGCGCCACCGTGTAGGGAGTGAAGGTCGGGTTCGCCCCGATGTCACCCTCGCCGGAGTTGTCCGGCGGCGGCGGCAGGTCCTCGACCGGATTGTCCTCGAACGTGGTCGGGGCAATCGTGATGTCCTCCGAGATCTCGGCCTCGGCGATCACCGGCGTCGCAGGACGCTGGATGGCCTCCGGGGGCGGCGGGATCTCGATTTCCGGGGGAAGCTCGATGGCCTCCAGCTCATTGCTGGCGAACGACACGTCGTCCGCGGTCATGTCGGGCCAGAACTGGAAGACGCTGAAGTGCAGCACGATGGCCGCGATCATCGAGCCCCAGAACCAGTTGTCCCAACTCCGCTTCATGCGGTCGTTGGCCGTCTCGGTAGCCAAGAAACTCGTCGAGGGATTCATGCTCATCTCCTCTGCCGTGTCATGCGCTGCTCCATCTCCGTAGCGAACACCACCCGCACCACGCCGGCCGCCACCAGCTCGGCCTGCAGCTGATCGATGGTGGAGTACGGTACCTCCCGGTCACTCCGGATGGAGATGACCAGGCGGCGGTCCGAATCAGCGTAGAGTGGCGCAACCACCTCGGACACCTGGTCCATGGTGTAGGGCTGGTCGTTCATGAAGATCGACCCGTTCTGCTCCACCCAGATGTTCAGGATGTTCTTCTTCTTCTCGTCGATCTTCTCCGTCGCCTCGGCCTGGGGCCAGATGATGTCCCGTTCCCGATCCGTCCGGAACACGGTGGTCACCATGAAGAAGATCAGGAGAAGGAAGGCGATGTCCGCCAGGGACGACGAGGGGATCTCGTCCGAGGTCTTGGACTTGCGGGAGAATCCGCCCTGCTTGATCGCCATCCGTCAGCCCTCCAGGACCTGTAGCGAGATCTTGTCGGCCCCGGCGGTCTGCAACGCATCCAGGACATCGATCATGAACTTGTACGGTGTGTCCGGATGCGTCTTTACACCGGCGATCAGATTCGGGTTGGACGCCACGTCCTGCCGCCAGATCCCCTCGATGTCGTTCGGCGCCACGGACTGGACCTGCTGCGACTCACCGCGACGGACCTCCACCACCCCGTTGGGCTGGATGACGATGTGGAGGATGTTCTTCTGATTGACCTCGACCTCCTCCGATTCCTCGGGCAGGACGATGGCGAGGCCACTGTCCTTGGGGAAAACGGTGGTGACGAGGAAGAAGATCAGGAGAAGGAAGGCGATGTCGGCCATCGACGAGGTGGGGACCTCATCACTGACCTTCGACTTCTTGTTGTTCAAGACTGCCATGGGATCCTCGGGCGCGAGCGGTTCATGCTGAGATACTGGCCTGGACGTGAGCGGGTTCCGTTTCGGCCGGTCAGGCCGTCCCTCCCTCGGACCCGTGGGTGGTGGGATCCGCCCCGGGGGGCGTCCCCTGCGGCGCCGAAGCGCCGGAGGAATCGTCCACCACGGCGGGCCCACCACCGGACGGGGTGGTGGTGGGTGCGCCACGTGGGCGCCGTGCAGGAAGCGGCTCGACGACCCGCTTCTCTTCGACGACCCGGAGGGACCCGTCCTTCTCGAAGTCCCACGCCATGGAGAGGATACGCTGCGCGCCCTGCTCCATGTCCAGGATGAGGGTATCGATCCGGGTCACGAAGAAGTTGTACCCGATGTTGACCGGCACGGCGATGATCAGCCCCGCCGCCGTGGTCAGGAGGGCCACCTTGATGCCGCCGGCCACCAGCGCCGGATCCACGTTTCCGGCCCGGGCGATGGCGTCGAACGCCAGGATCATCCCGGCCACCGTGCCCAGGAAGCCCATGAGCGGCGCCACATTGGCGATGGTGGCGAGGATCACCAATCCCCGCTCCAGGAACCCCAGCTCGATGGTGCCGGTGGTGTTGATGGCTTGATCCACCTCACCCTTCCGGACGGTACCCTGGCGGATACGGCGCAGACCGGCCATGAGGATGGCGGCGGTCGGACCGGGCGTCCCCGCCGCGATGTCCATGGCCTCGTCCACCCGCCCCTGCCGGGCGGCCTCCTCCACCTCGTTGAGGAGGTCCTTCGTGCCCTTGTGGGCGGCCCACAGAGTCCACCCCTTGGCGATGATGACCCCGAGGGCCACCAACGAGCAGAGGATCAGCGGGTACATCATCAACCCGCCATCGGCGAACAGCGTGAGGAGATCGTACTGTGCCAAGCGTCACTCCTTGCAAAAGCCACCCGGTCGGGTGACGAGGGTTCGGGTTCAGACCGCGGCAATGTATCGGCGCCCGCTTGGACGTGTCAACGCGAGGAAGGTCACGGCGGAGGTGCATCGTTCCCGCCTTCCTACGGGCCCCGGCAGGCCCTGCTTACAGCCGGTTCGGCGCCGTCAGGTGAGGGCTCGCTGCTCGGATCGCGCCGGTCCACGGCGCGAGTCGGGCACCGCCCCTTCCAGGATCTCCCTCAGTCGGTCGGACGCCACGTCCTGCTCGATCTGGCCGCCCCGGGCGACACTCACCTTGGCGGTCTCCTCGGACACCACGATCACCACCGCATCCGTCTCCTCGCTCAACCCGATCGCCGCCCGGTGACGGGTCCCGAAGGACCGGTCCGGCACAGAGTACTGGGTGAGCGGGAGAATGGTGCCCGCAGCCTGGATCTGGTCGCCGACCACGAGGACCGCCCCGTCGTGCAGGGGGGAGTAGGGCGTGAAGATCGTGGTCAGCATCTCGGCGGACACCCGGGCGTCCACCCGGCTCCCCGTCTGGGCGTACTCGTCGAGCCCGACGCTCTGCTCGAGAGCGATGATGGCGCCGATCCGGGACCGGCTCAGGCGCTCCACCGCCTCGACGATCTCGTCCACGACCTGGCTCTCCTCCATCCTCGTGAAGAGCCGCATCATCCGGTTCTGACCCAGCCGCGCAAGGGCGGATCGCAGCTCGGGCTGGAACACCACCAGCGCGGCGATGGCACCGTACTGGAAGAGCTGCGCCAGGAGATACCGGATCAGGTTGAGGCCGAAGAGGTCGGCGAGGAGGTAGATGCTCCCCAGGAGGAGCAGCCCCAGGAGCATCTGCATGGCCCGGGTCCGCTGCACCAGCTGGAAGATGCGGTACAGGACCGCCGCGACCAGGAAGATCTGTACGACGTCCTTCCAATCCGGCCGTAGAAGGAGAAGCTGACCCAGGGGGTTCATCCCTGCGGCCCCTCAGGCGCCGCGATCATGGCCGCCTCTCTTCTTCAACGGCCCCTCACGCCTCCGGCTCACCGCCCGGGAGCCCTACGCCCGCCGGGGCCCGCCCGTCGGCCTGGTCTCCGACGGCCGTCGGAGATTCCCCCTCCCCTACCGGCTCCATGGGCGGAAGGGGCTCTCCACGGGCCAGGAGCTCGATCTCCTCCTGGCCGATGGTCTCCCGCTCCAGCAGCGTCATGGCGATCCGCTCGAGCAGGTCTCGCTCGCGTTCGAGAATCACGCGGGCCTTCTCGTGAGCCTCGTCGAGGATCCGCTTGACCTCCTGATCGACCTGCTGGGCCGTATGCTCGGAGACCTGACGTCGGTGCCCGATCTCCCGGCCCAGGAAGACCTCCTGCTCGGAGTCCCCGATGGCCATCAACCCGATGATGTCGCTCATCCCGAAGGAAGTCACCATCCGACGAGCCACGTTCGTGGCCTTCTCGATGTCGCTGCCGGCACCCGTCGTCACCTTGGACTCGCCGAAGATCATCTCCTCGGCGACCCGCCCTCCATAGGCCAGCACCAGCTGCCCTTCGAGCCACTCCTTGGTGTACGAATGTCGATCCTCCTCCGGGAGCGACACGGCCATCCCCATGGCCATGCCCCGGGGCACGATGGTGACCTTGTGAACGGGGTCGAGGCCCTCCACGCGCAGGCCGATGACCGCGTGGCCGGCCTCGTGATAGGCGGTGAGCGTTCGCTCCCGCTCGGTGAGCACGAGGCTCTTCCGCTCGGACCCGAACATCACCTTGTCCTTGGCCTTCTCGAAGTCGTCCATGGTGACCCGGTCCGCGTTCCGGCGGGCGGCCAGCAGGGCGGCCTCGTTGCAGATGTTCGCGAGGTCCGCTCCGGACAGTCCGGGCGTGCCTCGGGCGAGGACGCCGAGGTCCACGTCGTCGGCCAGGGGCAGCTTGCGGGCGTGGACCCGGAGGATGCCCTCCCGGCCCCGGACGTCCGGGGAGTCCACGACCACCTGCCGGTCGAAACGGCCGGGCCTCAGCAAGGCCGGGTCCAGGACGTCCGGTCGGTTCGTGGCGGCGAGGAGGATGACCCCCTCGTTCGCCTCGAATCCGTCCATCTCCACCAGGAGGGCGTTCAGGGTCTGCTCCCGCTCGTCGTGACCCCCGCCGAGCCCGGCACCGCGGTGCCGGCCCACCGCATCGATCTCGTCGATGAAGATGATGCATGGCGCGTTGGCCTTGCCCTGCTCGAAGAGGTCCCTGACCCGGGACGCCCCCACTCCCACGAACATCTCAACGAAGTCCGACCCGGACATCTGGAAGAAGGGCCGCCCGGCCTCGCCGGCCACCGCCTTGGCCAGGAGGGTCTTCCCGGTCCCTGGGGGGCCCACCAGGAGCACGCCCTTCGGCAGGCGGCCTCCGAGGCGGGCGAACTTCTGGGGATCCATGAGGAACTCGATGATCTCCTGGAGCTCCTCCTTGGCCTCGTCCGCGCCCGCGACGTCGGAGAAGGTCACCTTCGGCGTGTCGGGGGAGATGAGCTTGGCCTTGGACCGGCCGAACTGGAAGGCACGGTTCCCGCCACCCTGCATGGAGCGGAAGATCCAGATCCAGAAGACGGCGAGAATGACCCAGGGCAGGAAGCTCACGAGGATCGTCACGAAGCTCGTGCGCTCGGGCTCCGCGTCGATGACGACGCCCGCGTCCTCGAGCTGGTCCACCTGCTGGATCGCCACCGCGTTGGCGAAGCGGGTCGAGAAGTTCTTGTACTCCTCCCCGTCCCGGGTGACGGTGGTGCGGAACTCCCCTTCGACCTGATGGTCGCCGATGAACGTCACCGAATGGACGTTGTCGGCGTCGAGCTCCTCGAGGAACTCGCTGTAGGTGAGCTCGGTCCGGCTGGGATCCTGGCCCCGCACGATCTGGAGCGCCACCACCGTCATGAGGGCGATGAGCACCCAGAACGCCAAGGTCTTGGAGCCCGGACTGCGCCGGCCCTCTGGAAGGTCCTTCCGGGGTTCCTGATCTGCCATTCGTCTGCCTGCTTCCCTTTACGAGACGGGCTCAGCTCTTCAGCGCACCGACGTAGGGTAGATGCCGGAACGCCTCCGCGTGATCCAGCCCATACCCCACGAGGAATTCGTTGGGTGCATGGAACCCGACCCAGCGGGCCGGAGGTTCCAGCGTAACCTTGTCCTTGTGCAACAGGGCACACACCTCGAGTCGCTTCGGTCCACGGGCACGAAGCCGTGGAAGGAGCCACCGGAGGGTGGTGCCACTGTCGATGATGTCCTCTACGATAACCACCGAGCGGCCATTCAGGGACGCCTGGGGTTCCTGGATCATCTCGACCGTCCCGCTGGACTCGGTCCCGGACCCGTAGCTCGCCACCTGGAGGAACTCCACCTCGAGGGGCCGTGGGATCTCCCGGATCAGGTCGGCCAGGAAGACGAACGAGCCCTTCAGGAGACCGATCAGCAGGAGGGGATCGGCCGGGTCCAGCGTCCGGTGGATGTCGGCGCCCAGGGCCTGGACCCTCTCCCGGATCTGCTCCGCGGTGTAGACCACCCGGGCGACGCTCCGGTCCCCGGTCCGGGGATCCCTCGGCTCAGTCGCCACCCGGATCCCCAGCCAGAGTGCGAAGCCGGGGGGCTCGCACCCGGGGAGCGTCGAGGGTCCACGTACCCGCCCTCAGCTCGAGCCGGAAGCCACCGCCCAGGTCCACCCCCTGACCGGGCGCGAGGCGGCCGAAGGCCTCCTCGGCGACCCGTGTCGCCGCCTCGGTAGGGTACCCGCCGAGCCGCTCGGCGGCCCGGCGAAGGAGGCGCCTCCTGAGGGGGGCGGGCCATTCGGCTACGGCCTCCGCGGCCCATTCCATGCGGCGGGCGCCGGCGCTCCGCAGAACCGACTCGAAGGCCACCTCCTCGAGAGCTGCAAGCTCCTCATCGGCCCGGCGCGCGTTTCGGGCCAGCCGAGCGAGGCTCGCCCGAACGTCGCGGCCCAGGATCGACTCCAGGGCCGGCAGGACCCGGTGTCGGATCCGGTTGCGGGTGTGGTCCATGCAGGCGTTGGTCGGGTCGGACCGCCAGGAGAGCCGATGGTGACGGGCATAGACCCCCAGTTCGGCACGGGTCCGGGCCAGGAGGGGCCGATGGAGGCGCCCGCGGACCGCCGCGATCCCCCCGAGGCCCTTGACCCCCGTGCCCCGTACGACTCGGAAGAGCACCGTCTCTGCCTGGTCGTCGGCGTGGTGAGCCGTGAGCACGGCGCGGGCACCGGTCGTATCCGCCACCGACGACAGGAAACGGTACCGGGCCTTCCGTGCCGCCGCTTCGCCACCGGGAGGGGCCCCGAGCCGCTCGGCCACCAGGTTCACGTCCCAGGCGCGACAGAGGCCCGCCACCCAACGGGCGTCCGCCCGGCTGCCCGGGCGCATGGCGTGATCGAGGTGAGCCGCCACCAGGGGGGCGCCGGGCGCACCGAAGCGGAGGGCATGGAGGAGGACCACCGAGTCCATGCCTCCGGAGACCGCGACGACCCAGGGACCGGATGGGAGGGCCCCGAGGTCCGGCAGCGTCTCCGGACTCCGGAGGGCCGGGGCGTTCACGCGGCCTCCAGGGCCGGGGGGAGCGGCCGCCCACATTCGTCGTGGAGGACTCGCGCCAACCGGTCGGGCCGATCGGTCTGGATCCCGTCCACGCCCAGCTCCAGGAGGCGACGCATGTCCGAGGGATCGTCCACCGTCCAGACGTGGACCGGGATGTTCCGTCGATGCGCCTCGTGGACGAACCGTCGGGTGACCAACCGTCGGCCCCGCCACCGCTCGGGAACCTGGAGCGCGTCGACCCTGGGCGTGTAGACGGAGCCGAACGGGGCGCGGTGGAGAAGAAGAAAGGGGACGATCTGACTCCGGGACGCTCCCCAGGGGCCGGGATAGCCCCGGGCGGCGATGCGGTGCGACTCGTGCTCCGCGGCCACGAGGACCCGGTGTTCGGCGGAATGTGCCCGGATGCGCTCCACCAGAGGGCCTGCCACCTCCCGGCACTTCGCCTCCACGTTGAGACGCGCCCAGGGAAGCCCGTCCAGCACGTCGTCCAGGAGCGGGAGCCGGACGTCCCGCCCGCGGAAGCCGGCGTCCCCGTCGGGTCCCTGGAAGCGATGCCCCGCATCCAGCGCCTGAAGCTCCCGCCACGGCATCTCGGCAACCCGCCCGGAGCCGTCGGTGGTCCGGTCCACGGTGGCATCGTGAATCACCACCACCTTCCCGTCCGCGCTGAGGCGGACATCGAGCTCCAGCATGTCCGCCCCGAAGACCTCCACGGCCTGCCGGAAGGCCTCGAAGGTGTTCTCTGGAGCCAGCCCGGCCCCGCCCCGATGGGCCACGAGCAGAGGCGCGCCGGCGAGGTAGGGATGCCCCGGCCGGGCAGAGGGCCGCAGGGGCATGGCTTCAGCCCGCCTCAGCCCTCTCCAGGCGGTCCATCTCGTCCTTGTCCAAGCCGTGATACTGGAAGAGGACCAGATCCACCAGTCGGTCCGTGGCGCGAAGCTCGGCCCGGAGCCGGGTGGCGTCCTCGGCGTCGCCCGTGCCCAGGGCGTCCCTGAGCTCCAGGACCCGTCCGCCCAGAAAGGCCAGGAGGTCCTCCACCACCTGAGGACGAGGCTCCGCCGGGGCGAGGGCGTCGGGATTCACCTGGGTCAGGAGGAGTCCCCGCACGTAGGCCAGGACGCCCGGGAACATGAGCTCGATGAGCGGCTCGCCCTGGTCCACCGCCTCCTCCTCCATGAGGTGCTCCCACTCCAGCTCGTTCCAGTAAAGGTCGCGGCCGTCCTCGAGGAGGTGGGCCCGGGCCTCGGAGGCGAGGGGGGACTCGTCCCTCGCGGGCTCCTGCAGATCGCGGCCCAGGAGGCGGGCGAAACGGTCCCGCCGCTCGGCCAGGAGGCTCTCGGTAGGGTCGCTCATAAGAAGGGAACGGGTGGAAGGGGTCGTGGGGAACCGCGGCATAATGGCCAACCGGTCCGGTGGTGGAAAGGGCGGTGCGGGCCCCCGGTGCCGCATGCCTGCGCCGTGGCGATGGCCTCGTCGCAGTCCCGGCAACCCCCGTACGACGAGGAGCTGGTCGGGGGCGGGAGCGGAATGCACGACGGCCTCCCGGGGATCCGGGAGGCCGTCTACGATCCTGTCGGGATCGATGCCGGAGGAGGGACTCGAACCCCCGACACGCGGATTATGATTCCGCTGCTCTAACCGACTGAGCTACTCCGGCGAAAACAGACGAAAAAGGTCGAGCCGGACCTCGGGCGTGTCAAGGCGCCACGACTCGGTCGGCCAGACCATGGCCGGGGTCGGACCCATCCCTTGCCGCCGGCCCGCCGCTGCCCCACGGTGAGGCGCGGCAATGAACGAAACAGAGGCCACCGGCGTAGCCTTTCGTGAGGCGTCGACCTTCCCGCCCCCATGCATGGAGACCCCATGGACCCGGCCACCATCCTCATCCCCGTGGCAGTGGCGGGCGCCGTCGCGCTCGTGAGCTCGATCCGCGTGCTCTACGAATATCAGCGGGGCGTGATCTTCAGACTCGGAAAGCTGGTCCGGGCCAAGGGCCCGGGGGTCGTCTTCCTGGTGCCGTTCGGCGTGGACCGGATGAAGAAGATGGACCTGCGGATCATCGCGCTGGACATCCCCCCGCAGGACACGATCACCAAGGACAACGTCTCCGTCACCGTCAACGCGGTGGTCTACTTCCGGGTCGCCGACCCCGCCAAGGCCGTCGTCGAGATCGAGGACTACTACTTCGCCACGAGCCAGCTGGCCCAGACGACGCTGCGCTCGGTGATCGGGCAGTCGGAGCTCGACGAGCTGCTCGCCGAGCGGGAGCGGATCAACGACATCGTCCGGGAGATCATCGACGCGGGCACCGACCCCTGGGGCATAGAGGTCACCGGCGTGGAGATCAAGGACATCGGCCTGCCCAAGGAGATGAAGCGCGCGATGGCCCGCCAGGCGGAGGCCGAGCGGGAGCGGCGGGCGAAGGTCATCAGCGCCGAAGGCGAGTACCAGGCCTCGCGGCGCCTGGGTCAGGCTGCCGACGTCATCAAGAAGCACCCCGCCGCGCTGCAGCTCCGCTTCCTCCAGACCGTGGTCGAGGTGGCCGCCGAGAACAACTCGACGACGCTCTTCCCGATCCCCATCGACCTGTTCGCGCCCTTCCTGGAGAAGGCCACCGGCGTGGCACGAGGCGGCTTCCCCGTGGAGGAGGACGATCCCGGGGTCGATGCGGGGGATCCGGTAGACGATGACGAGGCCGTCTCGCTCCTGGCGTCCGACGAAGATCGGGAGGCCCTCAGAGAGGCCGCGCGGATGCTGGGCCTGGGAGCCGGTGACGAGCGCGAGCCGGTCGAGGTCGAGCTGGACGACGAGGGCCCGGACGACGGCGAGGGCTGATGAGCGCCCTCCCGTCGCCCTGAGGGTGCGGTCAGTTCCGGGTGCTGTCCGCCGCGGCCGAGTCCCCCGGATGGGTCTCGACGACCCGGATGGCCTCCTCGCCCGGCCCGACCAGGCCGTGGTCCTCCCGGGCGATCCGTTCCAGGGTCCAGGGGTCGTTGCGGAGGGAATCGGCCCAGGCGCGGAGCGAGTCGATCTCCTGCCGGAGCTCTGCGAGCATCACCCGGTTCTCCTCGAGCTCCGCACGGGCCTGCCGGAGCTCGAGCACCGAATACTCTCCACCGAAGACGGCCCAGTAGACCGCCAGGAGGAGGATCCCCGGCAGGGCGATCCGGGCTACCCGTCCCACAGGGTCCGCCCCGGGTAGACCGCCCGGTCTCCGAGGGTCTCCTCGATCCGCAGCAGCTGGTTGTACTTGGCCACCCGGTCGGTTCGGGACGCGCTGCCCGTCTTGATCTGGCCGGCTCCCGTGGCCACCGCGAGGTCGGCGATGAACGTGTCCTCGGTCTCACCCGAGCGGTGCGAGATCACCGAACGGTACCCCGCCTCGTCGGCCAGGCGGATGGCCTCGAGCGTCTCACTCAGCGTCCCGATCTGGTTCACCTTGATCAGGATCGCGTTGGCCACGCCCTCCCGGATGCCCCGCTCCAGCCGTCGCGGGTTCGTCACGAAGAGGTCGTCTCCCACCACCTGGAGGTCGTCGCCCACGGCCCGGGTGAGCTCTCCCCAGCCCCGCCAGTCGTTCTCCTCCAGAGGGTCCTCCACGGACTTGAGCGGATAGCGCCCCGCCCATTCCGTCCAGAACTCGATCATCCCGGCGGTGTCCCGGGGCTCGCCGCCGGACCAGCGGAAGTTGTAGACGTCGTCCTCGAAGAACTCCGTCGCCGCCGCGTCCAGGGCCAGGACCACGTCCTCTCCGGGACGGTATCCGGCGCGCTCGATCGCGGTGAGGACGAACTCCGCGGCCTCCTCGTTGCTCGCCAGGTCCGGGGCGAATCCACCTTCGTCGCCGACGGCGGTGTTCTTCCCCTTCTCGGTGAGGACCTTCTTCAGGGCGTGGAAGATCTCCACACCGCACCGGAGGGCCTCCGAGAACGTGTCGAAGTTCAGGGGCATGATCATGAACTCCTGGATGTCGACGTTGTTGGGCGCGTGCGCCCCGCCGTTCAGGATGTTCATCATGGGCACGGGAAGCACCAGGCTTCCTTCGACGGGGGCCAGGTAACGCCAGAGGGGCAGCTGGTTCTCCAGGGCCGCGGCCCTGGCCGCCGCCATGGAGACGGCGAGGGTGGCGTTCGCCCCGAGGCGGGACTTGTTCTCGGTTCCGTCCAGCTCGATGAGGGTCCGGTCGATGTCGAGCTGCTCCCGGGCCTCGAATCCCGCCAGGGCAGCCCGGATCTCCGTGCCGATGTTGTGGACGGCACGGGTCACTCCCTTCCCCATGTACCGGTCCCGATCTCCGTCCCGGAGCTCCACGGCCTCGTGGGCGCCGGTGGAGGCACCGCTGGGAACCGCGGCCCGCCCGCGGATCCCCGTCTCGAGAATCACGTCCGCCTCCACGGTGGGATTGCCACGGGAGTCCAGGATCTCACGACCACGGATGTCTACGATCGCCGACACAGATTCCTCCGCTGCTGGTTCAAAGTGATGGCCCTTCCCCCGTGCCTCCCACCCGGGGCTGGCGCATGCGCTCCACCGCCTCCCGAGCCTCCATCAGCAAGGCGTCCCGGTCCCCCTCCGGACGGCCCTCCACCGGGATCGGGGCGCCGATCCGGATATGGATCGTCCCCGGACGGATCCGCCACGAGCCCTTCGGCATGATGTCCCGGCTTCCCCACACCCCCGCCGGCACCACCGGCACCTCGGTCTGGAGGGCGAGGACGAACGCCCCCTTCTTGAACGGAAGCAACTTCCCGTCGGGAGAACGCGTTCCCTCGGGGAACATAACCACGACCGCGCCATCCCGGTGGAGGGCATCGCCGGCCTGCCGGAGAGACGCGAAGGCCTTCTCCCGATCGGACCGGTCGATGGCGATGTGACCGCACGCCAGCCAGGCGGGTCCGAAGAGCGGAATGCGGGTCAGCTCGACCTTTCCCACGAAGCGGTAGTTGATGGGGAGGTAGGCGACCATGGCGAAGACGTCGAACCACGATTCGTGGTTCGCCACCAGGATCGCGGGCTCGCCCGGCGGCAGATGCTCGAGCCCTTCGACCTCGACCCGGACCCCGGCGGCCCACAGGAGCGCAGCCGCCCACTTCCGGGGCGCCTCCTGAGCGACACGAGGGAAGTTCCTCGAGCCGAAGGCGGCGGACAGGAGGATGTGCCCCGCCGTCCAGACCGTGTGCACCAGCGCCACCACGGCGGTCCACAAGGTCCTCACGAGGCGGTCCCGGCGAAGTGGTCGAATCCGCCTCCGCGGACGTCGACCTCCGAGCCGTCCGGGTCGATCCGCACGACACCGGTTCCGGGTACGAGCGCTCCGACCCGGGTCAGCCGCGTCGGCCCGTGGCCCCCCAGCTCGGCCCGGGCCTCCGGAGGGGCGGCGAAGAGGAGCTCGTAGTCCTCACCGCCTTCCAGGGCGAGCCGCAGCGCCTCCGCCGGACCGAGCCCGCCGAGGGCCGGGGCCACCGGAACCCGGTCGGCCTCCACACGCGCCCGGAGCCCGGACGCCGCGGCCAGGTGGCCCGCGTCGGCCAGGAGCCCGTCGGACAGGTCCAGGGCCGCCGTGACCCACCCTGCCTCCCGTAGGCGGCGCAGGAGACCGAGACGGGGCGTGGGAGCGACGAAGCGGGCCCGCATTGCGGCCGAGGGCTCGGCCCCGGACGCCCAGGCGGACACGGCGCCGGCGGCGCCCCCGAGGAGGCCGGTGACCCAGAGGTCGTCCCCGGCCCGAGCCGTGGACCGGAGAACGGGATCCGACGTGCGGCCCACCGCCACGACGTCGGCGACCAGAGGCCCTGGGGAACGGGTCAGGTCGCCTCCGGCGAGGGTGGCACCCGCTCGGGCGGCGGCGGCGCGGGCGCCGTCCCCCAGGGCGCGGGCCGCCTCGACTCCCTCGTCCCGGTCCGGGAGCGCCAGGCTCAGGAAGACCGCCACGGGATCCGCGCCCATGGCCGCCAAATCGCTCACGGCCACCGTGACGGCCCGGTCTCCGACCTCCTGCAGGGTCAACCAGGCGCGCCGGAAGTGCACGCCCTCCACGGTCAGGTCCGTGGAGAGCACGAGATCACCGATCACCGCGGCGTCGTCGCCGGGACCGACCCGGAGCCGGGGATCCGCCGCCCCCCCTCCCAGGAGGGCGCGGATGCGGTCGGACTCTCCTCCGGGCCCGAGGGCCGTGGTCAGACCGGTCACCGAGGGGGCTCCAGGTCCAGGAGGAGGCCGGGAACCGGGAGGCCCCGGGACGGGGGGACCTCGGAGAGCGCGTCCGGAAGGTGGTCGGGCACGTCCGCGGCCTGGAGGCCGGGGCCGCGCCCGGCCCGGGCCGCGGCCCTCCCCGTGCACACCAGCCCGAGGCCCGCCGCGACCTCCGGGGCACACCCCTGGGCCAGGAACGCCCCCACGGCACCGGTGAGGGTATCCCCCATCCCGGCCACCGCGAGGTCCGACGTGGCCACCGAATCCACCCACAGGCCTCCCGCCCCCCGGACCAGGCTGGGCGTCCCCTTCAGGAGCGCGACGGCACCGGTGCGCCGCTGGATGCCGGCCACGCTACCCAGGCGGTCCCGCTGCACGTCGTCCACCTCGCACCCCAGGAGCCGGGCCGCTTCGCCCGGGTGGGGCGTGAGAACGGTCCGGGGGTCCAGCACCCCCATCCCCGCCCGGGCCAGGAGCGTGAGGCCGTCGGCGTCCACGACCCGGGGTCTGTCCGAGGCCAGAACCCGATCCAGCAGGTCGGACGCGGCTCCATCGGTCCCCAGCCCCGGCCCCACGGCGATCGCGGCAGCCGATCCCAGGGCCTCGTCGACGGCACCTCGGTCGGAAGCGTCGACGAAGACCGCCTCGGGCAGGGCGGTCTGAACGATCTCCCGGTTCCGGGAGTGGGTGACGATGCGGACGTAGCCGGCCCCGGTACGGAGCGCAGCCCGAGCGGCCAGCAGCGCCGCGCCGGCCATCCCCGGGCGACCGGCCACCACCGTGAGGGCCCCCACCCGGTTCTTGTGGGTCTCCGGCTCCCTGAGAGGCCGGTGCGCCGCCGCCCAGGCCGGGGTGAGGAGACGGCACCCCTGGTCTGCCGGGCGCAGGGGCGGGAATCCGATCTCCACGGCCAGGAGACGTCCGGACCGGGCGCGCCCGGGATGCATCAGCGTCCCCAGCTTGGGCCACCCCAGCGCCACGGTGGCTCCAGCCTGCACGCAGGGTCCCGGGGCTGCCCCGGTGTCCGCGTCCACGCCGGACGGGAGATCCAGCGCCACAATCGGCCGGTCGACGTCTGCCAGGATCTCCAGAACCCGCCCCGGTTCCCCCCGGGGTGCGCCCGACGTCCCGGTACCCAGCACCCCGTCGACCAGGACGTCGCAGCCGCTCAGGATGCCCTCGAGCCCGTTCCGGTCCACGGCGTCCGAGGCCGTGGTGGCCACCGGCCAGCCCCGAAGCAGCGGGTCGGACGCGGCGGCCGGACGACCCACGGCGACCAGCACCACCTCCCTGCCCCAGGCCGTCAGGGTCCGGGCCACGATCATCCCGTCTCCGCCATTGTTGCCCTTCCCGGCCAGCACACCCACGCGTCCCGCCGGATGCAGATGGTGCACGACCGTCGCCGCCGCCGCGCCGGCCCGTTCCATGAGCGCCGCCTCGGGGACGCCCCGTTCGGTGATCGCCCACCGGTCCATGGCCGCAGCCCCCTGCCCGGTGAGGACGTGGAGGGGCTCGACCGCGAACGGGCCGACGTCCATCGGGGTCACCGGGACCACCTCAGGGGATGCGCCGCCCGATCGGGCGGACGGGAGGATGGGACGAGAGACGGAGGGAGCGGCCCGGAGGCACTTCGGTACCGGAGAGGACCCCGGCCACGGCTCGCTCCCCGGGACCTACTTGTAGCTCTGACCGATGGCGCGACCGAGGGTGATCTCCCCGTTGTCGATCCGGATGTTGAATCCGCACTCGGGGTTCGAACATACCCAGGCCTTGTACCGGATCGGAGCCCCGTCGCGACCGTAGTCGGACAGGGGAAGCAGCAGCCCCACATCGCACTTCTGGCAGCGCGGAAAAGCGCCTTCGTCCGCCATATTCAACCCCTCCCGTGGGCGTTGGTTCGTTGGTTCGGTCTGGTCCTGCGCGCCGAGTCCCGGCGCGATGTCAGCTCAGGTGCGCTCCCCATGGGTACGCATCCTCGAACACCTCCCGGAAATCGAAGACGTCCTGGAAGTCCTCGATCCGGTCTCCCGTCTGTTTCACCAGCACACCGCACTCCACCAGGGCGAACACGATCCGCCCGACGTCCTCGGTATCGTGCATCCCCCAGTGGGACAGGACCGGACGGGCCATGAGGCCGAACCGGTCGATGGCCACGTCCCTCAACCCCAGGGCGAGCTCCCGCCCCGAGATGTGCCGTCGCTCGGCGAGGCCCTCCATCACGTGATTCAACGCAGACAGCACGAGGAGATAGGCCCGCGCGTCGTAGCGCGGGTCCCGCTCCTGGAGCTGCTGGAGGATCTCGTCTGCGAATTCGACCTGGGCCATGGCGCAAACTTACGCGACGCGGGTGGGAATGCCAGTCGAGACGGGGGATCCCGTCAGACCGACGTCAACTCCGCATAGAGAGGGAAGCTCTCGCAGAGCTCCTCAACCTCTTCCCGGGTGCGTCGGATCAGCGCTTCGTCCCCGGGGGATGACAGCACACGCGCCATCCACTCGCCGATCCGGTGCATCTCCGCCTCCCCCATCCCCCGCGTGGTCAGTGCGGGCGTGCCGATCCGCAGCCCCGACGTCACGAAGGGAGAGCGTGACTCGCCCGGAACGGTGTTCTTGTTCAGGGTGATTCCGGCCGCCTCGAGGGCATGCTCGGCGTCCTTGCCGGACAGCTCCGGATGGCTGGGCCGCAGGTCGACCAGGAGGAGGTGGTTGTCCGTTCCCCCGCTCACCAGCCGGAAGTCCCGGGTCAGCAGGGCGTCCCCGAGGGCCTTGGCGTTGACGACCACCCGTCGCGCGTAGCCCTGGAAGTCGGGCTGGAGCGCCTCCCGGAAGGCCACCGCCTTCGCGGCGATGACGTGCATCAAGGGTCCGCCCTGCATCCCCGGAAACACCGCCTTGTCGATGGCCCTGGCATGCTCCTCCCGGCACAGGACGAGCCCGCCCCGTGGACCCCGGAGCGTCTTGTGGGTGGTGGTCGTCACCACATCGGCGTGAGGGACGGGAGACGGATGCACCCCGGCGGCCACCAGTCCGGCGATGTGGGCCATGTCCACCAGGAGCAGGGCGCCCGCCTCCCGGGCGATGGACCCGAAGGCCTCGAAGTCGATGATCCGGGGATAGGCGCTGGCCCCCGCGATGATCATCTTCGGCCGGACCTCCAACGCCTGGGTCCGGAGCGCGTCGTAGTCGATGCGGCCGTTCGACGGTGTCACCCCGTAGGCCGACACCTCGAAGTACTTCCCCGAGAAGTTCACCTTCGACCCGTGGGTCAGATGGCCGCCGTGGCTGAGGTCCATCCCCAGAACCCGGTCTCCGGGGGAAAGGAAGGCCAGGAACGCCGCCATGTTCGCCTGGGCGCCCGAGTGGGGCTGAACGTTGGCGTGGTCGGCCCCGAACAGCTCCTTCGCCCGGTCCCGAGCCAAATCCTCGGCCTGGTCGACGAACTCGCACCCCCCGTAGTAGCGCCTCCCCGGAAGGCCCTCGGCGTACTTGTTCGTCAGCACCGATCCCGTTGCCTCGAGGACCGCCTCGGAGGTGAAGTTCTCGCTGGCGATGAGCTCGAGCTGTCGGCCCTGACGCCGGGCCTCCCGACCGAGGATGGCATGGATCTCGGGGTCGGTCCGACTCAGATACTCGTGACGCATGAAGCGGCTTCCTTCCTTGTGGTCAGACCCAGCTGCGCTGGAGGTGGCGAGCCGTCTGGATACGTTGCTCGGCGACGCGATCCGCGGCCTCGGCGGTGGGAATCCCCTCTTCCTGAGCCCGCTGGAAGATCTGGAGCAGCGTCTCGTAGATCTCTCCCGCCTTCCGGCGGGACCGTTCCGGAGACCACTCCTTGAGCTCTCCGTAGACGTTGATCAGGCCGCCGGCGTTGATCACGTAGTCCGGGGCGTACAGGATTCCCTTCTCGGAGATGGCAGGACCGTGGTGGGTCCGGGCCAGCTGGTTGTTCGCGGCCCCACCGATGATGTCGAAGGTGAAGCTCTTCAGGGTGTCGTCGTTGATGACGGCACCCAGGGCGCAGGGGGCGAAGATGTCGGCGTCCACCGTGTAGATCTCGTCCGTCTCCACGGCCGTGGCCCCGAAGTCCTCCACCGTCCGCTGGACCCGCTCCGGATCGATGTCCGTGACGGTGAGGCGGGCGCCCTCCTCATGGAGGTACTGGCACAGGTAGTACCCCACGTGTCCGACCCCCTGGACGGCCACGTGCTTCCCATCCAGGGAGTCGTCTCCGTAGCGATGCATGGCGGCGGCCTTGATCCCGACGTACACGCCGTGTGCGGTGACCGGCGACGGGTCACCGGAGCGACCGTAGATCCCCACCACGGAATCCGTCTCCATGAGGACGTACTCCATGTCGTCCGGGGACGTCCCCACGTCCTCGGCGGTGATGTAGCGCCCCCCCAGGGACTCCACCGCCCGCCCGTGGGCCCGGAAGATCATCTCCCGGAAGCGGGTCTTGTTGTCCCCGACGATGACCGACTTGCCGCCGCCCAGGTTGAGACCCGCCACAGCCGCTTTGTAACTCATCCCCCGGGCGAGACGCAGGGCGTCGACGACGGCCTCTTGGTCGGAGGCGTAGTTCCAGAAGCGCGTCCCGCCGAGAGCGGGACCCAGCGTGGTGTCGTGGATGGCGATGATGCCTTTGTAGCCCAACCGCGGCTCGCTCCAGAACATCAGCTGTTCGTGCTCGTGCTTCGCCATCCGCTCGAAGATGTCCATCCCTGCCTGCTCCTCGGATTCGATCGTTGGGTGCCGCCTCAGGATTCCCGCGCGGCCTGTAGGAGGGCCCGGGCGATCACGACGCGCATGATCTCGCTCGTGCCTTCGAAGATCTCGGTGCCCTTGGCGTCGCGCATGAGGCGCTCCACCGGATAGTCCCGCATGTAGCCGTAGCCACCGAAGATCTGGACCGCCTCGTCGGCGGCGTACATGGCCGTCTCGCTGGCCAGCAGCTTGGCGCCCGCGGCACGGGCTCCCAGATCCTCGGCCCCGGTGCCCATGTCCACCCCACCCCGCCGTCGAGCCTCCAGCCGCTCTCCCACCTCGTGGATCGCGGCCCGGGCCCCGGCGATGCGGGCCGCCATGTTGGCGAGCTTGGCCTGGGTGGCTCCGAACTGCGCGAGAGGCATGCCGAACTGCCGGCGCTCCATCGAATACCGCGTCGCGTGGTCCAACGAAGCCTGGGCGATCCCCAGAGCCTGCGCCGCAATCCCCGTGCGGCCCAGGACGAGGCTCTCCAGGGCGTAGCTCAGGCCGCGGCCCGGCTCGCCCACCAGGGCCTCATGGGGGAGTCGGACGTCCGATAGCGCGACGTTGACGGTCTCGGATGCACGGTGCCCCATCGTGGTGACCCGCTCGACGACCTCGTAGCCCGGCGAGCCGGGCTCGACGAGAAAACAGGCGACGCCCTCGTCTTCGATCCGGGCGAAGAGGACCACCACCCCGGCACGCCCGCCATTGGTGATCCACGCCTTGCGCCCGTCGAGGACCCAGCCCGTGTCCGTCCGGACGGCCCGGGTCTCCAGAGCCGCCGCGTCGCTGCCGGCGCCCGCCTCGCTGAGGGCGAAGGCGCCCAGCACCTCCCCCGATGCGAGCCGGGGAAGCCACATCTCCTTCTGCGCCTCCGTTCCGTGGCCCAGCAGGATCGCCGGGACCGGTCCGTTCTGGATGGCCACTGCCAGCGCCACCGACGCGTCGGCCCGGGCGATCTCCTCCAGCACCAGGAGGTAGGTCGGCACGTCGAGGTCCAGCCCGCCGTAGCGCTCCGGGGTGAGCATACCCAGGAACCCGAGCTCGCTCAGGGCCCCGAACACCGATTCGGAGAGCTCGCGTTCCGCGTCCCACCGCTCCGCGTGCGGAGCGATCTCGTTCTGTGCGAACTCTCTGGCCAGCCCCTGGATCTCGCGCTGCTCGGCGGTGAACGTCATGGTGGAACTCATCCTTCGTAGCGGTAGAAGCCGCGGCCCGACTTCCGCCCCAACCACCCCGCCGCCACGTATTTCCGGAGGAGCGGGCACGGCCGGTACCGGTCGTCCCCGAGCTCCCGGTGCAGCACCTCGAGGATGTTGAGGCACGTGTCCAAGCCGATGAGGTCGGCCAGGGTGAGGGGGCCCATGGGGTGCGCCATCCCGAGGGTCATGACCTGGTCGATGGCCTCGGCCTCCGCGACACCCTCCATGAGGGCGAAGACCGCCTCGTTGATCATGGGCATCAGGACGCGGTTCGACACGAAGCCGGGGAAGTCGTTGACCTCGACCGGGGTCTTGCCGAGCTGTTCCGAGAGGCCGACGACCGCAGCCGTGGTCTCGTCACTGGTGGCGAGCCCCCGGATCACCTCCACGAGCTTCATGACCGGCACCGGGTTCATGAAGTGCATCCCGATCACCCGATCCGGCCGACCCGTCCGGGCCGCGATCTCCGTGATGGAGATCGAGGAGGTGTTGGAGGCCAGGATCGCCCCTTCGGGGGCCGCCTCGTCCAGCGTCCGGAAGAGGCTGTACTTGAGGTCGGCCCGCTCGGGAACGGCCTCGACCACCAGGTCGGCCTCCCCGGCTCCCTCGGCCACGTCGGTGGCGCCGGTGATCCGCCCGAGCGCGGCCACCTTCTCCTCGGCGGTGAGCCGCTCCTTCTTGACCTGACGGTCCATGTTCCGGGCGATGGTGGACAGCCCGACCTCCAGGGCCGACGCATCGACGTCCACCAGGACGACGTCGAACCCCGACTGCGCACAGACGTGGGCGATCCCGTTCCCCATGGTCCCGCCGCCCACCACGGTCACGCGTTGGATTTCCGGCATCCCCACCTCCTCAGATCCGTTCGACGGAGAGGGCGACCGCGTTCCCCCCGCCGAGGCAGAGTGTGGCCAGCCCGGTGCGACGATCCCGGGCCTCGAGAGCCGCCAGGAGGGTGACGAGGATCCGGGCGCCGGAAGCACCGATGGGATGACCCAGGGCCACGGCGCCACCATTGACGTTGACCCGGTCCTCGTCCATGCCGAGGGCTCGCATGTCCGCGATCGCCTGCACGGCGAAGGCCTCGTTGACCTCGATGAGGTCGTAGTCCCCGATGGCGGCCCCGGTCCGCTCCATGAGGTTGTTCACCGCCGCGATGGGGGCGAAGAACAGGTCCCTGGGCTCGGTGCCGCCGCTGGCGTACCCCGTGATGACCGCCCGGATCGGGAGCCCGTGGGCCTCGGCGTAGGCCTGGCTGCAGACCACCAGAGCCGAGGCGCCGTCGTTGAGGCCCGGGGCGTTCCCGGCCGTGACCACCAGTTCCTCGATGTCGTCCGGGGCGTCCGTCGGGAACGCGGGCCGCAACCGCCCCAACGCCTCCATGGAGGTGTCGCTGCGGGGCGACTCGTCGGTGTCGACGACGGTGTCTCCCTTCCGCCCCTGAATCGTCACCGGGACGATCTCGTCGGTGAACCGGCCCTCTTCGATGGCCGCCACGGCCTTCTGGTGCGACCGAAGAGAGAAGGCGTCGGCCTCCTCGCGGGTCACGCCGGCCTTCTGGGCGGTGTACTCTGCGTGTCCGCCCATGTGACACCCGCCGAACGAGCACCACAGGCCGTCGAGGATCAACCCGTCCTCGAGCTTCTGGTCCCCGAACTTGACACCGGTGCGCAGGCCCCGGAGGTAGAAGGGGACGTTCGACATCGACTCCATGCCCCCGGCCACGGCGAGCTGGAGATCTCCGGCCTTGATGGCCTGAGCCGCCAACATGACGGCCTTGAGCCCCGAGCCACACACCTTGTTCACCGTCAGGGCCGGGACGGTCCCGGGGATGCCGCCCCGGATCGCCGCCTGCCGGGCGGGCGCCTGCCCGGCGCCGGCCTGGACCACGTTCCCCATGATGACCTCGTCCACCGCGGAGGGGTCGACCCCGGACCGCTTCACCGCCTCGCGGATGGTGAGGGCGCCCAGGTCGGATGCCGACAGGGGCGAGAGGCCGCCGAGGAAGCGGCCGATAGGTGTTCGGACGCCGCTGACGATGACTGGCGTCGTGGCCTTGTCGTTCATATGTGGGAATGCGGTTGGAGTCTGCAGGTTAGCCGAGGAAAACTACTGAAATCCTCCGGGTGCGGGCACCCTTGACGCCGTGCCTCAATCGCCCCCCAGGAGGGTGGGTCGCGTCTCCGAAGGATCCAATCGGCCCCATGCCACCGAGGGATCGTGCTCGAAGACCAGGAGCCAGTCCTCGGCCCGGGCCCGCTCCCACAGGGCGCTCTTGCTCTCTAGCGTCACCAGCGGCTCCAGGTCGTAGCCCATGATCCAGGGGAGCGGCAGGTGCGCGGTGGTGGGGCAGACGTCGGCCAGGAAGCACGCGACGGCCCCGTCCGACTCCACGAGCACCGACTGATGGAAGGGCGTGTGCCCGGGCGTGGGCAGGACCGAGACCCCCTCGGTGATGGTGGCCACCCCCTCGACGAAGTCCTGCAGGCCCGCCTCCGCCACCGGATCGATGTTCCGGCGCAGATAGCTGGCCCGGATGCGCTCGTTGTTGGTATGGGCGAAGTCGAACTCACCCTTCTGGACGACATAGCGGGCGCCCGGGAAGGCCGGTACCACCGCGCCGTCCTCCCGGACCAGGGTGTTTCCGCCGGCGTGGTCGAAATGGAGGTGCGTGGACAGGACGATGTCCACGTCCCCGGGCTGGAAGCCGGCCGCCCGGATGCCATCCTCGAGGCGGGTGGGTGAACCCTCGTTGTCGACGCCGTAGATGGAGCGGAACTTGTCCGACTCCTTGTTCCCCACCCCGGTGTCCACCAGGACCAGGGCCCCGGGGGCTTCGACCAGCAGGCAACGCAGCGCCAGGGGGATGCGGTTCCGTTCGTCCGGCGGAATGCGCGTCTCCCAGAGGGGCCGGGGAACGACCCCGAACATGGCCCCGCCGTCGAGCCACTGGAGGCCCGCCTCGATGGCGTGGATGCGGATCGCCCCCACCGTGGTGGAGCGGACGAGGGGAAGCTCTGACGCGTTCATCGCTCCTCCGGTGGGTTCCGGGGTCGCTTCCGCCGCCGACGGAGGCGCCGGCGGAGGATGGTACGGAGCGCCGCGAGGTCGTGGATCCCCTGAAGCGACGCCTCGTCCAGGAGACGGATGAGGACCCTGGCCGTGGCCAGGGCATCACCCCCGGCCCGATGGCGACCGTGGATCGGGATGCGGTAGTGCCCCGCCAGGGCGTCCAGGTTCCGGCGCCGCAGACCGGGGAGGAGCCCCCGGGCGAGCTTCACGGTGCACAACGTCTCGAAGGACGGGGCCTCGCCCAGCGCCTGGATCAGCTCGGCCCGGAGGAAGCCCCGGTCGAACTGGGCGTTGTGCGCCACGAAGATCCGACCCTCCACCAGGTCCCGGACCGTCTCGGCCACGTGCTCGAAGTACGGGGCCCCTTCCACCATCTCCGGGGTGATGCCCGTGATGGACTTCACGATGGGTGGGATGCTCCGGCCGGGATTCACCAGGGTGGCGAACTCGCTGGTGATCTCCCCCCGGTCCACGTGCACCACGGCGATCTCCGTGATCCGGTGGCCCCGGTGGGGACCGCCGCCGGTGGTCTCCACGTCGACGACGGCGTACGGCAGGTCCACGAGGGAGACCCCGGGTGGCGCGGAGTGGAGGGACCAGGTGCCCCCGGCGTCCACCTCGAACCGAGGGTCCTGCCCCAGCAGCGCGAAGACGGCCGCCGACGCCGCTCCGGGATGGCCTTCGAGCCCCAGGATCTCCCGGGCCAGGGCGAGGGTGTGGGCGGGTCCCCCCCGGAGGCGCTCGGCCACCTGCTGGACCAGGGACGGCGCCACGTCAGTCGGATCCGTTGGCTCGGAGGTGCGTGAGATCGAAGGACAGGGCCTCGAGCTCCGTCACGACGTTCACGTCCTGGACGGAGACGTCCTCGGGGACACGAAGCTGGAGGGGCGCGAAGTTCAGGATTCCCCTCACCCCCGCCGCCACCGCTCGGTCCGCGACCTCCTGGGCCGCGGCAGCGGGAACAGCCAGGATGACGACGTCCACGGCCTCCCGCTCAAGCACCGCTTCCAGCGCGATCACGTCCTCGACCTCCACCGCGCCGCTCCACTGGGTGCCGATCTTGGACCTGTCCACGTCCAGGACCGCCACGATGTCGAATCCCCTTCGTCGGAAATCCGCGTACTCGAAGAGGGCCGAGCCAATCCGACCCGCTCCCACGAGCGCGACCCGCCACACCCGTTGCAGGCCCAGGATGGCCCGGAGGCGGTCGGCCAGGTCTCCCGCAGCGTAGCCGAGCCCACGCTTCCCGAAGGAGCCGAACAGGGACAGGTCCTTGCGGACCTGCGCCGCGGTGGTCCCGGCCTCAGCGGCGAGGTCCGTGCTGGAGACGGTGGCCCGGGGCCGGCCCTCACGGGCCTCGAGGATCCGGAGGTACTGGGAGAGGCGACGAACCGTGGAATCGGAGATCTTTCGCGACACGGAAGACGGACCGGAAACAAGCCTGCGGGGAGTTTGTGAAATCGTTCACAAACTTAGAGAGACGGGGGGCCGGGATCAATCGACGGGCCGTCGGACCGTCCGGTTTTGCTTGACCCCGGGCCTCCGTCGTCCCAACCGTGTGGCACCTGCCCCCGGCGAAGTCCTCTTCTCTGCCATGGAGATGAGCATGCGCCCCTGCCCCATCGGTTCGAGGTTCGCCCTCGCAGCAGGCCTCGCGTTCGGCCTCCTGTCGACCGGATGTGACTCCCCGGCCATCACGGCCCTCGGGGACGCGGAGTTGACCCCCCCGGACGTGGCGGGTGCGGTCGTGTCCACGCCACTTCCCTTCGGAGCCTCGGCCTATACGGGCCTCCAGGGCCTCGCGCCGGATCCGGCGTGCGGCGCGCCCCCCTGGCTTCTGAACACCCAGGCGGGCGAGGGGGAAGCGACCCACCTCGGTCGGTTCCAAGTCACCTTCACCTTCTGCATCGACGCCACCGACCTCCTGGACGACGGCGTGTTGACCGAAGGGGAGTCGGTCCCCTACACGGACGGCGTGGGAACGATCACCGCGGCCAACGGGGACATCCTGTACCTCGCGATCTCGGGGGTCATCCACCCGAGCGCGGAACCGGACTACGACTTCGAATTCGAGGATGCGTTCACCGTCGAGGGCGGCACAGGGCGGTTCGACGGCGCCGCAGGGGGGGGCACGGCCCTGGGGAAGGTGGTCCAGGCCACGAACATCACGGACCACAGCTGGAGCGGAACCCTCGTGCTGAAGCGGGGACGCGACTAGAGGAGGCGTCGGGCCAGGAGCAGGAGGCCGTCGGGAGCGAAGGTCTCCGGCCGCCGCGTGAGATCCAACCCCAGCTGTCGCGCCTCGGCCTCCACCACCTCCCGGGGCAGGGCCAGGTCGGGGTGGCTCCGGAGGATCTTCTGCATCTGCTTGCGGCGCCACTGGAAGGCCGCCCGGGTGAGGCGACGGAGCCGACGCTCGTCGTCCTCGTCGAGGCGCGGCGGCGCGTGGGGCGTGATGCGGACGACCGCGGAGTCGACCCGGGGTACCGGCCGGAAGGCCCCCCGGGGCACCGGGAAGAGCATCCGGGAATCGGCCACGCTCTGGACCCCCACCGCCAGGGCGCCGTAACCCCCGGTGCCCGGCGCCGCCACGATCCGGTCCGCCACCTCCCGCTGTACCATGAGGACGATGTCCCGGGGGCGGGGACGCCCGAGGAGGTGGAAGAGGATCGGGGTGGTGATGTTGTACGGGATGTTGCCCACCACCCGGGCGGCGGACCAGTCCCCGACGGAGGCCCGGAGGTCGGTGGCCAGGACGTCGCCGTGGATCACCCGGACGTCCGGCCGCTCCGCGTAGCGCTCGGCGAGATCCGCGGCCAGGTCGTCGTCGAGCTCCACCAGCGACAACCGCCGCACCCGATCCACCAGATGCGTGGTGAGGGCCCCCTGCCCCGGGCCGATCTCCACCACCTCGTCGTCGGGGCCGGCCTGCACGGCGTCGACGATCTTCCGCTGGAGGTTCGGATCGACCAGGAAGTTCTGGCCCAGCGACCGCTTGGCTCGGTGGTGCCGGCCGTCCGAAGGCCCGGCCACCTCAGATCCCGGCGACGATGATCGCGGTGCGGTCGTCGGAGGGTACGGACGGGCGGGCGTCCCGGGTCATCTGGAACAGCCGGTCCACCACGACCTCGGGGGGATCGTCCAGTGCCCCGGAGACCGTGTCGAGCACGAGCCCTTCCCCGTCCGGGACGTCCTCCGACGTCAGCGTATCCGAGAGGCCGTCGGTGAAGAGGAGGAGACGGTCCCGCGCAGGATCCCAGGTGCGGCTGTCCTCCCCGTAGGCGTCGGGCCCCGCGAAGCCCACCGGGGGATCCGTGGCCAGCAGCCGATCCCGGTCCCCGTCGCCCCGAATCAGGAACGCGTGGGGATGCCCGGCGTTGGCATAGGTCAGGGTGCCCGCCTTGGTGTCGAGGACCCCATAGAAGAGGCTCACGTACATCTCGGTGGTCTCGAGCTCCTCCTTGAGGGCATCGTCCATCTGCCGGAGCACCTCACCGGGAGGGTTGGCCTCGGAGGCGTAGATGGAGGCCGCGCTCATGGACAGGGCCATGATGAGGGCGGCGGGGAAGCCGTGGCTCGACACGTCCCCGATCATTACCCCGAAGCGGCCCTCTCCATGGGAGAACACCTGATAGAAGTCCCCGCCGACCATCTCGGCGGGCTCCACACGGGCCGAGACCCGGACCCCGCTCATCCCTTCCACGGAAGGAAGCAGCTTCTGCTGCAGGTGGTGCGCGAGCTCCATCTCCCGGGCCATCCGTTCCCGTGCGAGGCTCTGCCGGATGAGCCGGTTGTTCTCGAGGGCAGCGCCGACCTGGCTGGCGATGGCCGCGAGAAGCTTCTGGTCCGCGGCCGTGAACCGCCCGCCGTGGTGCCGGCCGATCAGGTTGATGACCCCCACGGTGCGGGGTTCGCCCGAGGGCGGCGTGTAGCTCACCGGCACCGACAGGAAGGAGTCGGTTTCCGAGAGGCCGGAGCCGAGCTGGGTCTCCTCGTCCAGCATGTCCCGGGTGAGGATGAGGGACCGGCTCTCCCGGAACACCCGGGCCGTCACCGCGTCCGGATCCTGTACCTCGATG
>DATHRY010000060.1:0-5005 GCA_035464715.1 Longimicrobiales bacterium
GACCCTGGCCAACCTCTCGGGGCTGGCCGCCGGTCGGAACGAGCTGCTTCGCCGGCGGGGATGGGACGTGGTGGAGGACGGCCTGTACGGCGCGCCGCCGATCCCCGTGATCGTCGGGGCCGACGCCCACGCCGCCGTCCGGAAGTCCCTGGCGCTCCTCGGGATGGGCGACGCCCACACCCACGTCGTGCCCGTGGATGACCAGGGGCGTATGGCCATGGACGGCTTCCCCCGGCTGGCGGAGCCGGCCCTGGTCGTGGCCCAGGCCGGGAACGTGAACTCCGGGGCCTTCGATCCCGTCGGCGAGATCTGCCATCGGGCCCACGCGGACGACGGCTGGGTCCACGTCGACGGGGCGTTCGGGCTGTGGGCGGCCGCGGTCCCCTCGCTGGCGGACCTGGTGCCCGGGATCGCTCGGGCGGACTCCTGGGCGGTGGACGCCCACAAGACACTGAACGTCCCCTACGACTGCGGGATCGTCCTGTGCCGGGAGCGGGAGGCCCTGGAGGCGGCCTTCCGGGCATCGGCCTCGTACTTCCAGTGGAGCGAGGAGCGCGATCCCATGCGCTACACCCCCTCCATGTCCAAGCGCGCCCGGGCCGTGGAGCTGTGGGCGATCCTCCGGACGCTGGGCCGGGAGGGCGTCGCGGGCCTGGTGGAGCAGCTGTGCGAGGCGGCGGCCTCGTTCGCCTCGCGACTCGCCCGGGAGGGCTTCCGCATCCACAACGACGTGGTCTTCAACCAGGTCCTGGTGTCCTGTGACGACGACCGGGAGACCGCGGCGACCCTCGCCCGCGTCCAGTCCTCCGGCGTGTGCTGGTGCGGCGGGTCCACCTGGCGGGGTGAGGCGGTGATCCGGGTCAGCGTGTGCTCGTGGGCCACCACCCGGGAGGACATCGAGCGCTCCGTGGAGGCGTTCCGCGACGCCCGGGATTCGGTCCGGGCCGAGGCGAGCTGAGGCGACCCCCGAGGTGCCTCCGGCACCCTATCCGTTCGCTGGAGCGGTCCCCTGGCCGGTTGCGCCGCGTCCGAGATCCTCGCCCAGGATCTGCCGGAGATGGTGCTCCAGGTGACCCACGTAGTCCGCCATGAACCAGCCCAGTGACGCCGGCTCGTCGGCGGGGATCGTGCGCCAGGCGATCACGTCGAAGTTGTGCCCGGTCCGGGGCCGGTCGCGGACCTCCGGCGGAACGGCGGTCATGACCCGGGCCAGGTGCCGGTTGAAGCTGCTCCAGAGCGTCACCAGCTCCGCCCAGGGCGCGTCACGGTGGCGCTGGGCCTCGACCCAGGCCTCCTGGTCGTAGCCGGGAAAGACGAGCGGGTCCTGGAGCTGCCCCCGGACGAAGCGCTGATGGTTGTTGGAGGCGGAGTCGACGAGGTGGCCCAGGATCTCGGCCGGCGACCACTTGTCCGGAGCCGGACGCCCCCGGACGGCCTCCTCCGGAAGGCCCAGCAGGCGCGGCGTGCACTCGTCGACGAGTCGGAGGAGGTGAGCGGCGTACTCGGGCATGACGGCCACGGCTGGAGTCGGTCGGGTGAGGAATCCCGACGGAAGCACCATAGGGCCCCGTCGTCGAAGGCGCAGTCCCCTCGGGGTCAGCCTCCGGCGTCAGGCCCCGGGGCGGACGCCGGCGGCTCGAAGACGGCGTCCTCGATCTCGCCGACCCGGATCGAATCGAAGGCGTAGTGGAACGCCTCGGTGCCCTGTCGGAAGGTCGCCCGCTCGAACACCCGGAACGCGCCTCGGCTCGACCAGTCGCTCCACTCGACCTCCACCGGCGGATCCGTCCACAGGACACGGGCACCCACAGGGAGGGTGTCGACCGCGTCGAACCACGCGACCAGGGAGTCGCCGCTCGGGAGCGAGAGCGTGACCCCGATCACGGACCGGTCGCCCGTCGCGGCCCGGATCACGTTCCGCGGGCGTTCGAGACGGGTACGGGGCGCCAGGGCCAGCATGTGCAGCTCGTGCCCGCGCACGAACGCCAGGCCCTCGCCCAGGGCCTCTACGCCCGCCTCGGTGCGTCGCCACCCGCCGTCCTGTCCGACTCCCGCTAGAAACCCCGAGGGCGACTGCTCCATGCGGACCCGACCGTCCGAGGCCGAGCGGATCGACGTCCGGAACCTGCCGCCGGGACCTTCCACCACCGCGTCGGCCGACACCTGGAAGGGCCTCCCGTCCCGCGGGACGCCCAGGGCCCGCTGCGCCCCGTCCAGCACGGCGCCGGCCGGATCGGGGACGGCGGGGTCGGCGCAGGCCCAGGACAGGCTCACCCCCACCAGCGCCACGCCCGACCGCCACGTCCGTCGTCGTCTCCCCACGCCTCCTCCCTCCACGCCAGAAGCGTCGCCGGTTCGAATGGAAGTGCTGCCGGAAGCCCGTGACTCGTCGCCCCGCGCCGGATCGAGCAGCCCGCTCATCAGGTAGATGACCCTCGAGCAGGACAGCAGATTTGAGAAATGGCTTGGGGACGGCCGGAGGCCAGAATGAGCGACGCGGGGCCGGTTCGCCACCGGATCGCCCCGTGACCTCGCCGATCCGCTCGGCGTCACCGCGGCCTCCGGCCGTCCTCGGAGGCGAGCACCCCGCCGGGGCATCCGGAGGCCCGGCTCCGGCAACCCATTCCCGCCACCGGGGTCCGACCGACGCCTACACCCGCACCGCGCACCGGAACCCGCGGGCGGCGTAGTAGGACTCGGCACCGTTGTGGTACGTGAAGACGGTGTCGTAGCGGCGGTCCCCGAAGATCGCGCCGCCGAGGGCCCGGATGTCCGGCGGAGTGAGGAGCCAGCTCGACGTCTTCGTGTCGAACGCCTCGAGCTGCTGCAGGCGACGGTACTGCGCCTCGGTCAGGAGCTCGGCCCCCATCCGGGCCGCCATGTCCATCGCACTTCCGGAGGGCTTGTTCTTCTTCCGGGCCGCCAGCGCCTCCCCGTCGTAGCAGAGGCTCCGGCGGCCCGGGGGGCTTTCCCGCGAACAGTCGACGAACAGGTACGCGCCGGTCTCCGGGTCGCGGTCCACCACGTCGGGCTCTCCGCCCGTCCGCTCCATCTCCCCGAGCGTCCGCAGCGCGTCCGGCCGGGCATCCAGCCGGTCCAGGACGTCGGACCACCGCAGGTCGAGGTGTCGCTCCGCGTTCGCCTCGAAGCGATCCCTCAGCACCTCCAGGAGTTCGTCCCGCTCCATCGTCGTCATCGTCACCTCCTCGTCAGGGGACGCACCACCTTCCAGATCGCCCCGTTGGCCTTGGAGAGCACGTAGAGCTCCCCCTCGGCGTCCATCCCGAAGCGGATCTCCGCCCGGGCCCGGCCCGCCAGCTCCGCCATGGACCGGTCCACCCCGGCTTCGTCCTGGATCCCCAGTCGCCGGATCGGGGTGTCGGGGCGCCCCCGGGCCAGTTCCTCGGCACGGGCCTCGAAGAGCGCGCCGCTCACCAGATCGCCGAAGACGTACCTCCCCTGGAGCGCGGGAATCCCGGCGCCGCGGTACACGAATCCGCCCACCAGGGCCCCCAGGTCGTCGTGGTCCAGGCGGGCCACGGGCGGCGTGAAGGCGGCGCTGGAGTCCGCAACCGTGAGAGGATAGACCTCCATCGGCGTGTCCTTCTCGTAGCGGAATCCCCCCTCCCGGAGGTTCCAGCCGTAGTTGGCCCCGGCCCGCCCGGGGAAGACCGCGTCCACCCTGGCTTCGCCGATGTGCCCGATGTACATGGCCCCCGTGGCGGGGTCCCAGCTGAAGCGGTGGGGGTTGCGAAGGCCCAGGGCCCAGATCTCGCCCAGGGCCTCCCCGGCGTCGGCGAAGGGATTCCCGGGGGGGATCCCGTACGCCCCCGACAGACCGTCCCGGCCCGTTGGATCGATGCGGAGGATCTTCCCCCGGGGGGCCGTCAGCAGCTGGGGAGCCGGCGTCTGGGCACCGGGCACCTCTCCGTCCCCCACCGCGACGTAGAGCAGGCCGAAGTCCTCGTCACCCGCACGGACCAGGGGGTCGAACCCGATCTGCTGGACACCGTGGAGGGTGGCGCCGAACCCCAGCCGGAGCAGTTCCCGGTGCGTACCGTCGAACGATCCCGCCCCGGGATCCGATGCGGTCCACTCCACCAGCACGCCCTGAATGACGTCGGCTCCGCTCGAGGCGTCCGCCGGCGATGCCTGGAGGGCGGCCCCGGCCTCGGTGTGGACCGTGTAGAGCCGCCCGTTCGACGCGAAGTCGGGATGGAAGGCGAAGAAGCCGAACCCGGACCCGAGCCCCGGCTCGTCCACGAAGTCCGGAAAACGCGCCGCCACGTCGAGGTAGGGGGCGATCCGGCCGTCGTCGATCACATGGAGCACGCCGCGCATGTCGTTCACGAACAGGCGTCCGCTGCCGTCGCCGGCGTGGTCCAGGACGTTGATGCGGGCCCTCGGCCCCCCGGTGGTGTCGCTGGGCGGAACGACGGCGAAGGGTTCGAGCCGGACGGTCAGCTCCGGCGCGCCGGGTCCCGGTACGGGGTCGTCGAGGGGGCCCGGCCCCTCCGCCAGCTGAAGCCCCTGGAGCGTCCCGGTGTCGTCGAAGGATCCGAAGCCCACGGCACCCGATCGGAAGGTGGTGTCCCTCGCCGTCATCAGCGGCTCCCGCAGGTCGTCCTGGTACACCCGGATGGCCCCGGACTCCGCATCCCGGTCCAGGCGGACCGAGTGCCAACGCGTGCCCATCAGGCGGGCCTCCGGAGGCGCCTCCAGCCCCTGATCGTCGATCCGCCGCCGATCCTCGTGGTCCACCACGAAGATCCCGTTGTGGGGCATCACCGTGTTGTCGTTCGACAGGTGGGCGTAGTAGAACTCCCGGGGGGAGCGGTAGCCGAACACCAGGATCACGTCCCGGCCCACCACCGCGGTGTCCCGGGTGGACCGGATCCGGGCCCGGAGATGGAAGGTCTCCAGGTCTTCCGTGCCGGCGGCGATCGCCACGGCCCCCGGGCGGCGGAGGTCGGCCGGAATGGGCCCCGGGGTGAGGAGCTCCAGC
>DATHRY010000061.1:0-17547 GCA_035464715.1 Longimicrobiales bacterium
ATCTCGGCCAGGGCGTGCTCGCCCTGGGCTTCCTGATCCTGGGCGCCCGGGCCGGCCCACCCTCACGGGAGACTGTGAAACGGCTCATCGTCCCAGCGGCCGTCCTCGTGATGGCGTTGGCCGCGTATCAGGTACCCGCCCGCGCGTTCGACCTGCCGGGGGCATGGCTACCCATCACGAATGCACAGATCTCAGGGGACGAGGGCTTCCAGCGTGGGTTCACCCGTGCCATGGAAGGGGACACGTTCACACGTGCCTCATCCTTCTTTCCGGAGCCATCGGATCTCGGACGCTTCTCTGCGTGGCTCGGGCTACTCGGCTTGCTCGGCCCGACTCGGAAGAGCGCGGCAGGCGCGGTGTTGATCGGGCTCGGTGTGCTCGGGGTCGTGCTTTCCCAATCTGTCGGAGGGCTCGTTGCTCTCGGGGCCGGCGTTGGCCTCGCGGCCCTGTTCGGGTCGCGGCGCGTGTCATTCGGCGGCGGGCTGATCCGAGTGATCGGGGTCCTGCTCGTCCTGGGCACGGCCGTGTTGGTCGCCGCCCAGTTCGAACTTCTGACTCCTTTGGTGGAGCGGTTGGCCGGCATCGCGAGTGGGGACACGGACCTTGCCCGCACACAGCGGTTCGCCGACCTCGCCGTGGTGACTGTCGCAGCAATGGAGTACCCGCTCCTCGGCCTGGGACTGGGCGCGGTCGGGGACCTCCCAGGGAGCCCGCTCGTGTCCATCGGGTACCTCGTCCTTATCCTCGAGCGAGGCCTGATCGGCACGTTGCTCTTCGTGGGAGCCCTGCTCTGGATCGGCTTCAACGGCATGCGCGGTCGAGCCCGCGCTGAACGGCTCGGGTTCGTCTCATCCTGGTCGATGCTGGAGCTGGTCCTGCTGATCAACTTCGCGATGATCTACTTCCCGACGTTGTATTTCGCCGTGGGTGTTGGGCTGCGTGCTGTGTCGGACTACGCCCGGGCCGGTCGTGCCGAGGGGTAAGCTGTTGGTCGTAGCCCCGGAATGGCCGGGGGACACCTCCGGATACGGTCTGGCGATCGACTCGCTGTTGACGGCACTGGCCGCCGAATGGGCAACCATCGATCTGTGCTCCTTCTCTCCCCGAGCGAGTCCCGACGCAGAATGCCCAGCGGTTCGCTTCGTCGAGCTTCGAGCGCAGGCCCTCAGGCCCGCGACGCGCTTTCTTCTGTCGCTGCCGGGCCCCCGGCCTGGAGTAGCATGGCGGGCCAATCGCGCGTCCGGCGAACTGGCCCGATGGGTGGCCGAGCAGGGCGGGCCGTCGAGTTGGGACGCCGTCCTGCTCGAGGATCTTCCGGCAGCCGAGGCTTGGGTCGGAGCGTCCCTCGAGCACCCGCGGGTCCACCTGCGCCTACACAACGTGCTTGTGGACGCCTTCGCCGGCATGGAAGCACGAGGGAGCGTGCTTCGCCGTCTCGCCTGGCGGTTCGAGCAGCGCCGTATCGCGACGTGGGAAGGGGATCTCGTGGCGAGATTCGGGCCGAGCCTCACTACCCTCTCACCGGCTGATGCGGACCGGGTGGCCAGCCTCTATGGCGCATCCAGCGGTGTGCTGCCTCTTGCGGTCCCCGTCGACCGGTACCGGGACCTGGGGAAAGGCGACCCCGACACGCTGGTCCATGTAGGCACTGCCGACGAACGAAAAGGTGCCGGCCTCGCAGATTTCGTACAAAGGGTCTGGCCTGAGGTCCGGCGCAGACGGCCGGCCGCTTCGCTCCTGCTCGGCGGCCGTGGGACGGAACGGTTCGACGATCCCGTGGCAGGCGTCAGTGGTTTGGGCTTCGTGCCCGACGACCGAGTCGTTCTGGCCCGGGGAGGCATCTTCGTGAATCCCCAGAAGGTGGGATCCGGCGTCAAATTGAAGAGCCTCGTTGCCTTGGCCGCGGGCCGGTGCCTCCTTTCCTATGCCGAAGGTGTCCGCGGCGTGGGCGGGACCCACGATGCGGACTACTCGGTCGCGACCTCTGTGGACGACATGATTGCGCGTGCCGTCGAACTCATGGAGAGACCCGCGGAGGCGAACCGGATCGCATCCCTTGGGCTGAAGTTGGTCTCGGAGCAGTTCTCGGCTCAAAGGGTGCGTAGAGCCCTCCCCGATGTCCTGCGGCCGGACGCGAGCGTAGACCCATGATCCTCACTGAGCGGCGGAGGTCGCGGTGAAGCAGGTCCTTCAAGACGTCTCCTCGGGGGAGACCCGAGTGGTGGAGATCCCGGTCCCCGCGTGCCGACCCGGCCACGTGCTGATCCGCTCCCGTGTGTCCCTGATCTCGGCGGGCACGGAGCGTTCCCTGGTGGAGTTCGGCCGCTCCGGGTACCTGGCCAAGGCCCGGCAGCAGCCGGACAAGGTGAAGATGGTCCTGGACAAGATCCGGACCGACGGCCTCATGCCCACCGTCGAGGCGGTGCGGTCGAAGCTGGCCGACCCCCTTCCCATGGGGTACTCGAACGTCGGTGAGGTGGTGGAGGTGGGGGAGGGGATCGACGACCTCCGGGTCGGGGATCGGGTCCTCTCCAATGGCCACCACGCCGAGTTCGTGTGCGTGCCCCGGCACCTGTGCGCCCCGGTGCCCGACACGGTGGAGGACGCGGCCGCGGCCTTCGGCGTCCTGGGGGCCATCGCGCTCCAGGGCATCCGGCTCATCGAGCCCACCCTGGGCGAGACCGTGGTGGTCACGGGGCTCGGCCTCATCGGCCTGTTGGCGGTGCAGCTGCTCCGGGCCAACGGCTGTCGGGTGATCGGCATCGATCCTGACCCCGCCAAGCTGGACCTGGCGGCGTCCTTCGGGGCCGAGTTGGTGCGCCTCGACCGGGGCGCCGATCCGGTGGCCGAGGCGGACCGGCTCACACGCGGCATCGGGGTCGATGCCGTCCTCATCACCGCTTCGACCCGGAGCGACGAGGTCATCCACCAGGCGGCCACCATGTGTCGCAAGCGAGGCCGGATCGTGCTGGTCGGGGTGATCGGACTGGACCTGCGCCGGGCCGACTTCTACGAGAAGGAGCTCACCTTCCAGGTCTCCTGCTCCTACGGGCCCGGTCGGTACGACGTCGACTACGAGGCCCGGGGGCGGGACTACCCGCTCCCGTTCGTACGCTGGACCGAGAACCGGAATCTCGAGGCCGTGCTCGAGCTGATGGCCTCGGGAAGCCTGGGGGTCGACGCACTGATCACGGCCCGGCATCCCGTCGCCGAGGCCGGGCGGGCCTACGACCTCCTGCTGGACGATCCCGGTGCGCTGGGTGTGCTCCTGGAATACCCCGAGGAGGCCCGGGACGGCGCCCGCACGGTCGTGATGCGGCCGCCGGAGACGGGAACGCCCGGGGCCGCCTCGGGGATCGTCGGAGCGATCGGGGCGGGCAACTACGCCGGGCGCGTCCTCCTCCCGGCCTTCAAGGATGCGGGCGCTCGCCTGAGGACGGTGGTCTCCTCCCAGGGGCGCTCCGGCGCCCACGTCGCCCAGCGGCTCGGCTTCGAGGTCAACGCCACCGAGGTGGCCGCCGTTCTGGACGATCCCGAGATCGACGTGGTGGTGATCGGCACCCGGCACGACTCCCACGCCCGCCTGACCGCCGCCGCCCTCCGGGCGGGCAAGCACGTCTTCGTCGAGAAGCCCATGGCCATGACGCTGGGCGAGCTCGAGGAGATCGCCGAGGCCCGGGCCGAAGCGCTGGCCGGAGGGAAGGGCGGGCGGGTCATGGTCGGATTCAACCGGCGCTTCGCGCCGCTGATGCGGTCTCTCAAAGCCGAGGTCGATCGGTCCGGGGCGCCCTTGGCCCTGGTCTACACGTGCAACGCGGGCGCCATTCCTGCCGACTCCTGGGTCCACGACCCCGATGCGGGGGGAGGGAGGATCCTGGGCGAGGCCTGCCACTTCATCGACATCGCCCGCTTCCTCGTCGGGCGTCCTCTGGTCGGGGGATCGGCGGAGGTGCTCGACGACGGCGCCGGTCTGGGCGACACGGCGTCGCTCTCCCTCCGTTTCGAGGGGGGCTCCATCGCGACGATCCACTATTTCGCCAACGGGGACCGGTCGTTCCCGAAGGAACGGGTGGAGGTCTTCCAGGGGGGGCGGGTGCTGGTCCTGGACAACTTCCGGTCCGTGAAGGGATTCGGCGCCGGGCTCCGGGGCCGCAGCTGGCGGCAGGACAAGGGCCAGTCCGACGCGGTGCGGGCCTTCCTGGAGGCCGTCCGCGGCGGGGGAGCCGACCCCATCCCGTTCGAGGAGCTCACCGAGGTCGCGCGGCTGACCGTCGAGCTGGCCGAAGCGGCCCGCACCTCCTAGCTCGTCGTCCCGTGGATCCGGCTCTCTTCCTGCGGACGGTCCGCCACCTCAAGCCCGGGCAGGTCCTCAACCGTCTCAGCCGACGCTGGGTGCCGGCGCCCCGTCTCCTGGCGGCTCCCCCCGTCCGCTCCCCGGGTACCCGCCTCGCCGAGCCCACGCCGGACCGGCCCATCTCCTTCCTGGGCGACGACCGCTTCCTGTTCCTGAACCAGGAGCGTCGCGTGCCGCCGGAGGAGTGGGGCGTCGCCAGGGAGGACCTGCTCTGGGACTACACGTTCCACTACTTCGACGGACTCCTGGCGCCGGCGCCCGGCGTCGACGCGAAGCGGGCCTGGATCCGGGAGTGGCTCGCCCGGGTGCCGGTGGGGGCGGCGCCGGCCTGGGATGCCTATCCCACGTCGCGCCGCATCCTGAACTGGGTCCGCTGGGGGCTGTCGGAGGACGGGGACCTTCCCGAGGACGCCCTGGAGAGCCTGGCCAGCCAGGTGCGTTACCTGGAGCTGACCCTGGAGTACCACCTCCTGGCCAACCATCTCCTGACGAACGCAATGGCCCTCTACGCCGCGGGGTGCTTCTTCGGTGGGGACGAGGGCGACGGTTGGCTGGCCCGGGGCCGAGCCCTCCTGGGCCGGGAGCTGGGCGAGCAGTTCCTGGGCGACGGCGGGCACTTCGAGCTGAGCCCGGTCTACCATGCCCTGCTCCTGGAGGACCTCCTGGACGTCGTCCAGGTGGCACGGGCCACCGGCGTCGAGCCGGACGCCGAGATGGAGAGCACCGCCGGACGGGCCGGGACGTGGCTCGCGGCCCTCCGGCGCCCCGACGGCCGGCTCCCCCTCTTCAACGACGCCGCCTACGGTCAGGGTCCCGAGCCGGCGCCGCTCCTGGCCTACGCCGCCGCGGTGCTGGGTGGGCCGGTGGCCGAGCCCCTACCCGGGCTCACGGCCCTGGAGCCGTCGGGGTATTTCCGCTACGCCGAGGGCCGGCTCTTCCTCCTGGGCGACGTGGGCCCGCCGGGCCCGAGCTACCAGCCCGGGCACGCCCACTGCGACCTCCTGAGCTTCGACCTGTGCTGGAACGGGACGCCGGTGATCGTGGACACCGGAACCTCCACCTACGAGGTCGGAGACCGGCGCCGCCAGGAGCGGGGCACGGCGGCGCACAACACGGTCCAGATCGGGGAGCTGGAGCAGAGCGAGATCTGGGCCGGGTTCCGCATGGCCCGTCGGGCCGAGGTCCGGCGTCTCGACGTCGCTCCGGAGCGAATCGAGGCCGGGATCAAGGCCTTCCCCCGGGGCTGGAGCCAACTGGAGCGGAGCTGGAGCTTCCGGGGGGAGGGTGTGGAGATGGTGGACCGGGTCCTGGAGGCGCCCTCCGGGGAGGCGGTTACGGCCCGCCTCCACCTCCATCCCGGCGTGGCCCTCTCGGGCGAGGGGGCGGACTGGGTGGCGAACGGTCTCCACATCCGGTTCGAAGGGGCGCGGGCCGTGCGGGCGGTCCCCTACCAGTACGCCCCTTCGTTCAACCAGCGGATCCCGGCGCGCTGTCTGGAGATCCGGCTCGGCTCGGAGCTCCGCACCCGGATCTCCCCATGAGGATCCTCTTCCTCACGGACAACTTCCCTCCCGAGGTGAACGCGCCTGCGGCCCGGACCCACGTCCACTGCAAGGCCTGGGTGGAGGCGGGGCACGAGGTCACGGTGATCACCTGTGCGCCCAACTTCCCCCAGGGCCGCGTCTACGAGGGCTACCGGAACCGGCTCCGCCAGACCGAGATCGTCGACGGGATTCGGGTGGTACGGGTGTGGAGCTACATGGCCCCGAACGCCGGGTTCGGCCGCCGCATCGCCGACTATCTGTCCTTCGCCTTCTCCGCCACCGTCGCGGGCCTCGGGGAGGAGTTCGACGTCCTTGTGGCCACGTCGCCGCAGTTCTTCACCGCCGTGGCCGCCTCCGTGCTGAGCCATCTCAAGCGGCGCCCCTGGGTTTTCGAGATCCGGGATCTCTGGCCGGAGAGCATCATCGCCGCAGGCGCAATGGAACGGGGGACCGTCGTCGAGGCCCTGGAGCGCCTGGAGCTCGGCCTGTACCGGTCCGCCGACCAGATCGTCGCCGTCACCCGCTCCTTCAGGGAGAACCTGGTGGGCCGGGGCGTGGATCCCCGCAAGGTTCGGGTGATCCGCAACGGGGTGGACACCGAAGCCTTCGATCCGCCGGTCCCCCGCAACGGGAACGGGCCCTTCCGGGTCGGCTACCTCGGGACCCACGGGATGGCCCACGGGCTCGATCTGGTCCTGAGGACTGCGCCGCGCTTCGAGCCCGGAGAGGTGGAGTTCGAGCTCATCGGCGACGGAGCCCGCAAGGCGGAGCTGGTGGAGGAGGCCCGGCGGCGGGCACTCCCCAACGTCCGGTTCCGGGATCCGGTCCCCCGGGAGCGGATCGCGGAAGTGCTCGGGGGCTTCGACGCCTGCCTGGTGCCCCTGCGGGACACGCCGACGTTCCGGTCCGTGATCCCCTCGAAGATCTTCGAGGCGGCGGCGGCGCGGCGGCCCATCCTCCTCGGCGTCCGAGGCGAGGCCGAGGACCTGGTGCGCGAGTACGAAGCGGGGCTGGTGTTCACCCCGGAGAGCGAGGAGGAGCTGGCCGGGGCGATCGAGTCGCTCCGTACCCGGCCGGATCTCTACACCCGTCTCCAGGAGGGGGGAGCCCGTCTGGCCGCCGACTTCGAGCGTGGCCGACTCGCGGCCGAGATGCTCTCGGGGTTGGAGGGGTTGGTGCCGGGGTCCGCCCCGCGAGGTTCGGCGAGGGGTCGGGGCGACGGTGGCGAGGTGGAACCGGAGGGCGCGCCCTCTAGCTCACCACCCGCTCCTTCTCCTGGATCTTCACGCTCCACAGCCCGGAGTTGAAGTCGCTGAAGAAGACGTGCCCCTTGTAGGGCTGCGGGCCCCAGGCGTTGGGCTGGTTCGACATGTAGCCGAAGGGATCCATGGCCTTGAAGACCGCGATCTCCCGGCCCTGTGTGGCCAGGTTCCCCAGGAGCTCCCCGCTCACGTCCACTGCCCGGAGACCTCCCTCGTAGTACGCCACGTAGAGGACGTCGTCCTCCACCCAGAGGTTGTGGGTCCCGAACTCGGGTACCTCGTAGCGGGCCACGTCCTTCGGGTTCTCCGGATCGGTGAAGTCGATGATGTGGACGTACCCCGACGTGGGGCTCTGGACCCCGCCCTCGCCGGTTGCCGGATCGTAGGCGTCGTCGCTTCCGTAGCCTTCGTACGCGGCGCCTGCCCGGGTCAGGATCTCGTCGCCGAGGAAGAGGTAGACCCTGCCCGTCTCCTCCTGCACGTACGGGAAGGCAGCGTGGGTCCGCCCCACCGGATAGGGGACGCTGGTCACCAGGACCGGATTCTCCAGGGACCCGCCCCAGCGGCCGTTCCCCACGTCCACGACCACCACCCCGTTCTGCCATTCCGACGAGTAGGCGATGCCGTCGTGAACCCACACGTCGTGGATGCGGGAGTCGGGGTGGTTGTACTCGCCGACGTACCGGGGCCGGGTGATGTCCGTCATGTCCAGGATGACGTACTTGTCACCCCCCGAGAGGGCGAACAGATGGTCGTTCTCGGCAAACATGTTGTGCACGCCACCGGTGAGCCCTTCGTCGTAGGTCGCCGCGATGACCGGGTCGGTGGGGTCCGCGAGGTCGATGATGACCACTCCGTTGCGGCGGTTCGACGCCCCCTCCCGGGACAGGGCGGCCCACGTCCCGTCCGGAGACACCTTCACGTCGTTCACGGTGCGGGCGTCCACCTGGAGGGAGTCGTAGAGGACGAGGTTGGCCGGGTCGGTGACGTCCCAGAAGTACGCCACCCCGTTACCGCTCCAGGTGCCGGTGATGGCGTAGTCCCGACCGTTCGTGCCCTCGAAGACCCACAGGTCCGAGGTGTGGACGTGGGAGACCGAGCCCTGGCCCGTCATCTCCACCTGCCGGACCGCCTCCCGGGGGCGCACGTCCACGGTCCGCCGGGCCATCCGGTCCCCCGCGAACGCCACCACGTCGTAGCGTCCCGGGACCTCGGCCACGAAGCGACCCCCGTCCACGATGGCCGCCGCACCGGGCGCCTGGATGGAGTCGTCCGGCGTGAAGGTGTACGCCCACTCCACGGGCACCCCCTCCAGGACGCCGCCCCCGGCATCGGCTACCCGGGCCTCGAAGGTCAGGACGTCCCCGGTCCGGGCCCGGTCGGCCCCGCCGACCAGCGTCATGGCCCCGGCCTCCAGCGCGCTCACCCGGACCTCGAGGGAGGCGGAGGTCCCTTCCAGCGTCGCCGTGACGGTGGCGGTGCCGGGGGCCACGCCCTCGACCGTGCCCCAGGCGTCCACGCGGGCCACCGCGGGGTCGGAGGACCGCCACTCGAAGCGCGGCTCCGGGCGGGTGGAGCCGTCGGCGTGGCGCGCCAGGGCCCGGTGACCGATGCGGGTGCCCGCGTACAGCCGTCCCTCCTCCGCGACGATCTCCATCTCCTCCACCGCCGGCCAGCGGACCGTCACCGGGATCCGGAGCTCCGGGGGCGCGACGCCGGCGTCCGCCGGGAGGACCGCCGTGGCCACGAGCTCGTACTCTCCCGCGGCGAGCGCCTCCACCCGGCCGCCCCGGACCCGGAGGGCCTGACGGGGCCCCACCAGCCGCACCGGGAGGTCCACGACGGCACCTGCGGCGTCCCGGACCGTCACCACGATCTCGGCGGTCTCACCGGCGACCAGCGCGAGTCGGGCGGGCTCCGCAGACAGCCGGTGGCCCGACCCCGCCGTGGCCTGGGACCACGCCGGAGAGGCCCCGGCCAGGGCCACGGCAAGCGACAGGGTGAGGCCCTGCAGCAGGGCGGTCGTACGAGTGCTCAGCATCGGGAGGGCTCCACGGGTCCGAAGAAGGGGTACGCCAACCTGTTGACGCCCCCCGCGGGCGGCAAGCAGACTGAGCCCCCCGTCCGCCGCCGGCGGACGTCCCGAACGCACCTGACCTCCGGTTCCATGAATCCGATGCCGACAGCCGTCCGATCCTCGTCCCGCCGCGCTCGGCTCCGGGCCCCGTCCCTCCGACGCCGCACCGCGTTCCTGCCGGCCCTCCTCCTGGCCCTGGCGCTGCCCGTCGCGGCCCAGGTGGACGGGCCCCGCAATGCCGCCATCACCACGCCGGAGGCCTTCCTCGGGTTCGAGCTGGGTGCCGACTACCACCTGGCCACCTACCAGCAGCTCATGGACTACTGGGAGGTTCTGGATCAGGAGTCGGACCGCATGACCCTTCGGTCCATCGGGGAGACGCAGCAGGGCCGGCCCCACTTCCAGGCCATCATCACGGCGCCGGAGAACCACGCGAACCTGGACCGGTACCGGGAGATCTCGTCCACCCTGGCCCGGGCGCGGGTGGGTGCGGACCAGGCCCGCGCCCTCGCGGCAGAGGGGAAGGCCGTCATCTGGATCGACGGGGGTCTGCACGCCACCGAGGTCCTGGGGGCCCAGCAGCTCATGCAACTGGTCTACGACATGGTGAGCCTGGAGGACCCGGAGACTCTCCGCTTCCTGGACGACGTGGTCCTCCTTGCGACCCACGCCAACCCGGACGGCCACGCCCTGGTGGCGAACTGGTACATGCGCAGCGACGACCCCATGCAGCGGTCTTCGCAGGGGGTGCCGGAGCTGTATCAGGAGTACGCGGGCCACGACAACAACCGCGACTTCTACATGGCCAACCTGGACGAGACCCGGAACATGAACCGGGTGATGTACACGGAGTGGTACCCGCAGATCGTGTACAACCACCACCAGACCGGGCCCGCCGGGACGATCATGTTCGCGCCACCCTTCCGGGATCCCATGAACCACTACCTGGATCCCCTCCTGAAGACCTCGCTGGACCAGGTGGGCTCGGCCATGCATCAGCGGTTCGTGGTGGAGGGGAAGGGGGGCACCACGATGCGCTCCGGGGCGTCGTACTCGACCTGGTGGAACGGGGGGCTGCGGACCACGCCCTACTTCCACAACCAGATCGGGCTGCTCACCGAGACCATCGGGCACCCGAACCCGATGACCGTCCCCTTCATCCCGTCGAAGCAGATCTCCCAGGCGGACCTGCCCCTTCCGGTGGAACCCGGTCCCTGGCACTTCAAGCAGTCGGTCGACTACTCCCAGACCGCCAACCGGGCGGTTCTGGACTACGCCTCCCGGAACCGGGAGCACCTCCTCTACAACATGTGGCTCATGGGTGCGAACCACATCGAGCGAGGGAGCACCGATCACTGGACGGTCCTGCCATTCGAGATCGACGCCGCGGCCGAGGTCATCGACGGGCGGGGGGATCATGACGACTACGAGCGGCTCCTCGAGGACCCGGCGGACCGGGACCCCCGGGGCTTCGTCATCCCCCGCGACCAGCCCGACTTCCAGACTGCCCGGAAGTTCGTGAACGCCCTCCTCATGAACGGCGTCGAGGTGCACCGGGCCACGTCGGACTTCTCGGTCGCCGGCACGGGGTACCCGGCGGGCTCCTTCGTCGTCCGCTCGGACCAGGCCTTCCGGGCTCACGTCCTGGACATGTTCGAGCCCCAGGAGCATCCGAACGACTTCGCCTATCCCGGGGCGCCGCCCACCGCTCCCTACGACAACGCCGGCTGGACGCTGGCCTTTCAGATGGGCGTCGAGTTCGACCGGATCCTGGATGGCTTCGACGGCCCCTTCGAGCGCATCGACGCCTTCTGGCTGGACGCAGAGCCCGCCGTGGTGGCGAGCGCGGACGACGCCGTGGGCTTCCTGGTGGACGGGCGGGCGAACGATGCCTTCGTACTGGTCAACCGCGCCCTCGAGGAGGATGTGCAGGTCTACCGCCTGACGGCGCCGGTGAGCGCCCAGGGCCGGGAGTGGCCCGCCGGCGCCTTCTACTTCCAGGGGGGCGACGCCGGCGACGTCCTGGCGACGGCCGCCCGGGAGACCGGGGTCCCCGTGGTGGGCGTGAACACGCGCCCCTCGGGTGAGGCCCTGGCGCTTCGGCCCCTCCGCATCGGGTTGTGGGACCAGTACGGCGGCTCCATGCCCTCGGGATGGACACGGTACGTCCTCGATCAGTTCGAGTTCGACTACGAGGTGGTCTACCCGCCGGAGCTCGACGAGGCGCCCCTCTCGGACCGGTTCGACGTCCTCCTCTTCCCCGACGGCGCCATCCCCGGAATCGAGGACGACGGGGACGGCTTCCGCCGTGGCGGGGGTGACGAGTTCGCGGCGACGATTCCCGAGGACCTCCGGAGTCGACTGGGTTCGGTCACCGCCGAGACCACCGTGCCCCGCATCCTCGAGTTCGTCCGGGACGGCGGTACCGTGGTGGCCGTCGGATCGTCCACGAACCTGGCCTTCCACGCCGGACTCCCGGTCTCGGACTGGCTGGTGGACGACAACGGGGAGCACCTGCCGCGGGAGGAGTACTTCACGCCCGGGTCCGTCCACGACGTCAAGGTGGAGCACGTGTCCCCGGTCACGCTGGGGATCGAGGACCGGATCAACATCCTGCACAGCCACAGCCCCGTCTTCCGCGTCGAGGACGACTCGGTCGTGAAGGTCCTGGCCTGGTACGACTCGGATCACCCCCTGCGGAGCGGTTGGGCATGGGGCCAGGAGCGGCTCGAGGGCGGCGCCTCCATGCTCGAGGCCTCGCTCGGCGAGGGCACCCTCTACCTGTTCGGGCCCAAGGTCACCTTCCGGGGGCAGGCCCACATGACCATCCCCCTCGTCATGAACGGGATCATCACCGGGACGGCCGAGACGGTCCGCCTCGACGGGATCTCCTGACGACGTGACACCGACCCTTCTTCTTTCCACACGAGACTTCATGCGACCCCGATCCACCTTCAGCCTTCCGGCCGCCCTCCTGGCGGTCGCCTTCGCGGTTGGCGCCCCCTCCGCAGCTCCCCTCGCCGCCCAGGCCGAGTGGGGCCCGGTCGCGGACGGCATGCCCCGGACCGCCGCCGAGGAGTCCGGTTTCCAACGTCACACCCGTCACGACGAGATGTGGAGCTACCTGGAGGGGCTTCGAGCCAACTCCACCGAGATGCGCCTGGGGACGTACGGGGAGACCCGGTCGGGCCGCCGGCTCCCCTACGCCGTCTTCTCCCGTCCCCTGGTCAGCGAGCCCTGGGAGGCCTGGACGCTGGAGCGCCCGGTCCTGGTGCTCGCCGCCAACGTCCACGGGGACGAGCGCACCTTCCGGGAGGGGCTCCTGGTCCTCATGCGGGACATGGCGACGCCGGGGACCGAGGCCAACGCCCTGCTGGACGACCTGGTGGTCGTCGTTGCGCCCCAGATCAATCCCGACGGATTCGAGGCCAGTGAGGGCGGGCAGCGGGGCAACGCGTGGGGTATCGACCTGAACCGGGACTACGTGAAGCTCGAGCACCCTTCCATCCAGGGGTACATCGAGAACCTCATCGGGGCCTTCCGTCCTCATCTGTTCGTGGACGGCCACAACGGCGGGTCGTATCCGTACAACCTCAACTACCAGTGCACGAGCGCCTTCGACCCGGCGCCGTCCCTCACGGCGATCTGCGACGACGGCATCTTCCCGGCCATCGACGCCATGCTCGGCACTGAGGGCTACCGCTCCTACTACTACCAGCGGGGGAACGCCGAGGAGTGGCTGACGGGGGGCTGGCAGGCGCGCATCGGCCGGAACTACGGGGGCTTCGCCAACAGCGTGGCCATCCTCTTCGAGGCGCCCGGCGTCCAGTCCATGGAGGACGGTGCACGGGCGGGCTACCTCGGGTACCTGGCCGTCATGGACTGGTCCGCAAGGAACGCCGACGAGCTCATGCGCACCGTCCGGGACGCCCGCATCGAGACGCTGGCCCTGGGACAGGCGCCGGACGACCAGGTCGCCGTCCAGCAGGACTACGAGCCCGAGGACGAGCCGGCGACCTACGACATCATGGCGGGCTCCCAGGAGGAGATCCGGGCCGCGCTCCAGGACGGCGGCACCCCCGAGGTCCGCACGATCACCGACGGCCGCCTCATGAAGAAGCCGGTGGCGACCGTGCTCCGGGATCGTCCCTACGCCTACCTGCTTCCTCGCGACGCGGTCGATGCCGTGGCCATGCTCCGGCGCCACGGGATCACCGTGGAACGGCTTCTCGAGGAGACCGAGCTTCAGGTGCAGGCCTACTCGGTGGCGGGCGTGAGCTACGAGCGGGCCTACAACCACGCCGCGGCGACCCGGGTCGAGGTGGGTGAGGTGACCACGGTCACCCGGACCTTCCCCGCCGGTACGTACATGGTGTCCACCGGCCAGATGCTGGGGCGCCTGGTGAGCCACATGCTCGAGGTGGAGACCGACGACAACGTCGTCTACTGGAACACCATGGATGCATGGATCCCTCGTCCGGGACAGGCGTCGGGTGGGTCCGGCCAGCAGGACGACGACGGCCCGCCCCTGGTTCCGATCTTCAAGCTGATGGAGCCCACGGCGCTGCCGACGGTGATGGTGCAGGAGCGGTAGTCGCGCCCAGAGCGGCGGATGAAGAAACGGGCGGGGGGCCGATCCGGCCCCCCGCCCGTAGCGCTTTCGCGGGCGGAGGGTCGAGCGTGCCGCCCACCCCGACGCCCTGTGGCCCGGGCCGCGCCTACTGCCCCAGCGTGCGCCCCAGGTAGGCCTTCAGGCGCTGCCAGGCGTCCAGCGCCGGGCCGCTGCGGAGCTCGGGGTCACCATCCACCCGGAGCCAGAAGCCGTGGTTCACGTCGTCGTAGATGTGGAGGTCGTTCTCGATCCCCGCAGTTCGGAGCGCGGCTTCGAAGCGCTCAACGGATTCGGGAGACGGCCCGTCGTCCTCCCGGGCGAACGTGCCGTAGACCTCGTGGTCCATCGAGGCCAGCACCTCCGGGTCCTCCACCAGGCGGCCGTAGAAGATCGCCGTGGCCTCGTGGTTCACGCCGTCCAACCCGAAGGAGAGGGCGACCCCACCCCCGTAGCACCACCCCATGGCGCCGACCCGCCCGGTGACGTCGCTGCGGCCACGGAGGTAGGCGACCGCGGCGTTCAGGTTCGGGATCACGTTGGGCTCGGCCTCGGCCATGAGCGCCACGTTTTCGTCGGGGTTCTGTCCCACCTGTCCCTTGAAGAGGTCCGCCGCCAGCGTGACGTAACCTTCGGCCGCGAAGGCGTCGGCCACCTGACGGACCCGGTCCGTCAGGCCGTTCCACTCGTGGATGATCACCAGGGCGGGGAAGGGCCCTTCTCCCTCGGGGACCGCCAGGTACCCCGTCGTCTGCGGATCGTCGTCCAGATACTGGAGCGGCTGGCCCCGGAGGTCACCGGCCTCGCCGACGATGGCCGCCGGCAGGGCGTCGGCCGCCGTGGGCTGGACCGGCACCCGGGACTCCGCCGCCGGGGTATCGGCGGCGGGGGGCGGGGCGGCCTCCTCGGCGGGACCGCAGGCGGAGGCGAGAATGAGCAGGGTGAGGGCGACGGGTCGTCGGTCCATGGATCGACTCTCTCCGGCGAAGGGAAGGAAGGGGCGGGGTCAAGGGACCCAGGCCCGCAGCCGATGTTCCGGAGGGTCCCGTTCCCGTCTTCCGAGGACATCGTAGACGCGGTTGCTTTCGCCTTCGGAATGGTCGATCCTTTCTGGCTGTAGCAGGCACCTCGAAGCCGATCTCCGCCCCCGCCGCGCGCCGCCCGCGTGAATCCCTCCGCCTCCCTCACCTCTCGCCGACCGGGCCCCCTGGCCCGGGCGTTCCGGAAGTTCGGACGGGCCTCCGAGCTCGTCCTGGACCACGCAGGCGCCCTGGGCGTGCTGACCGGGCAGATCTTCATGTCGGCGGTCCGCCTGCGGTTCCCCCGGAAGGAGTTCTTCCGGCAGCTCTACGTCATGGGTGTGGAGAGCCTCCCCATCGTCTTCATCACCGGTGCCCTGGCCGGGATCGTCACCAGCCAGCAGGGCGGCTACCAGATGACCGGAGCCATTCCCCGGTACGTGCTGGGGAGCCTGGTGGTGCAGACCGTGGTTCTGGAGATGGGTCCGGTCCTCACCGCCGTCGTCCTGGTGGGGCGGGTGGGAGCCCGGATCACGGCCGAGCTGGGGACCATGAAGGTGTCGGAGCAGATGGACGCCTATCACTCCCTGGGCCGGGACCCCGTTCATCTCCTGGCCACGCCCCGCGTCCTCGCCGGGATCATCGCGATGCCCCTGCTGGTGGGCTTCGCGAACATCGTGGGGATCGGCGCGGGCATGGTGGCCGCCCGACTGGACTCGGGGCTGGGCTTTCCGTCCTTCCTGTACGGGGCCCGCCTCTTCTGGCACTCGTGGGACCTCTTCTACTCCTTCCTGAAGTCCCTGGTCTTCGGGTTCAGCATTCCCCTCATCTCGGTCCACATGGGCTTCCGGACGCGAGGCGGGGCGGAGGGCGTGGGGCGCACCACCACCGACGCGGTGATGTTCATGACCCTCACGATCCTCATCCTGGACGCCATGTTCCCGCCCCTCCTCCTCAACTGACGGCCAGCGTGATCGAGTACCGCAAGATCTACAAGGCCTTCGACAGGCCCGTCCTGGCCGGTGTGGACCTGCAGGTCGAGACCGGGGAGATGTTCGCCCTCTTCGGGCCCTCGGGGACGGGGAAGAGCGTCCTCCTCAAGACGACCATCGACCTCATCACGCCGGACCGGGGCGACGTCGTCGTCGACGGGGAATCGGTCTACTTCGGATCGGATGGGGCGCTGGACCGGGTGCGGCGCCGGGTGGGCTACGTCTTCCAGAACGCCGCGCTCTTCGACTCGATGAACGTCTACGAGAACGTCACGATGGGCATTCCGGAGGACGTGCTCGCCTCAGAGAGCCGGCACGTCACCAGTCGCAAGGTGTGGGAGGCGCTGGAGCTGGTGAACCTCGAACCGAGCGAGGTGCTGGACCAGATTCCCTCGGAGCTGTCCGGGGGGATGCGGAAGCGTGTCGGCATCGCCCGCGCCATCGTGGGACGGCCCCAGATCCTTCTCTGGGACGAGCCGACCACCGGGCTGGATCCGGTGAACACCGCGGCGGTGGAGCGGCTGATCATGTCGCTCTCCAAGGAGCTCCAGACCACCTCCCTCGTGGTGACGCACGACATCGAGGGCGGGCTGGAGATGTGTGATCGCGTGGCGATGTTGAAGGACGGGACCCTGCGCTTCTGCGGAAGCCCCCAGGCGTTCCGGAACAGCGACGACCCGGTGGTGCAGGCCTTCGTGGATCGCCAGGCGGCGGTCCGGGCTCTGGACATGGACGACATTCTATGACGCCAGTGAATTCGGGCTCCGGCCCCAGTGACATGGAGATCCTCGAGGCCACCCCGCGGGACCGGGGGGCCAGCCACGTCCGTGTGGGGGCCTTCGTGCTCCTGGGCCTCGTCTCCTTCATCACGGTCCTCTTCCTCCTCACCGAGCCGGCCATGTTCCGGGGACGGTACAACCTGGTCACCCAGCTGAACGATGCCGGGGGTGTGCGGAGGGGCGATCCGGTCCAGATGCGTGGGGTCATCATCGGTCGGGTCGCCGGTTTCGATATGACGCCCGATGGCCGCGTGAACGTCTCCCTGGAGCTCTACGACGAGTGGCAGATCCCCGAGGGGTCCTCGGCGCTGCTCGCGGAGTCGGGGCTCTTCGGCGGGCGTACGGTGGAGGTCCAGCCCGGAGACGGCACCACCTACCTCTCCTCCGGGGACACGATCCCGGGCCAGGACCAGGGCGGCGGGCTCATGGAGAGCGCCGGGGCGCTGGGGGAGCAGGCCACCGACCTGATGGGACGGCTCCAGACCCTCCTGGACAGCGGGACGGTGTCCTCGGTCCAGGGGACCACCCAGGAGGTCCTCGTGCTGGCCAGGGAACTCCGGGGCACGGTGGAGGAGCAGCGGCAGGAGCTGAGCCGCCTCACCCAGAGCCTCAATCGAACCGCGACCGGACTCGAGGGGGCCGCCGATGCGGGGTCGGACATCGCCAGCGCGGCCGCCCGGGCCGACTCGCTCCTGGCGGAGCTCAACGCCACCCAGGATCGGCTCGACGCCGTCCTGTCCAATCTGGACACGGTGGTGGGACGCATGGCCCGGGGTGAGGGGACCCTGGGCCGGCTCTCCCAGGACGAGACCCTCTACACCAGCATGGACGCGGCGCTGGTGAGCCTCAACGACCTGCTGGTGGACCTTCGGGAGAATCCCGGACGCTACCTCACCGTGGAGATCTTCTGA